>JBGTJW010000583.1:0-6064 GCA_041744955.1 Stenomitos sp. | reverse complement strand
TACATCTATCGTAGGAAATTCTGCTGTAATTATTGGCTGTGGTTGACTCGATGAAGTCTCTGTGACGATATGGTTAGCAGTTTGCTCAGTGACTGGAGGCGTTGCTGGCTCAAAAGACGGCTGATTGACAGAGGCATTTTTAGACGGAGTAGATGTTGCTAACTCCAGGTTCACCTGTACTTCACGCTTAAAGGTTTCTTGAAAAGCTGCTTTAATGTTAGGCAGGTAATTTTTAGCCTGTTTACACCAAACAGGCGATTTCATGCCAATACGAGCAACATTACCATCAAAGTTAATCAGAAGACCCATTTGACGCAGTAATGCTTGTGTTGATTTTGGCTGGAGATTAGCAAGAACTTGTTGCCAAATTTCTTCTCGCGGTGTGTCAGCTGCAGAATTTTCTCCAGAAAGTGGCCCAGATGTTGATTGGCTCTTTTGAACTTCAGCAACTGGCTCAGGAGTTGGGACAAAGGTATCATCCTGCTGTACGCTTGGTTGTGGATTTTCCTGTTGAACTGGTAGCTGTGAATTTTCTACCACTTTTACTACTTGCTGCGGCGGTATGGGATGACGATTTGGTTCTGAGTACTGATGGTTGTGTGCTTTTCTATCTTCTCGCAGATCGGCTCTGTGCAACAATCCTAGGAGTGTCACTTCCAACCACAGACGCGGTTGGGTAGTGTTTTTAAGTTGAACTTCGCTTTTGGCGAGGTGCTGTTGTCCAGCTAAAATTGTAGGAATGTCCCAAAGTATGGCTTCTTCACACAGTGCTTTCCAGGTTGCTTGAGTACAAGCAACTAAATCGTTACGATGAGGGGCAGTTTTAGCAATCAGTAAATCCCGGTAGAAACCAGCGAGATTCTGGAGAACAGTTAGAGGTTCTCGACCTCGCTCCATAATTGTACGGGCGCGATCTAAAATAGCTTCAGAGTTATGTTGAGCGATCGCCTTTAACAACTCTAGCAAGTCTGGTTCTGAACAAGAACCGACTAAATCCCAGACTCGTTCAACTGTTACTTGACTTGATAACAGACTTAATTGATCGAGGAGACTTTCTGCATCCCGCAATCCTCCCTGAGCAATTTGAGCTACTATCTGTACAGCTTCGGGAGTAATATTTATATCTTCTTTAGAGGCAATATTACCCAAATGAGTCACCATCGGTTCTATTGGAATACGGCGAAAATCAAACCTTTGACAGCGGGAAATAATTGTTGGTAATACCCGCTGGGGATCGGTTGTTGCTAATACAAACACCACGCTATTGGGTGGTTCCTCTAGTGTCTTCAGCAAGGCATTAAACGCCGCTGAACTGAGCATATGGACTTCATCAATAATGTATACTTTGTAGCGACACTGCACGGGCGCAAACTGCGCTCTTTCAATTAGTTCTCTAATGTTGTCCACCCCAGTGTTACTAGCAGCGTCAATTTCAATTACATCTAAGGTGGCACCTTTGGCAATTCCCTGACATACATCACACACGCCGCAGGGTGCTGGAGTCGGTTTAGCGCTTTTAAGACAATTAAGAGACTTCGCTAGAATTCGAGCGCTAGAGGTTTTGCCCGTACCCCTGGAACCAGTGAACAAGTAAGCAGGGGCAATTTTTGAGGTGCGGATAGCGTTCGTGAGGGTAGTAGCGATCGCTTCTTGTCCCACTAGCTCCGCAAATGTCTGGGGGCGATATTTGTGATGTAGCGGCTCGTAAGACATTTGCTTAAAGAAGTTCTTACAACTAGTATAAAGGCAACCAAGTGGTGATACATCCGCGACTTTGGTTAGATGCCTCTAAGTCTGCCAGCGTGCTAATCTCGCTCTAATTGTTCTTCGAGAGGAGATACCCGTGGAGATCAGCAGACGGGATTTATTGAAGGTGGCATCTACTTCGGGTTTGGCGGCACTTGGGCTAGCAGCTTCAGAAGGATTCGCACTTCTAGCTCAGACGCCACCCGCTCAAGCTCAAACTCCATCTACTCCAACCCCAACTAGAAATGGCGAGATGATCTACAGAACTTTGGGCAGCACTGGAGAAAAAGTATCTGTACTCGGTTTGGGAGGTCATCACATCGGACGAATTCGAGAGGATCAAGAGAGTATTCGGTTGATTCGCAGCGCGATCGATCGCGGTATCAATTTCATGGATAACTCCTGGGATTACCATAACGGACGCAGCGAACGGCTGATGGGTATGGCACTCAAGGGCAATTATCGCCAAAAAGTCTTCGTGATGACAAAGCTCGACGGTCGAACGAAGGCGGCGGCAATTCAACAAATTGATGAGTCTCTGAAAGCGTTGCAGACTGATTATGTCGATCTGATGCAGCATCATGAAATTATTCGCTTTGAAGACCCCGATCGCGTCTTCGCTCCTGGTGGTGCAATGGAGGCTGTTGTAGAGGCACAAAAAGCGGGCAAGATTCGCTACATTGGTTTCACAGGGCATAAAGATCCGCTCGTTCACCTCAGAATGCTAGAGATTGCTGCGCAAAACAATTTTCGTTTCGACACAGTACAAATGCCGCTGAACGTGATGGATGCTCATTTCAGAAGTTTTGAACGCGAGGTTCTACCCAAACTGGTGCAGGCTAACATCGGTGTGCTGGGGATGAAATCTATGGGCGACCCCTACATCCTCAGAAGCAACACGGTCACCCCGATCGAATGCCTCCACTATACAATGAATCTGCCCATTTCAACAGTGATTACAGGCATTGACAGTATGAAACTCCTGGAGCAAGCGATCGAGGCAGCCCGCACGTTTAAGCCGATGAGCCCTGAACAAACCACGGCGATGCTCAACCGGACTCGCGAAGCGGCGGCAAAGGGTCAGTACGAACGCTATAAGACAAGTAGTCAATTCGACAGTACAGCGATGAATCCGTCGTGGTTGGGGTAAGATCTTGAAGCGTCGTGATTCCTAACTCACACATCTAGAACATCACTCACCCCAAACAAGAGGTAAGCCGCATGGACGCAAACACACAGCAGAATGTCCAACCGACTCCGCCATTTGACGATAAAAACGATCAAACTCCAGACATTGGAGGCGGCTTACCGGTCGTTCAGTTTTGGGCAAAGCATACGCTATCTCCAGAAGGACCCAAGCTCTGGAAGACATTATTTCATAAAAGTGCTTGCCCGTCTTGTTCTTGGGGTACGGGTGGACAGAAAGGAGGCTTTACAAATGAGGAGGGGGAAACGCTTCAGCGCTGTATGAAGAGCGTTGAGGCGATCTCTGCTGAAATCAAGCCACCCGTTCCCGCTTCCGTTTTTGAGCAACGCAGCATTAACGAACTTCAGCAACTCACGTCGATGGAGTGCGATCGCTTAGGACGACTGAGTTTTCCCATGATTCTGCGGGAAGGCAAGTCTCATTACGAACGCATCACCTGGGACGAGATTTATGAAATTGCTGAAGCTGCCTTTCGCAAGCAGCCTGAACGAGTAGCATCTTACAGTTCCGGTCGCGCTTCTAATGAAGCTGCTTACTTGTTGCAATTAATGATCCGAACGCTGGGTTCCAGCAACTTGGCAGACTGCTCTGACCTATGTCACGCTCCCTCTACAACTGGGCTGTACGAGATGTTGGGGACAAAAACCTCAGTCGTGAGCTTGGAAAGCTTGAAGAAAGCAGATTGTGTTGTGCTGACGGGTTCCAATCCTTCCTATAACCAACCCCGCTTGATGAACGAGTTGATCCAACTGCGTGAACATGGCGGCAAGGTGATTGTCGTGAACCCGATCATGGAGATTGGCTTGGTCAAATTTGGTTCGCCTGCCTATCCGATCAAGTCTTTGTTCACTGGCTCTGACATTTCTTCTTTATATCTTCAACCCATTCCTGGCAGCGATGTTGCACTGTTCACGGGTATTCAAAAGTCCCTAGTTGAACAGGGGCTGATCGCAACAGAATACCTGCAAGCATACACCGAGGGCTGGGAAGCGGTGATTGAACACGCGCGATCAACCGATTGGGAAACCATCACTGCAACCTGTGGCGTTTCCCAAGCAGAAATTGAAACTGCCGCAACGATCATTGGCACTTCTAAAGGGGTCGTCTTTGCTTGGGCAATGGGAATTACCCAGCACCAAAACAGCGTAGACAACGTTTACGCCATTGCTAATACTGCCTTGATCACAGGCAACGTGGGGAAAGAGGGCGCAGGTGTTATGCCCGTGAGAGGACACTCCAACGTGCAGGGCTTTGGCTCAATGGGCGTGACCGTCAAGCTAAGGCAGGAAATTCAGCAAGCCCTGGAAAGGCTGTTGGGGCGACCCCTTAGTCGCGTCCAGGGGTATCACACTCGCAACCTAATTGAAGCGGCAGATGCTGGGAAAGTCGATACCTTGATTTGTGTCGGCGGTAACTTGTACGCGGCGAATCCTGACTCGACGCAAGCCAAACGCGCCTTAGGCAACATCGAAACAATTATCTATCTTGCCACCAAGCCTAACTTAGGGCATTTTAACGGGTTGGCGAAGAAGAATACGATCGTGATTCCGGTACTGAATCGATTTGAGCAACCCTACAAGATCACAACTGAGTCGGGCAACAACTTCGTGCGGTTGAGCGATGAGGGTGAAACCCATCTGAAAAAAGCTGACCTGATTCCAGAAGTGGAGTTTTTGACGGAACTAGCTCACCGTCTGCACGGTGAATATCCAGTTAACTGGCGACAACTTCAAAACCCGAAGTATGTTCGGCACCTGATCGCCCAAACCATTCCTGGTTTTGAGAAAATGGCGACGCTCGATGAAACGAAAGAGGAATTTACGATCGGCGGGCGGCTCTTGACAGAGCCACACTTCCCCACGCCATCTGGCAAAGCCTCAATGTTTGTCGCGCCACTGCCTAACCTCACGCTACCAGAGCCAAAGGACTTTGGGGCTTCTGAGTCTACTCAGGGCGTGGTTGTAGCACTAATAACCGGACGCAGCTACTCGCAGCACAACACAGTGGTTTACAAAATCGGCGACCAGTATCGCGGGATACCTCACCGCAACTGTATCTTGATGAACCAGGCTGATGCGGAAGGCGCAGGGTTGCAGGCACATCAGCGCGTTACCGTTCAGGCTGATGCAGGCAAGCTGGAAAACGTTGAGGTTATTTACGGTGCGGTGCGTCAGGGGGCAGCATTGATGTTCTATCCTGAAGTGAATGCGATTTTCAAAGCACGAACTGAAACACGCTCGGGCACGCCAGCTTACAAACGAGTGCCTGCTTTCGTTTATGCATAGGGCGTACAGCTAGTTAATGGAACGAGCTACCATTACGGACGCGACCAAAATGCGGTAGTGCGATAGTCCTAAACAAGTAAGGATAGAATGGTGGTTGATGTTTAGTTCCTCCTGGTGTCAGCAGTCATGATTTCTTGTTCAAGCTGTGGGTCACAACATACCGTCAAGAATGGCAGAATTCACAACGGCAAACAGAACTTAAAGTGTCTGGACTGCGGCAGACAATTTGTGCAAGACCCGCAAAACTCCCGTGATTGATCAAGCAACCAAAGACTTGATTGACGTTCTTGTTGTTGGAGCGCCTTTCCTGGGCAGGAATTGCTCAAGTGACAGGGGTTTGCGAACTTTGGCTGCAACGCTTTGTCAACACCAAATATGCAGCAGTGCCCAGGGCAAGTAAACCTGCGAGCTAAAAAAAGGGGCGCTTAAGGATCCAATGCGACGAATTGTGGTCATTTGTCGACAACCAGCGGAACAAGCAGTGGGTTTGGTTAGCCATTGATGTGAAGACGCGGGAAATTGTAGGTGTGTACATTGGCGATCGTTCGGAAGCAGGAGCCAGAGCCCTGTGGCAATCGTTACCTGCGGTCTATCGACAATGTGCTATCTGCTAAGCGCGACTTTTGGGCGGCTGACAGTGCAGTGCTCCCGAGCAAGCGGCATCGAGCCGTAGGCAAAAATACGCGGGTTGAGTCGAGGGGGAGTATTATCTCCCGCCCCTCTCATTTAGATCTGGACGTGCCCATTTCTGTGCATCCAGCTCCCGATGTTCTTAGCTTTCGCTTTTGCTCGTGTGGATGTAATCGTGGCAGCTTTCGTGAATGGC
>JBGTJW010000582.1:0-16807 GCA_041744955.1 Stenomitos sp. | reverse complement strand
CCCCGTTCCCAGATGGCTTTGGTGGAGAGCCTGCGATTGACTCTACCCTAACCGATAGCGACGTGACGGGTATGCCTGTCGAGAATGCACAGGCTACCGTCGTGGATGAAGAACCGCTTCCGAGTCAAGGTGGTTCGGCTGCATTGGCAGAGAAGGACAGTGAAATCAGCCTCCTGAGAGCGCAGCTAGAGGAACGTACTGGTCAATACGTGCGTATTGCCGCCGATTTTGATAACTATCGCAAACGTACCCAGCGAGAAAAAGAGGACCTGGAGCTACAAGTAAAATGCTCAACGATTAATGAATTGTTGCCAGTGGTTGATAACTTTGAACGCGCTCGATCGCACATCAAGCCTCAAACCGAGCAAGAAACAACAATTCACAAAAGTTATCAAAGCGTTTACAAGCAACTGGTTGACTGCCTCAAGCGGATTGGGGTGGCACCGATGCGCTCTGAGGGCAAAGAGTTTGACCCAGCCCTTCACGAAGCTGTCATGCGGGAGCCGACCGATCAGCATCCCGAAGGCACTGTCATGGAAGAACTAGTCCGTGGCTATGTTTTGGGCGAACGTGTGCTACGCCATGCGCTGGTGAAAGTTGCTGCTGCCCCAGAGCCCGTGATAACCTCTGAGGAGACTGATCAGAGCGGTGCAGAAACCTAATTTTGCTTGACACGTTTAATTCCAAATTAAATTTGGGAATGCTTGAAACCAGCACAGGTGAATGCCGGTTTCGTTGAAGACCATTTCAGCTTGACTCTTTGCCTGTGTTTTCAAGTACCCACGTCCACCCCACGTATTCTTACCGCCACTTGTTATGGGAAAAGTCATTGGTATCGACCTGGGCACGACAAATAGCTGCGTTGCTGTTTTAGAAGGCGGTCAACCGATTGTCATCTCCAACTCAGAAGGCGGACGAACGACACCCAGCATGGTTGGCTTTGGCAAGGCTGGCGATCGACTGGTTGGTCAACTTGCCAAGCGGCAGGCTGTTACTAACGCTGAAAATACTGTTTTTAGCATCAAGCGCTTCATTGGTCGCCGTTGGGAAGACACCGAAATGGAGCGATCGCGTGTCCCTTACAACTGTGTAAAGGGCAAAGATGATACGGTCGATGTCCAGATTCGTGGGCGCAACTTTACCCCCCAAGAAGTGTCAGCAATGATTCTGCAAAAGCTGAAGCAGGACGCTGAAAACTACCTGGGCGAACCCGTTCAGCAAGCCGTAATCACTGTACCGGCTTACTTTAGTGATGCTCAACGACAGGCAACCAAAGACGCTGGCACGATCGCAGGGCTGGAAGTGTTACGGATTATCAACGAGCCAACGGCGGCTGCCCTTGCCTATGGCATGGAAAAGCAAGATCAAGATCAATGCATTCTGGTCTTTGACCTGGGCGGCGGCACCTTCGACGTATCGATCCTTCAAATGGGCGATGGCGTTTTTGAAGTTAAGGCGACCTCGGGCAACAACCATCTGGGTGGTGATGACTTCGACGATTGCATTGTTCGCTGGATGATCACTAGCTTTAAAGACCAGGAAGGCATTGATCTGTCGATCGACAAAATGGCGCTTCAACGGTTGCGTGAGGCGGCTGAAAAAGCAAAGATCGAACTCTCAGGTACGCTTACAACCTCGATCAATCTACCGTTTATCACGGCTGATGAAACGGGACCAAAGCATCTAGAAATGGAGTTGAATCGCTCGACGTTTGAAGAGTTGGTCAGCCATCTGGTAGAAGGCACCATCAAACCAACGGAGCAGGCACTCAAAGATGCTGATTTGACTATTGATGCCATCGATCGCATCTTGCTAGTCGGTGGCTCTACTCGCATCCCAGCCGTGCAGGATGCCATTCGCAAACACTTCAACAACAAGGCACCGGATCGCTCAGTCAATCCGGATGAAGCGGTCGCCTTGGGTGCTGCCATTCAAGGCGGCGTTTTGGGCGGCGAAGTTAAAGATCTGCTGCTGCTGGATGTAACGCCTCTGTCGTTGGGGATCGAAACGCTGGGTGAGGTCTTTACCAAAATTATTGAACGCAATACGACTATTCCTACCAGCAAGACCCAGGTGTTCTCAACCGCGACGGATGGACAAACGTCTGTTGAAATCCATGCTCTTCAAGGCGAACGGGCAATGGCAAAAGACAACAAGAGCTTGGGTAAATTTCAACTTAATGGCATCCCTCCAGCCCCGCGTGGTGTTCCTCAAATCGAAGTTTCGTTTGACATCGACGCAAACGGCATCCTTAAAGTATCTGCGCTGGATAAGGGCACAGGTCGAGAGCAGAGCATTTCAACCACTAATACAGGTGGTTTAAGCTCTAGTGAAATTGAGCGGCTTCGTCTTGAGGCAGAACTTTTCGCTGATGAAGATGAGCGTCGCAAGAAGCTCGTTGCGTTTAAGAACCAGGCAGACAGCTTGTTCTACAGCTATGAGGATACGCTGCGTGATGCGGGTGACTTCATTGCGGATGACCTCAAAGTGCGGGCATTGGAAAAAGTGACAGACTTGAGAGCCGCTGTTGCTGATCCCACGATCGCGCCAGAAGATTTCAAACAACGCCTGGATGCTTTGCAAGAAACTCTCTTTGCGCTTGGTGCCTCGGTTTATCAGCGCACTGAAGCCGACTCGTTCGATGATGCGACCCACGTTAGCTCCTCGAATGAGGCAATTGATCCAGAGGATGATTACAGCTTTGAAAACGACGCTACTGTTACAGCCGATTATGAGGCTGTAGATTAGTTAAGGTATAGGAGTGGTCGATCGAGGGTAGCGGTAGAAAATCATGTCCAAAGCCAACCTTCCAGACCCAGAACTTAGCCCCCCGCTCTAAAAAAACTCTTTACCCCTCGCAGCAGCATTCTATGGCTCGTGACTATTACGAAATCCTTGGCGTTTCGCGCGACGCCGACAAGGAGGATATTAAGCAGGCATATCGTCGTTTAGCACGTCGGTATCATCCTGATGTGAATAAAGAAGACGGAGCCGAAGAGCGCTTCAAAGAAATTAATCGCGCTTACGAAGTGCTCTCAGAACCAGAAACCCGTGCCCGCTACAACCAGTTTGGTGAAGCGGGTGTCGGTTCAGCCGCTGGAGGAGGCTTCCAGGACTTTGGAGATATGGGCGGGTTTGCCGATATTTTCGAGAGTTTCTTCAGCGGGTTTTCGGGTGGTGGTGTACCCGGCGGTCAGACGGGTCGGCGACGCAGTGGTCCGATGCGGGGAGATGATCTGCGGCTTGACCTGAAGCTAGAATTCCGCGAGGCAATTTTTGGTGGTGAGCGCGAAATTCGCATTAACCATCTAGAAACCTGCACGACTTGTAGCGGGTCAGGTGCCAAACCAGGTACACGTCCGCGTACTTGTTCTACCTGTAGCGGTGCAGGGCAAGTGCGTCGTGCCACCCGCACACCCTTTGGCAGTTTTACGCAAGTATCTGTCTGCCCAACCTGTTCTGGCAGCGGGCAGGTCGTGGAAGAGAAGTGCGAGGTTTGTGGTGGTAACGGTCAACGGCAAGAAACAAAGAAGCTGAAGATCAACATTCCGGCTGGGGTCGATAATGGTACTCGGTTGCGCGTCTCCAACGAGGGCGATGCGGGTCAGCGGAGCGGTCCCTCTGGCGACCTCTATGTTTATCTGTTTGTCAACGAAGATCCAGAGTTCCAGCGTGAGGGTATCAACATTCTCTCAGAGCTAAAAATCAGTTACGTTCAGGCAATTCTTGGCTCTCGTGTAGAAGTGAATACGGTCGATAATGAACCGCAGGAACTGTTGATTCCGCCGGGAACCCCGTCTGGTAAGGTGCTGACATTGGAAGGTAAAGGCGTACCGAAGCTTGGCAATCCAGTGAGTCGTGGTGATCATCTCATCACTATTTCGATCGACATCCCGACGAAAATTTCTCTGGAAGAGCGGGAGTTGCTGGAAAAACTCGCGAAACTACGGGGCGATCGCATTGGCAAAAGTGGCATTGAAGGTTTTTTTGGCAAGGTGTTTGGCGCATGAATCCAGCCCAATCCTTCTCTGCGACTCCCGATGCTCAACTCGATTTGCGTGGTACACCCTGCCCCATTAACTTTGTTCGCACCAAGTTAAAGCTTGATCAGATGCAGCCAGGTACGCTTTTAGAGGTGTGGCTTGATCCGGGTGAGCCGATCGAGCAGGTGCCCGACAGCCTGACTATGGAAGGGTACAGCATTGAGCAAATTGAAGAACGCTCAGGCTTTTTTGCAATCCAGATTCGCCAACCTGTCCTGGAACGTGGAGAGCCTTGATTACGGTTAATGCACTTGTCGTAACGCAATTTCTCGCACGAGTCTATGAGCGTTGAGTTATGAGTTCTCCCTTGAACGACCATCTCAACCTTTACAGCAAGGCAGAAGCCGAGCACCCCACTGCGTCTCTTTGGGGGATCGTTCTGGCAGTGCAGGCAAACTATTATCATGTGCAGCTTGATGCGGTTCAGCCGTCAGCCGATCGTGACGGTAACACTTTGCCAGTGGCAAGTTGCCAACTGCCAGTGCCACAGATGATGCTTTGCACTCGCCGATCGCGCCTCAAGAAGATTGGGCAACGTGTGATGGTGGGCGATCGTGTCGAAGTCGTGGAACCTGACTGGGATGGCGGTCGAGGGGCGATCGCGCAGGTGTTGCCTCGGCGATCAGAGTTGGATCGTCCGCCGGTTGCCAATGCTGATCAACTTTTGCTGGTCTTTGCGATGGTTGAGCCGACGCTAGACCCGCGTCAACTGAGCCATTTTCTGGTCAAAGCGGAGACGACCCAGCTACAGGTTTGTCTTTGCTTCAATAAGAGTGACCTTGCAACCGCTGATGAGCGCGAGCATTGGCAAAAGCGTTTGCAGCAGTGGGGCTATGCGCCGTTTTTGATCAGTGTGCATCAGACATTGGGGCTGGTTGAGCTAGAAGCGCAGCTTGGCGATCGCATCACGATCGTCTCGGGTCCATCAGGCGTTGGCAAGTCAAGCTTAATCAATCGACTGGTTCCCAGCTCGGATCTGCGCGTCGCGTCCGTTTCCGGTAAGTTGGGTCGCGGACGGCACACCACCCGCCATGTCGAGCTGTTTGAATTGCCCACTGGTGGGTTGCTGGCAGATACACCGGGATTTAACCAACCGGATTTAGACTGTGCGCCTGAAGACCTGGCACACTACTTCCCTGAAGCACGGGCACGTTTAGCGGTGGCAAGTTGCCAGTTCAGTAATTGCCTGCATAAGGATGAGCCAAATTGTGCTGTGCGTGGCGATTGGGAACGGTATGAGCATTACTTACATTTTCTGGAGGAGGCGATCGTCCGTCAGGACGCGCTCAATAAGCTGAGTAATAGCGAATCAACCCTGAAGCGCAAAAGCGATCGGGCTGGGGAGCAGTATGAACCGAAGCTTGAAACGAAGAAATATCGTCGCCCCTCGCGCCGCGTCCAGCAGCAAACTTTACAGGGAATGCGGTACGACTTGAAGGATGCCTCGCTGGATGGGGATTAGAGACTCATGACGAATGACGGGTGACGAGAAGAGTGTAACGAGGTGATTGGAGTTGGTTGGCTCTCATTCGCTGCGGCACTGAACTGGGGCTAGAATCACACTATTACGCGCAGGCTGGGAGCATTCCAGTCGTACTCGTTTTATGAGAAAACCGCTAGATCGACTGAAATTGCTGCCATGGCGATCGCTATTTCAAGCAGCCTTTGTGGCTGTCGTGCTGTTGGCACTGCCTGTCGATGTCTTGTTACTACTGGCAAGCCGCTACAGCGCTCAATCTCCCGCTTTCGAGAGTCTTCTCAATCTTCTGCTGTCGCCCCTGTTCGCTCTGATCATTAGTCTTGGGTTGCCGATCGGTCTAGGAGCCTTGGCAGTCTACGTTTTAGAGCGAATTGACCGTTCCAGCATCAGCACAGGCAGTTTATGGGGCTTGGTGCTATGTGTCTTCCTGCTGCTCTTGCTAGAGAAAGTGCTTCTTCTGGGAGCGCCCGGGTTCAGCATGACGGTATTAGCGCTCATTGCAGTGGGTGTTTTTTGGAAGGGGCGATCGCATTGGCGCTCCTACAGGCGATGGTAGCTTTCTTAGGATGGAGGCAGATCGGCGGGATCGACAGCAGTGACTAAGCGTTCCAAGGCTTCGGTCAAGCGATCGAGGCGTTTGAGCGATTCCTGCTGGGCTTCGGTCAGCGTTTGTACGGCATCACTCAGTGCAAACAGTTGATAGCCCTGCTGCTGTACCTGATTGGTCAATGTATCCATGCGCTGCGAAAGGCGATCGACGGTTTCGATCGTCGCCAGGACGGCTTCGCCAATCTGTTGCACAATCAATTCTAAGTCCGGGCGTTGAGCGTCCACTGTCTACAAACTAAACGTCAGAGCGCAGCGTAGAACCCTCGTTAGTGAAGGTTCTACCCAAAACAAGCGGTTGGAAAGGCTATCCTACTTGACCTGAATTTTTGCCAGTTCTGTGTTCTGGTAGTAAAGTTTCAAGATCTGCTGATAGTTGTTGCCGCCTTGCGCCAGGTTGTAGGCACCCCACTGGCTTAAGCCGATCCCGTGACCAAACCCGCGACCAATCACTTGAAAGGTGGTAGGGGAAGCCTGGGCTTTACCTTTACTTGCTTCCAGCACTGGCTGAGGCACGATGCTAAAGAGTGTACTTCTCAGGTTTAGGGCACGTTGTAGGGCTTCACCACTCAATTTTTTGCTACCACGATCGCCCACCACTTGCATGGACTTGATCCGTCCACAGGGAGTCATATCAACCGGCTGAAAGGAGACGACGTTACCGACTCCAGCAATGCGCTTACTCAATTCACTGCGGGAAACGTCAAGTGACCATTGGGCAACGGGCGAAACCTCGGTAAAGTTTTCTCGTACCGATTTCAAGTAAGAAACCGGATTTAACCAGACATTTTCAGAATTTTCGGTGCAGCCGCCTGCGGACGAATGAAAAACTGCTTCAACAATCTGACCACCCGAAATGAGTACTTGTTCGGCTGTCGCATTAACTGCTGCTTGCGTACCCGTTGATTCATCCCGGATCCCTCGATAGACTTGCGAAGCCGTTGTGTCTACCACGTCGTAAATGCCGTTGGTTGCTTTTTGGCGATGATACAGCGCATAGGAGCGGGCTGCCACTGCCTGCGCTTTCAGTGCCTCCTGGGGCCAATTGCCGTTCATTTCGCCGCCCAGGACGCTGTAGAGATATTGTTCCAGGTCTACATAGTTAACAGCCGTAAGACCGCTTTTGCTGGGTACAACGGCGGTACGACCGCGATACCAACGATCGCCAATATACACATAGCCGCCGCCTGTGGGCTCGACCCACAGTTGACCAGCCTGCCAGCGATCGATGCTGACGCTGCCTTGCTTGGGCTGGGCAATGAAAGCATTCATCGGCGCAATTTCACCCAGTGGACGACCGTTGCCGTCACGCACGATCGCCTTGGTTGAACTGCCAACAGCGACTTGGCTCACACCATTGGCGATCGCCACTCGTAGCTCCAACGCGGCTTGAGCGGAACGGCTGCTGACGCTTTCAACGAAAGAAAACGCTGCCATCCAGACAAGAATGCTTAACCAACTACGTCCATTAAATTGTGTCAACATTCTCATTTGAGAGAGTAAAAAGGGGAAGCGTTTCGATGACATTTTCAGAATCCTTACAGGTCAGGCGTTGAGGGGCTAGATGGTCGTGGCAAGACGATCGCAGACAGCAAACTATAGGCTACAGCCTACTTCCGGCACGTTACACGCTGCCTGAAGTATGGGGCAACGACGCTTAATATACGTCAAATTGCTTTGTATGGAGTCAGTTTTTTGAGCTTTGATGTTCCCTACTGATGCCAGATGTGCTGTATTTAAGCGCGCAACTTTCATGCCTTACCTTGTATCTTGTGTCTTCAATGCTTTGTAACGTTTATTAAATCAGATTTGTCACTTACGTGCTGTTGCCAGGCTCTTATTTCCTTCGCCTGTGTCAGTATAGGTTCAGGAAGGAAACCCGTTTGGAACGCTACGTTTTGCAGATTACATTCCTTGGAACCAGTTCTGGTGTGCCGACGCGATCGCGCAATGTTTCTAGCGTAGCGGTTCGCTTACCCCAACGGGCAGAGTTTTGGCTGTTTGATTGTGGTGAAGGCACGCAGCATCAGCTTTTACGTAGCGAGATTAAGAGTAGTCAGTTAACCCGTATTTTTGTGACTCATATGCATGGGGATCATATTTATGGGTTGATGGGGTTACTGGCAAGCTGTGGTTTGGCAGGCAATGTCCAGCGTGTCGATATCTATGGACCACCTGACCTGGATGAGTATCTCAGAGCTTGTCGGCGGTATTCGCAAACGCATTTCTCTTATCCGGTAAAGGTACATACTGTACGTCCCGGTATTGTTTATGAAGATAACGAGTTCACGGTGAGCTGTGGGTTACTCAAGCATCGTGTGCCTGCATTTGGCTATCGGCTGACCGAAAAAGATCGTCCTGGGCATTTCGATGTCAAGCAAGCGGCTGCATTGGGCATTCCGTCGGGACCGCTCTATGGCAAGCTGAAGCGCGGCGAAGTCATTACCCTACCCGACGGGCGATCGGTGAATGGAGCAGACCTGTGCGGGCAGACAGAACCGGGACGCAAGCTGGCGTATTGTACAGATACAGTTTTTTGCGAAACCTCGATCGATCTAGCACAGGATGCAGATGTGTTGATTCATGAAGCCACCTTTGCCCATCAGGACGCTGAGTTGGCATATCAACGGTTGCATTCAACCTCAACGATGGCAGCACAGGTTGCTCTGGCAGCACAAGTGAAGCGGCTGATTATGACCCATTTCAGCCCACGTTATGCACCTGGTAACGCGATCGAACTTAAAGATCTACTGGCAGAAGCCCGCTCCATTTTCCCAAATACAGAGATGGCTTCAGACTTCTGGACATACGAAATCCCTCGCCGCAATGCAGCAGCTTTAGCAACGGTCTCGTAGGGGTTGTATGTAACGTCTCTACGGTTCTCTCATAGCATGGTCTAGTGGAATGCCCAAGTGGCTTAAATTGAGGACGTGTCCACCAGTGACGAGGTAAACCGGATGAGCGATCGCGCCTAGCTGACGAGTGAGACTGCCGAGGCGATCGCGAAACAGGCGACCCACTGGGTAAGCAGGCACAACGCCCCAGCCCGTTTCCTCGGCTACAAAAATGATGCTGCTGGTTGCATGGTGCAAACTGTCTAGTAAGCAAGCTAACGTTTTGCTCCAGGTGTCGTCATCTTGATCAAGTAAATTTGCTAGCCAGGTGCCTAAGGAATCGACCAGTAGGCAACTGTTTGAGGGAGCCATGTGGATGGTTTCCGCCAAGGCGATCGGGGTTTCGACTGTTGTCCAGGTTGCTGGACGGCGCTGGCAATGCTGGTCAATACGGTCTTGCCATTCGCGATCGGCTGGGTCGCGTTGAGACGTAGCGATATAGAGTACAGCCCTGCCGGAGCGCATCGCCAGAGTTTCTGCCCACTCACTCTTGCCCGATCGTGCTGGACCCGTCACTAAAATAAGTTGACGTTCAGACGCTTGTTCGACCATCTTGACCCCTCAGAACGTGTGGCTCGCTCACCACTCTCCATACAACTGCAAGCAGTTACTTCAACGTGATGTTTCTCATGCTGTACACCGCTCACCACTGCGGATCGCTATACAGTAGGGCTTCTGCGGCTTCTGGAACAAGCGGTTTAGAAAAGAAAAAGCCCTGACCATATTCACATTTCAGTGTGCGTAAGCTGGCAAGCTGTTCGGCTGTTTCTACGCCTTCTGCCACAATATCCATACCCAGGTTGTGCCCTAGAAGAATGATGGTCTGGACAATTTGAGAGTCTTCGCTTTCATCGCCCATGCGGCTTACAAAGGAACGATCGACCTTAATGGTGTTGGTCGGAAAGCGATGCAAATAGCTTAATGATGAATAGCCCGTACCAAAGTCATCAATGCTAAGTTGCAGGTGGAGTGCTTTGAGCCGTTGGAGGAGGGCGATCGTAGACTCCACATCAGTCATCGCAATGCTTTCGGTAATTTCGAGCTTCAGGCTATGACCACTCAGCCCAGTCTCTTGCAGCGTTTGTTCAATTTGCTCTACGAGATTTGGCTGTGAGAACTGCTTGCCTGACAGGTTCACACTGACTAGCAACGGCTGCTCTTGAGGAAATTGTTCTTGCCAAATTTTCAGTTGACGACACGCTTCGTGAGTAATCCATTGCCCCATGGGAATAATTAGCTCAGTTTCTTCTGCTACGGGGATGAAATCGTTAGGCGGCACTAACCCACGCTCCGGATGCTGCCAGCGAACTAGAGCCTCAAAACCAGCAATTTTGCCTGTTTGTAAGGAAATAAGCGGTTGGTAGTGCAGGCGAAACTCTTGTCGTTCGATCGCACGTCGCAAATCGGTTTCAAGCTGGAGGCGCGTCATTACCTGCACACGCATTCCGGTCACAAAAACCTCATGGCGTGCTTTGCCTGATGCTTTGGCGCGGTGCATGGCAGTATGGGCATCGCGTAGGATGTCTTCTGGTGCATAGTCTGCGTTAGAGCGACCGAGCACAATCCCAATGCTGGCAGAGCTGAACACGTCTTGTCCATCAAGCTGGATGGGGGGTGCCATCCGCCGTTGCAGTTGATCTGCCAGATGCGTTACTTCGGCTGGATCTTGCACATTGCGTCGTAGGATCGCGAATTCGTCGCCGCCGACCCGTGCAAACTGATCGGTACGATGCAGACACGCTTTAAGTCGATCGGTGGTTGTTATGAGAAGCTGATCACCTAGGCGATGCCCAAAACTGTCGTTAATGGCTTTAAAGCTATCTAAGCCCACAAACAAAACGGCGATCGAGGGTGCGTCCGATGCCCCAACCCCCTGGCTAGAAGGGGGTTGGTATTGAATGACCCACTGAAGTTGTTTGATAAACAGTGCGCGATTTGGTAATCCCGTCAGCGCATCGTGAAAGGCATCGTGCAGCAGCCGATACGCTACAACACCCAGTGGTGCCAGCCCAAGGGCGATCGCGGCTGGCACCACTGGCACCCAGCCTGACTGCAACAAAATGCCAAAACAAAGGCAGCCTAACCCGCCGCCTGCTACTGCGATGGCAAATGCCAACGTACCAGGATGGCGAAACCGCCATGCCAGGATGCCGCCCACCATAGACCAAACCCAGACCCAAGCAATTTCGCCTGGTTCAGACCAGTACCATAGCAAGGCTTTGCCATCTAAGACTCGATCCAGAATTTGACTTACCATTTGTGCATGAATCAAAACTCCGGGCGTTTTGGGGTTTTGTTGCGTTGCCGATAAGTTGTACGGCGTTAGGAACAAATCTTTACCGCTAGGGGCTGTTGTACCAATCAGCACAAGCTTGTCTTTCACCCACTCTGGCTGTAGTTCGCCCTTCAGCACCTGCGTCAACGTGACCTGCCGTGCCACAGTATTGCCACGGTAATTTAGCAACACCTGATAGCCACGATCGTCGAGCGCCTGATAGCTGCCAGCACGTTTGTCGAGCGCTGGGAAAACTGTTGTGCCAATGTACAATGCCTCTTTATCAGAGCGAAACGGCTGTTGTTTGTCTGCCAGGTATTGAAGGCTTAAGCGGAGGGCAAGCGAGTAGTATCTTTCATTGTTCCCAGTGGCAAAAAGTAGATTGCGCCGTACGACTCCATCGGGGTCAAGGACAAAATCACTGAAACCAACGCGATCGGGGGTGACTCCAGGTGGTGGTGGCACACTGCCAGTATCGGCATCGCCCAGCAGCATCACCGTTGTAACGTTGCTAGACTGCAACTGCTTCAGCAAGGTTTCGTGACCGGGCTGCTGGGGCACATCACGATACAGATCCAACCCAATGACTTTTGGCTGGTATTGATCCAGCTTTGCCAGCAGTTGGGCAATGACTTGATCTGAGATGGGCCAGCGGTTTTGCGATCGAATGTCATCTTCAGTAATCGTTACCACCAGCAATCTGGGATCAGCACTGGCACTGGGGCGCAGTCGAATCATTTGGTCGAACGCCAATAACTCTAATGACTGGAGTCCACCGACCTCGCGCACGCTAAAGACCAAGCCCGTCACAACAATGCCAGTCAGCAGCGCAGGGTGTTTGAGGGTCAGCGTCAACAGGCGGCGACCACGTCTGATCATGCCTTTGAAGTTAAAGGGGAAATCCATCATGTGAGCTGCCAAATCTGGAGGAGGGCAAGTCAAGAAACGGTAGAGCTTTAAGCCAAGTTAGCCGCAGGCATAACGAAGCTATGGTCGTTGTAATCACCCTTACAGCAGGCATAGACTTACAAAAATGGTACTGATGATCGCAGCAGCTACGATCGCTCAGACAGGTCGCTTTTTATGAGTAGATGATCACGACCAACTATCTGCATAGTACCCAACCCAGCCCAAGACTAAACAGTTGCGGAACTGTCACTTAACGTAATTGTTTCAGCCTGCGAATAATGATTTGATAGTTATATAGGAATTGGCAGGAAGGCAGTAGCTTTGAAGCTATTGTCCGCACAGTGTGTTTTTTGAGCTGTTCATCCTGAGCGAGAGTGTTCTGCTTGTTCAGGAATCTTTGTTCTTATCTACTGCTTATTTTCGATGCTGGCAGTTTAAGCAACGTTTAAGAGGCAAAGACAGCCACCCAAAATGTATGAGCTAAGGCAATCAACAACTGTCTTATCCCTCTGCCAAAAGTAGCGCGAATTCATCCACTCAGGTGAGTCAGAGGGATGAGGTTAAAAAAAAGAATTCCTTATAGCCTATTCATATGTTTCGGAATCAGCGCTACCGGGTTTGTATCCATCTTCAATCACCCCAGTGAAACATCCCTGGTGCCGGGACGGCACTTTACAAGACAGCTTTACGTTTAGTTCCAGAGGAGAAAGACGATGCGAAATTCAATGACTACCGTTGCCTCGCCGTGGTTTTCTCAAGCTGGTCGCGCCCGTCGTATTCTAGCAGGTTTATCGTTAACCATTGGTCTCCTTGGTGCTGGATTGCTACCCGCCATTGCAAAGACTGAAGCCTCCACCACCCCCCAAGCTGCTGCCAAACAAGCCTTACCTGACGGTGTTTACCTGTATGGGCAATCGACGCAGCCCAATCAGGTGGGTCAGGGATACTTTGTTTTTGAGTCGAAGCAAGGAAATGTAGTTGGGGCGCTATATATGCCGCGATCGTCGTTTGACTGTGCATCTGGCAAGTTTCAGAATGACCAACTCGCGTTAACTGTGGTGAATAGCTACGATCGCACTACTAATCCCTTTGAAATCGCTTTAGAGCGCAATTCAAATGTGGCTTCGCAAGGCAATTCCGCTTTTTCTAACCTTGGGCTACAAGGGTTTGAGCGCATCAGCACTGTGAGTGAGAACGATCAACGCATTTTGGATGTTTGCAAAGCCGATTTGCAAAAGCAGACGAAAGCCAAGTAAAAAAGAAGCTCAAAGATGAGTATAGTTCTAGTTAGGATGTTTCTATAGCAATCCTATTTGAGTTGTGAGATTTATCTGTTCAGATCCCCGACTTCTTCAAGAAGTCGGGGATCTCGTGTTCACGTATGATTTAGGACTGCTATATGAAGTTAACTATAGCTATTGCCACAGAACTTAGGACGTTGGGAGCAAAGGGGGTGTGGGGGCTTCGCCCCCAGCCAAGGGTTCTACCCCTGCACCCCGTCCTAACCAGTATGGCTACGGCTATATCTGTAAATGCAGCTTGAATAATTAGGTCGACAGCTAAGGATTAGCTTTCTGGTAAATTTGCTTCTACCTAACGGTGGATTTTTGCTTAAAAAGCTCTAAGCTTCGCGTTCCACTAAAATAATGTTTTCAGTCACTTTCTCAAAGGTGTCATCATGGCTGATGACAAAGAGTTGGCGGAAGGTTTTGATGTTGGCGATCGCCTCTGCTAAATGATCACGTCGAGGTTTGTCCATATTAGTGGTTGGTTCATCAAAGAAGGCGATATCAATATCCGCCAGCACTTTCAGTAGCGCCAACCGCACCGCTAAAGCTGCACACATCTGTTCACCGCCAGAAAGGTTGATAAAGCGACGAGTGTGCGCTCCTTCTTGTACCAGGATCTCGTATTCCCGAGTCCATTCCAGCCCCACATTGGGACGGTTGAGCAATTCACGAAACAGACGATCGGCTTCGCGGGAAATGTTTTGCACATAGCGTTCTGTAATCCGGGGTCCCGCTTTTTTATAGGCATCGCGGGCAAACTTAACGAAGCGCTGGATCTTTCGCTTTTGTTCTACCGCCCCTTGAGCCTGCGATCGCTTGGTCTGGATCGTTTCCAGGCGCATGAGCTGTTGGTTTAGATCGGTTAGATACTTGAGCTTGTCTGGCAGGCTGGCATTGAGCGCGATACTCTGTTCTTTTGTCTGCTGGTAAGCCGTTTGTACGGTTTGAAAATGCGCTGCGTCAAAGGTTGCATTCAGGCGATCGCGCTCAGCACTCACCGTTTTTGCGTCTTGCTCCAGCGTTTGCAATTGCACGATCGCAGTCTGTAAAAGCTGATCGCGCTCACGTCGGCTGTTTGCCAGTTTTTGATGCTCTAAATACTCCTGATGTGCCGCGCGGTGTTGCGCTCGTAAGGCTTGCTGCTTTTGTAGTGTTTCTGCCAGGTCAGCAAACGCGGCAAGCTGTTGATCAAGTGTGGCGATCGCCTGCTGATCGATTGCCAAAGAGTGCTGCAATGCCTGCATTTTTACTTGCAAGTCAGGCTCTTGCTGAAGTTCCTGTTGCTGAAGACGACAGCGACCACGGGGATCGCCTAAAGCGTCAAGCTCTTGAGCCAGCCGTAAGTGTTGCTTCTGCAAAAACGGTTCGCCTGCTAGTTGCGTATGCAGTTCAGTCAGGCTTGCCTGGAGCGCGATCGCCTCTTCGGTTAAATGCGCTCGATCACTCAGTAAACGATCCAGGCTGAAAAATTCAACCTGCTGCTGACGAGCGGTTTTTAGATCGGCTTGTAATTGCTGTAATTGCTGCTCTAAACGGGTTTCTGAAGTTTGCTCTGCTAGATCTTTGAGAATGTCTTGCAGTGCTGTCATCAGGTGCTCTTGCCAATGCACGCTACTTTGAAGCGTTGTGAGCGCAAGTTCCAGCGGTTCGCTCCAAAGTGGCACGGTTTGCTGTAGATCTTTTAGCGTTGCTTTGGCTTGAGCCACTTGGGTAAGGTAGCGATCGCCCTTTGCGGTTGACTGCTCGAGCAATTGCCGCAAGTCTGCTTCAAACTGTGCGGCGGCGGCAATGCGACTCAGTTGTTGCTGGTAGCGTTGCTGCTGTTGCTCCAGGTGTGGAATCTGCTCCACCTGGGCTTTGAGTGCCTGAATCCGGCTAATATTCTGGTCAATTTGGGTCACGCGGGTTTGCACCTGGGCAAGCCGTTTTTCCTGGTCTTTCAGGCTTTGCTGCCAATTGACACAGTTCTGAAGCTGCTGATTGAGATTTTGTAGGGATTGTTCTAACTGTTGCTGTTGTTCGATTAACGGCTCCAGTTGGATGATTTCGGCTCTCGCTTGCTGAAGCCGATCGAGTTGATGGTTCAGGGTTGCCAGCTTTGTTTGACGATCGCGCAACTGCTCTTGACTCTGTTGCCGCTTGTGCTGTAGTTGGCGCTCCGATCGTTGCTGCTGTTCCAATTCGTTGAGCGTTTTTTCTGCGAGTCCATACGCCTGAAACGCCTCGCGATTGGCTGTGCAGATTGCCACTGCTTTTTCTGCTTCCTGCAAGTCAAGGCGCAATCGTTCCACCAATGCTGTTTCGGTCTGGAGACGAGCGACAAGCCTTTCTAACTGGCTATCAAACTGTTGGAGTTGCGTTGCCTGCGTGCTGAGTTGTGACTGCTCGTGCTGCCATTGCGCCAAGGCGATTTGTACTTGCTCAAGCTCTGTTTCGACTCGTTTAACGTCTTCGCTCTGCTCCTGGCGCTTTTGCAGTAGCGGTGTCAAGGCTGTTAAGTCGTCGTCATAGTGAGCAATTTCCTGTTCCAGGCTTTCTACCTGACCCTTCGCATATTTTTCTAGATCACCGAGTTTTTTCCAGCTTTGCTGATATTCTTCGACCTTTAAGATCTTGTCAAAAATCGGCTTGCGCTTCTCCTTCGTCAGCAGAAAGTCAACGGCAAAGGTTCCTTGCGGTACGCCGATCGTGCTGGAAAAGAGCTGGCTTAAATCGGTTCCTGGTGCTACGCCCAAATGTTCACGCAGCCAGGGTATAACTTCTTCTTTGATGCGGCTGTAGGGGAGGCGCTCATCAAGCTGAGGATCGTAAAGCGTGTAGCTTTTGCTGGTGCAGCGCTGGACTTCGTAGGTTCGTCCGTCGCGGCTGGAGATGAAAGCAACTCGCACTTGAGCACTCGCAGCCCCATTCCGAATCAAATCTTCTTTGTTGTAGTCGCCCGCATAATCAAACAGCGCCCAGGCGATCGCTTCTAGAATGCTTGTCTTCCCCGCACCGTTTTCGCCACAGATGGCATTGGTTCCTGGCTGAAAAGTGAAGTGGCGATCGCTGTGCGACTTGAAGTTCTTAAGGCTAACCGAGAGAATTTCCATATTGCCTGCGTTCAGTTAGCAGTGAGAGAAGAAGACAAGCGTGTTTGAACGATTGTACTAACTCTGACTCAAAAGGTATAGTAATTTGCCTGCCACCATCTGGAGCCAGGAAGTAAGAGCGATGGCAGACTACTGATCGCTTTGCCGAAACCATTTAGTTAACGGGATTTGCGCCAGTAGTCAATCTACTCCTGTAGTCACTTTCTGAAATCATAAAGG
>JBGTJW010000581.1:0-3867 GCA_041744955.1 Stenomitos sp. | reverse complement strand
ATAATGACCGCCCTCTAGCCACAGATCAAAGGCTGCGTCATACAGCCGACCGCTCACTACAAAGATTTCTTCTGGATAAGGATGGCATTTGCCACCGTAAGGAGTCGTATCAGCACCAGGGTAAAACCGCGTCAGACGGGTATATTCGCCAGTGTCTTCATCCCGGCTCAACGTCAGTTCCTCTGCCACGTTCTCTAATCCCTTCAGCGCTTGCCATTGCCCGTTGTTGGCTGCACTTAAAGGATTCCAGTAGGTGATGGTGGTTTTTGGCATCTTCTATTCCCGCTTTCGCTTCGCTCCAAAACATATGCGACTAACGTTTGGTTAGAAAAAACTCACTAGAGAGGGCTAGAAGTACCTGTCGTCTCCCTTGCGAAAGGAAGACGACAGGCAGGGGCGCTTACAACCGCTCTTAATGTTCAGGTACTCACGACCTCAAGGTAAGGCGAGATCGCGTTACAAAAGCCTATACTGCCGTTTCAAAGTACGCTTCTAGTGCTTCAGAGCCGCCAACGAGCCTGCCATCAATAAAGACTTGAGGCACAGTTGTTGCACCTGCCACTGCCAGGAGCGATCGCACTGTGTAATCTTGACCCAGCACCATTTCTTCGTAGGGCAGTTTATGCTCCTGTAGCATTGCCTTAGCTTTAGCGCAGAACGGACAACCGACTTTTGTAAAGATAGAGACGCATTTGGGTTTAGCCGCTTCGGGGTTAATATAGCGCAGCATCGTGTCAGCATCCGACACCTTGAAGGGATCGCCGGGTTCCTCTGGCTCAATGAACATCTTGTCGATTACGCCATCCTTCACCAGCATGGAATAGCGCCACGATCGCTTACCAAAGCCCAGGTCAGTCTTATCGACCAGTAGCCCCATCCCATCAGTAAACTCACCGTTGCCATCAGGAATCAGCTTGACATGAGCGGCATCCTGGTCTTTTGCCCATTCATTCATGACAAACGTATCGTTTACAGACAGACAGATGATGTCATCAACGCCATTGTCTTTAAATGTCTGCGCCAGGTTGTTGTAGCCCGGTAAATGTGTGGAAGAACAGGTCGGCGTGAATGCGCCTGGTAGTGAAAAAACGATCACAGTTTTTCCAGCAAACAGTTCATCAGTCGTCACATTGACCCACTCATCGTTCTGGCGAGTCCGAAACGTAACATTAGGAACTTTTTGTCCTTCTCTGTTTGGCAACATAAGTTTAGCTCTTTAAATTGGACGCTTGAATGATACTTGAAGTTTGGCGCTTGGAATTTAACGCTGAGAGTTTGGCGCTTAGGCGTGAGGAGCGACCGAGAGGAGGCATCGATCGCTGACCCAGAGAATGTGGTCATCCACAGGGTCAAGCCTCTGCCCCTTGCTGCCACCTCACGAAAACAGTACACCTTTGTACACAGCGTACAACTGCTGTGCAGACAACCAGGCAAGCCGTAGTCATTATGATTATGATACGACACATACTGCAACATTGGGACGTTAACGACCCGTCAACCCAGGCAAAAATCCGTCATCATGGAAGAGAATTTGCCCCTATCTTAAGTGGATAGCAGCGACCTGTATGGCACAATTTCAGATCCAGGCACCCTTTGAACCTGCTGGCGACCAACCCCGCGCGATTGCTGGTCTGATTACCAGCATTGAGGCAGGCAAACACTATCAGACATTGCTGGGCGCAACAGGTACGGGCAAAACGCACACGATCGCCCGTGTCATCAACGAGCTAGGCAGACCAACGCTTGTGCTGGCACATAACAAAACGCTGGCGGCACAGCTTTGCAACGAGTTGCGCGAATTCTTCCCAGACAATGCGGTGGAATATTTCATCAGCTATTACGACTATTACCAGCCTGAAGCGTACATTCCTGTTACGGATACTTACATCGAAAAAACAGCATCGATCAACGAAGAAATTGATATGCTGCGGCACTCTGCTACGCGATCGCTGTTTGAGCGGCGAGATGTCATCGTGGTCGCTTCCATTAGCTGCATTTATGGTCTAGGGATTCCGTCTGAATACCTGAAAGCCTCCATTCCCCTGCGCGTGGGCACGGAGATGAATCCACGCCAGATCATTCGCGATTTGGTGTCTGTGCAGTATACCCGCAATGATTTAGACCTCGGTCGGGGTAAGTTCCGTGTCAAAGGCGACGTGCTGGAAATTGGTCCCGCTTACGAAGACCGGATTATCCGCGTGGAGTTTTTTGGTGACGAAATTGATGCCATTCGCTACATCGATCCGGTGACAGGTGCCACGATGCAAAGCATGGACGGGGTCAACATCTATCCCGCTCGTCACTTTGTTACGCCCGAAGAGCGCTTGCAGGGAGCGTGTGAGGCGATCGAGCAAGAACTCAAAGCCCGTTTAATTGAATTAGAAAAAGACGGCAAACTGCTGGAAGCACAGCGGCTAGAGCAGCGCACTCGCTACGATCTGGAAGTGCTGCGCGAAGTCGGCTTTTGCAACGGTGTAGAAAACTACTCGCGCCATCTGGCAGGGCGTGAAGCAGGTTCCCCGTCTGAATGCCTGCTTGACTACTTTCCTAAAGACTGGCTGCTGGTCATCGACGAATCGCACGTTTCCATACCCCAACTGCGCGGGATGTATAACGGCGACCAGGCACGCAAAAAGGTGCTGATTGACCACGGCTTTCGGTTGCCCAGTGCTGCCGATAACCGACCGCTCAAAGCGGAAGAGTTTTGGAGCAAGGTAAATCAGTGTGTTTTTGTTTCTGCGACTCCTGGCGAATGGGAGCTAGACCAGTCAGGCGGCAAGTTTATAAGCGAAACGGAAGCAGGCAAGAAAGGCTACATCCAGGGCACCGGGCACGTTGTCGAACAGGTCATTCGTCCTACCGGTGTACTTGACCCTGAAATCTTTGTTCGCCCTACCACAGGGCAAGTGGATGATCTGCTGCACGAAATTCAAGAGCGCATCCCCCTCCAGGAACGAGTGCTTGTTACAACGCTGACAAAGCGGATGGCGGAGGATTTGACCGAATATTTTCAGGAACGCGGAGTAAGAGTGCGCTATTTGCATTCTGAAATTAATTCGATCGAGCGGATTGAGATCCTACAAGACCTCCGCAATGGCGAGTTCGATGTGCTGATTGGGGTCAACCTGCTGCGAGAAGGACTGGATCTTCCTGAAGTCTCGCTGGTAGCCATTTTGGACGCAGACAAAGAAGGGTTTTTGCGGGCAGAGCGATCGCTCATCCAGACGATCGGACGTGCTGCCCGTCATGTGGACGGTAAAGCCATCCTCTACGGCGATAACCTGACCGATAGCATGGCAAAAGCCATCACCGAAACCGAGCGTCGTCGCGCGATCCAGGATGCTTACAACAAAGAACATGGCATTACGCCTGTCTCCATTATCAAACGCACCAACAACTCGATCCTGACCTTTTTGGATGTATCGCGTCGCCTCAATGCCCAGGAGCTAGATCAAGTCTATGAACACTCGCAGGATTTGCCCCTGGAAAATATCCCCGACTTGATCGCACAACTCGAAACGCAGATGAAAGAAGCGGCGAAAAAGATGGAGTTTGAAGAAGCCGCGAAGTATCGCGATCGCATTAAACATCTCCGCGACAAACTCCTCGGTCGGTAATGCCTGAACAGTTTCCCTTTATAACTTAGTGCAGTTATTTAATCGGCGATCGTGGCTCACAGCATTACATTCACGCCTGATCCTAAGTAGCTTTGTAGAGGCAGACTGAAGTGAGTAAGGTCTTCATTAAAGGCTATGAAACTCACGCAAACTCATCTCATATTATGTCCCAAAGACTGGTGGCTGGATGCTAACTAAACGTACGATCGCGCTTGATTCGATGAGGTGACGATCGCACTGAAATTATGCC
>JBGTJW010000580.1:0-16228 GCA_041744955.1 Stenomitos sp. | reverse complement strand
CTTATGGACGGCGCGGTTAGCTATCCACCGACAGGCGGATTATTCACTACGCTCAGTGGGAGACTGCCAGTACTGACAGGCAGCATACGCCAGTGTGACGACTCCTGTGACGATCGCCGTTTCATCGATCGCAAACTGTGGATGATGCAGCGGATAGTTCTGCCGATCCTTAAACCCAACGCCTAGCCGAAACATACTGCCCGGAGCGTGTTGCAGGTAAACCGAAAAGTCTTCGGCACCCAGCGATGGTTCGTGCAGCATCTGAATGCCTTGAGCACCCCAAGCCTCAACAGCAGCCGTTTCTAAAAGCTGAGTCATCACCGTGTCATTTTGCACGGATGGCGTACCGTGACGATAGTTGAGTTCATAACGGGCACCGTAGGTCTGGCAAAGGTTCGCCACAATTTGCTCAATCCAGGCAGGCAGCGCAGCGCTGGTTTCGGGATGGAGCGATCGCACGGTGCCCAAAAGCTGCACTCGATCGGCAATCACATTAGGGGCACGTCCACCGTTGATTTGCCCGATCGTCAGCACAACGGGACGCAAAGGGTTTTGGGTGCGGCTGATTGCCTGCTGGAGTGTCGTGATAATTTGAGAGGTGATCCAGATCGCATCGATCGCCTCATGGGGGCGTGCCCCATGCCCCGACTCTCCCAGAATGGTGATCTCCAGATCGTCAGCAGCGGCAGTGAGTGCGCCGTAGCGAATGCCAATGACCCCTGCCGGAATGGATGGAAATACGTGCAGCGACAAAATGCCTGTCACATCTTCCATCACGCCATCTTCTACCATCCACCTGGCACCCTGAGCAATCTCTTCTGCCGATTGAAACAAAAAGCGAATGTTGCCGGGTAGCGCCAGCCCCAGTTGCGACAGCACCATCGCCGTACCTAAACCGACAGTTGTGTGAACATCGTGCCCACAGGCGTGCATGATCCCAGCCTGCCGTGACGCAAAGACTAGCTCAGTTTTTTCATGGATGGGCAGGGCATCCATATCGGTGCGAATTGCCAGACGGCGGTCATCGATGCCTTGACCCAGTAATTCGCCAACCACACCAACTTTGCCAATCCCTTCCTGGACGTGCAGCCCGCAGGATGACAACACCCCTGCCACGTATGCGGCTGTCTTATGTTCTTGCCCACTTAGTTCGGGGTGGCTGTGCAGGTGACGACGAATTTCGATCAGGCGGGGAGCCAGTTTGGCAGTGATGTCTTTAATTTGGGCAAGCATGGGTCAAGTGTAGTGTGCGCTACTCCCATAGTAAAAGAGTAAAAGTTTTTACATGGATCTTGGCAGGGCACGATCGCCGGAGCGAAACGAGCTAATCTCGCATCGTCTCAAGCAGGCGTTTTCGTTCTGCCTGCGCGATCGCCCAGTAGGTTGCTTCTACGGCTCCTGGATCAACCGATATCGACGTAATGCCCCAGCGCACCAGATCTGCGACGAGTCCAGGGTCTTGGGAGGGTGCGTGTCCACAAATGGAACAGGGAATACCAAGCTGGATTGCCTGCTCGATTAAGCGGGCGATCGCCGCCTTCACTGCGGGATGTCGTGCCTCAAACTTGCTTGCCAGTAAAGCGTGATCGCGATCGGCACCCAACAGTAGCTGCGTCAGGTCATTGGTGCCAATGGCAATCCCTTGTACGCCTGCGCTGACATAATCCGGCAGCAAGAACAGCACGGAGGGCACCTCTGCCATGATCCAAAGCTGAAACTGCGAGTGGCGCGTTAGTCCTGCCCTTTGTACCCGCTCACGGCAAAAGGCGAATTCTTCTACCGTGCGAACAAACGGCAGCAGCAGGTGGATGTTGGTGTACGTCGCCTGTACCTGTGCCAGGGCGGCCAGCTCTAGATCGAACAGCGTGGGGTCAAGGCAATAGCTGAAGGTGCCATGTACGCCCAGCGTGGGATTCACCTCGATCGACACAGCTTCACCGCCTATTAACCCTCTGGCTTCGTGCGATCGCAAATCCAGTGAGCGGTAGAACACAGGACGCGGTGCCAAAGCGGCTGCAAACTGGCTGATACGTGTTGACAGACGCTCAACCAGTGCGGCGCTACGTCCACTGTGTACCCACTGGCGTGGATGCTGGTAATCCAACGCTGCAATGGCTAACAATTCACCGCGCAACAACCCAATGCCATCGATCGGTAAAGCAGCGATCGTCTCAAGGGTTTGGGGCTGGCTCAGGTTCACCATCAGCCTGGTGAGCAAGGGGGGGCGATCGACCGCTTTGGGTGTCTCAGTGGGTAGGGGCACTGGACGCGTTGCCTCTGCCTGGGGTCGATCGGCAAGGCGGTAGACGCTACCACGATCGCCATCGACCAGAATTAACTCACCGGTTTGAATCTGCTGTGTCGCACGAGTAGCTGCCAGCACGGCGGGAACGCCCACCTCTCGCGCAATAATGGCGCTGTGTGAGGTCATGCTGCCTTGCTCTAGCACCAGACCAGCCATCTGCCTGATCGACAGTAACCAATGCGGTGACAGCATCTCAGCAATCAAGATTGTTCCAGGCAGCAGCGTGTCGATCGCCTCACCCAGCGCCATGACTCTTGCCTTGCCGATCGCCTGCCCTGGCGCAGCGGCTAGCCCCGTCAGCAGTAATCGATCGTCAGCCGCAACGGGTGA
Source organism: Stenomitos sp. (assembly GCA_041744955.1). Lineage (GTDB taxonomy): Bacteria > Cyanobacteriota > Cyanobacteriia > Leptolyngbyales > Leptolyngbyaceae > Stenomitos. The sequence goes on along the minus strand of JBGTJW010000580.1, from coordinate 13,593 downwards.
CTCTGCAACCAATGGTTCTAATGGAGGCACAGCACGATCGGGTTTCGTTATGACTGGAGCCAAGTCCAGCAAGGAATACGGCTGGCGCGTTGCTGGTGTAATCAGTTGCGTCAGGTAAAACTGGGACGGACAACCCTGCTCCTCACAGAACGTCCATTCCAATACCGTTGCCTGGTTGAAAGCGGCTACGACAGCGCGCACAAGCTGCATCAAATCACCAAGCTGCGCCTCCTTGAGAGCGAACTCTGCTTGCTGTGTTTCGTTGGGCAAATAGGCTTGCAGCAGCGGCAGGTGGGGCTGGGACAGCAGTGGTGTCATGTCCGACGATCGCACTGCTTCAGCAAACGCCGCTCCAGTACTCGCAGTTGCAGGCTCCGCTACCTGATAGACGATCGTGCGTTTGCCAAGTTGCTGCGCCTGCGTTATGCCGCTATTTGCCTGAACTTCGTAGATATCTGGAGAGACTTCGCCCCAGTTGATCGCCATGCCCAGCCCAGTCGTTGCCTGCACTTGCAACGTATCGCCCAGCCGTTGCACCGTGCCAGAGGCGATCGCCGATCGTAGCGGCTGCACCAGCACTGCCAGCTTGACCTGCTGCAACTGAATGCCCAACCGTTGCCAATAGAATAAACTCTTGGCACGGAAAAGCTGCGCCCAGAGGCGCTTTAGCCCTTGAGCCAGCTCGGCTTCCGTTGTCCGACAGATTTGAATGTCAAAGAGCGCTGAACTTCTACCGTTGGCGATCGCCTCTGTTGCTGTAGTTCTAGCAGTGGTCTGCACAAACAGAGAGGGGCGCAGCACTAACACAGGCGTTTGTAACTGCTGCATTGCGTCCGTGATTTCTGCCAGACAGTCGGTTGGTAAGGTTGGCGCTTCGATGGCTTGCCGCAGCCGTTGGGCGATCGCCTGAAGCTGCCGTGGATTCTCGATGTCTAGCCGCAGCGATGAGTGCGGTAAATCAGCAAAGAGCGGTTCTGACCAGTCGATCGCTTCCAAAAACCGCTGTAAAACATGGGCAGAAACAACAAACCCTGGCACTACAGGAAACCCCTTTTGCAGCAACTGGCTCAGATACAGCGCTTTGTTGCCGATCAAATCTCGATCGTGCGGTTGAATCTGGTTGAGCCAGTAGAGATGAGCCACAGTAGCCACACGTAGCGAACAGTCTTCAATCTTAGAATTTTCGTTGCCGATATGATATGGCGAAGGGAGGAAGTATGAGGGATGAATCGAAGCTCTTGCTCAAAGGAAGTTTCAAGGTTTATGTCTGTCCTCACGTTCGCTTCAACTGCTATATGCCCCTACGAAATTCACACCTTTAAGCAGCAGCCTCTACTGGCTTTCTAACTAATTAGTTGTGAGGCTAAAGGACACCTCGCCATCACTACGTCGTTGTGCGATTAACCAATGCTAAAACAGCTTGCGCGATCGCGGCGGGGTCGATCGGTTTTGCAAGGTGCATTTGAAAGCCACTGGTCAACGCTTGCTGGCGATCGTCATCCGTTGCATAGGCAGTCAGCGCCAGTGCTGGTAAAAAGGTGCCCTGTGCTGCGTCCAGTGACCTGACTTTGCGGATAAACGTGTAGCCGTCTTCATCAGGCATCCCAATATCGCTCACCAGGACATCGGGTTTCCAGCTTGCTAGGGCAGCATCCAGTGGCTGAGTGAGCAGACTTAAGGCTTCTGCTGCCGATGCTGCTACGGTCACGATCGCGCCGTGGTGTGACATGGCTGCCTGCAAAAAATCGCGGGTATCCGGTTCGTCATCCACTACGAGGATGTGTAGCCCTGAGAGTAAGTCTGGCGAGTCGCTGTACGCTGTAGCCGTGGGCAGAGTAAGACCAGAGTCCCTAGCCTGCGGTGTCGGTTTGGCTGAAGAAGACACCCCGCGATCGCTGCTGAACGGCGTTCCATCACCATCATTGACGCTGTCTGTGGCTGGGCTGTCTAGTCGTGTCTGGGCGCTGATCGTTTCTGTCGCTGCACTCATCAAGGGTAAGGTAATCATAAATTTGGCTCCCTGTCCCAGCCCCAAACTATCGGCTTGCACGGTGCCGCCATGCAGCTCTACCAGGTGACGGACGATCGCTAACCCCAGCCCTAGCCCGCCTTCTGCCCGTGTGGACGATGAATCTCCCTGCCGAAAGCGATCGAACACAAAGGGGAGAAACGCCTCGCTGATGCCCTTACCTGTATCCGTGACGCTAATGTGAGCATGGGAAAGGTGAGTTTGGGATCGGGCAACCTGTAGTTTCACATCTACACGCCCACCCTCAGGTGTAAATTTGATGGCGTTAGCAAGCAGGTTCCAGACTGCCTGCTGCAAACGATCGGGATCACCCAGCACCATTAAGGGCACTGGCGGCATCGGTTCTCGCGGCATGGTCTCTAGTGGTGCATCCTGCAACCAGGTCACGGCGATCGACTTGGCAACGGCAGCCGGACGCATGGTTTCGATCGCGGCTGTGACGACGGTTGCCAGATCAACGGGTTGCGGTTTCAGACGCAATTTGCCCTGCGTAATGGTTGAAACGTCGAGAATGTCATTGATGAGTTGGTTTTGTAACCGGGCGTTGCGTTCGATCGTTTCTAACGTACGTGCAGTGGTGGTTGGGTCAAACTGGCGTGTTCGCAGCAATTGTGCCCATCCCAGAATCGAGTTGAGCGGTGTCCGCAACTCATGGGAAAGAACAGCGAGGAACTCATCTTTCATCCGGTTTGCCTGGGCAAGTTCTTCCGTTTGGGTGCGGAGGGTTTGCTCTAACTGCTTGCGCTCAGTCAGGTCGAGAATAAAGGCGATCGCCTGCTGTTTCGTCTCGCCCAAAAGCCCAAAGCCCAGAAGCACAGGCACCCGGCTGCCATCTTTGCGGATGTACTCTTTTTCGTAGGGAACGCAGTGTTCTCCTGCTTGTACCGTCAGAATACTTTGTTCATCCACGGCTAAATATTCGGCTGGAGTCATCTCAGTCCAGCGGAGTTTGCCTGTAAGCAGGTCGTCACGCGAGTACCCAACCATGCGAAGAAATTCATCGTTGGCTTCGTTGATCTCACCGTTGATCTGACCAAAAAGAATGCCGACGACATTCGCTTCGACCAGACTGTTTAGCCGTTCCTGGCTCAGTTTTAGCGCTACTTCTGCCTGCTTGCGTGCGCTCAAGTCAGCCACGATCGACAGAACGCAATCCTCTTCAGCCGTCAGCCCTCGCAGCACTGCCGTCCAGATGCCCACATAAATGAGAGCGCCATCTTTACGCTGGCGGTATGTTTCCATGCCATCTAGCAGCGTGCCGTTGAGGGTCGCAGCAATGTTCGCGGCAAATTCTGCCTGTTTCTCCTCTGGCACCGTTGGCATCACATGATTGACCGTCTCGTTTGCCCGCCAGCCAAAAATTTGCTCGGCGGCTGGGTTCCACCGTTTCACGATGCCGTGTCGATCGAGGACGGTAATGGCAACGGGCGATGCCTGAATCAACGCTTGAAGTTCCTGGTTCGTCTCTTGCAGCGATCGCTCTACCTGCTTGCGATCGGTAATATCAATACCCGTGCTGATGACATGACTCACGGCACCCCACTCATCCAGCAAAACATTGCTCGACCAGGCAATTAAACGCCGCCTGCCGTCTCTGGCAAGCCAGTAGTTCTCATACTCACTGGGTGCAGCATCAGCGCATAAGTTTTGGAAGACCTGCTTCACGGGTGCGATGTCTTCTACCAGCAAAAACAGATCCCAAACGTATTTGCCTCGCACTTCTGCAAAGGTATAGCCTGTGAGCTGCTCACACGCCCGGTTGAACTGGATAATCCTGCCCCAACGATCGAACACAACGATAAAGCTACCCGCTGTGCTGACGATCGCCGTAATCAAATCTCGCTCATGCCGCAGCGCTCTCACTAATTGCCGTCGCGTTGAACTAAGTGAGACCAACAACAATGAGGTCAGTACAAAGATGCCTAGTCTTACCAGATTAACCGGAGCGTCCACTCTCAAGCTATAGAGTGGTGGCAGGAAAAAAATGAGCGCCGATAGTGCCGCGATCGCGGTAGCAAAGAGTCCAGCACCCAACCCGCCATACCAGGTACTCACCATGACAGCCGCAAAAAAAATCACAAATGGTGAGCCACTTATAGGCATCCAGGAGCCAAACCCCAGCATCAGCACTAGCGCCAATGAAACACAAAAAAGGGCGACACTATACCGTAGCCAACGGGGGCGTTCGGGCTTGAGCGTCGGTTGCGTTACTAAGGGCGCAAGGGGTGGTGGTGAGGAGGCGTGAGACTGACGGGACAACAATGCTTACTCCTTTATGGGTACAGCAGTAGCCATCTTTGGGCATACTCAAGCAGGTCTGTCATGTTTCCATCGGTACAAGTGGATACCCTAACCTACAGCAAATTGCCGACGGATACGCCATGGTGACCTGTCCGTGAGGCAAGCGGTGAAACGGCAAAGAGGGGAACGTTGAAAAGAGTATGGCTTCTTTCCCTGGCAATGGCTGTAAGCGCCTACAAGGGACAGGGCAAGCTATCCATAGCAGTCGAAGCGAACGTGAGGACAGACATAAACCTTGAAACGTCCTTTGAGCAAGAGCTTCGATTCATTCCTTATCCTTCATCCTTTTGCCATATCTTCATTCTGCCTCCTGACTCCTACTTTCCGTTCTACTAGTCCAAAAGAATGCGTTTTTTGAGGTTTCCCCTTCATGAGTGGCTTTAGCGATCGATTCCATGGGCTGGTCAATCTGTTGTTACAGGCTCAATGTCCGCTCTGTCAGCGTACAACCGCAGACACCTTCTGCCAGGACTGCCAGCGTCAAGTCCAACGGTGCCAATTTTCCCGTCCTGGGTGGATGCAGCAAGCGCAACTACCCGTCTTTGCGTGGGGACGCTATAACGGCGCACTGCGACGCACGATCGCTGCCTTCAAGTACGAAAAGAAGCCTCATCTGTCGCAACCGCTAGCACAGTGGTTGGCTCATGCCTGGTTAAATGCGACAGACCGTGCCACAGCCTTGACGGTTGTGCCGATTCCGATGCACCCCAGTAAGCAACGGCAGCGCGGTTTTAACCAGGCGGAGCTATTGGCAACGCATTTTTGTGACCACACTCGGCTGTCGTTTCAAGCACAGGGGTTAGCTCGATCGCGCGAAACCACGGCTCAGTTTGAGCTTTCAGCCAACGATCGTGAACAAAATCTGGCAGATGCCTTCAGCCTCGGTGCCGCCTTTCAGAAGCGATCGCCTACTGCCCCCGTTCTGCTCTTGGACGACATTTACACCACTGGCGCAACCGCTCGTTCCGCTGCCCAAACCCTTCGCCGCCACGGCATTCGAGTACAGGGGCTAATCGTTCTAGCACGAGCCGAACAAGAGCGTCAGGAGCATTCGCCACCAGCCTCATCTGACCCAAAGTACCGCTGAAACGTTTTCGCCTAAACTAAGCTATACGCTTCACCCCATCACCCCATCACCCCATCACCCTTTCACCCCATCACTCTTGCACTTCTTCACCACCCAGCATGGATCTAATTCGCGCACACGTATGGATTTCGGGACGGGTACAGGGTGTCGCCTATCGCGTTTCGGCTGCCAAAATTGCAACGCACCTGGGGTTAATGGGTTGGGTTCGCAATCTGCCCGATGGACAAGTGGAAGCGGTCTTTGAGGGCGAAGAAGCGGCGATCGAGGCAATGCTGCGCTGGTGTCATGACGGACCACCAGAGGCGATCGTGGAACAGGTAAGAGCCTCGTATGAAACGCCAGAGGGTTTGCAGTCGTTTAATATTCGGCGCTAATGCAGGGAAACTTCAGCCGTCGCATAACGGCATAGCCACGCATCTCAATGACCCATCGACTTCTTATCCTGTCACCCCATCACCCATCACCCCATTACCCCATCACCCTTTCCCCCATCACCCTTTACCATCATGCACTTGTTAACACGTCAGTTGCACCGGGGTCGCAACCTGCTGGAGGTCGCGCAGTTTTTGCAGCACCAGTCCCTCTGTCAATAGCCGCTGGGCTTCCTGAATGCCTGCTTCTAGCGATCGACAACTGCCGCAACGCCACAGGTAAAACCCGCCGTTCCACAGCGTAGACTGCATCAACTCAGAGGGCTGCCCTGCCAGCACAGTCAGCATTGCCTCAACAAGCGTCGGTGTTGCGTCTAAGGCGACATTCTTACCCTCAAAGCCATAGTCACGCGGATGCAAGGTCAGGCGCTCAAAACCGATCGCGGGTGCGCCCAAGCCGATAATCGCAGTACGCTCTCTGGGGAGATCGCAACTGCCCTCCAAGCCTTTCACGCTGGTAAAGTGGGTAATGCCTCGCAGGGCGATCGCCTCTTGAAACATTAGCTCCGTCGGCGGATGCACAAAGCCAGAGACCAGGTGAAGGTCTCCAGCATAGGGCGACCAGATGAGTTCCATCGTTGCCAGGGGCGGGCGCTTGCCAATTTGCTCCCGGTACGGCACCAAGCCATGCGCCAGCGGAAAGTGGGACGGTAAGTAAAGGAACCCGATGCCCGTGCTTTCTAAGACGTGCTGCACCTGCGCCAGGGTGAGCTGGCTCCAGTCAACGCCCAAGCCCCGCCAATAGTCAATGAGCGGTTCGCCCTCTTTCGTCGGCATCCGATCGCCCCCATGCGAAAGCACCGGACAATCTGCGGCTGCCAACAGCAGTGCAATTAAGGGACTCAGGGGAGCCGTGCGCGATCGCCCATCGTAGGGCACAGACAGCACCGTCACCGGATGAGCCGCCGCGATCGGTTGCAGACGAGGACCCAATGCCTCATACGCATCCAGCATTCCAGCCAGCTCAGTGCCAGTCGGTCGCCGAATCCGATGGGCAATCATGAAGGCACCAATTTGAGCCGGCGTTGCTTCCTGTAACAACATCATGCGGGTGGCAGCCGCAGCCTCCTCACGGGTAAGGGATTCGCTGGTATGGGTGCCGCTACCGACTTTGCGAAGCAGTTCTCTAAAGGCGTGACTCATGACATTTGCTGAATGGATGCGATAAACGAGTGAGGCGATCGGGCAAGACGATCGGGCGATACAGTGCTGCTGACCAGTGCCCCAGCAAACGAACGGGTTAGTAGTCAACTAATAACCGTCACCTCATATTCGCCTCACTTAACGCTGGCTGCCAGAGGCAACTCAAATTTGGGCGGCAGTAAGGCAGCAACAAGGTTGAAGAAGTGCTGAATCGGCGGAATTTGCAGCCGATCGCGGGTGGTCACCAGTACGACCTGACGGGTGAAGGGCAGATCTCCCAAAGGAGCGATCGTGCCGTTGACAGAAGGCAAACTAGGAGCCAGCGATCGTACTGCTAGCGTTGAGTCAGTATACGCCTCTGCCAGTGCCGTTTCGGGCAGCAGTGCCACCAATTTACCCTGGCGTACTACGCCTCGGAAGGCATCTGGCGTATTCAGTTCCAGCGCCGCTCGTAGCGTGATTCCTCGCCGCTCAAATTGCTCTTGCACCAGCCGCTGCATACCATACCCATCCTTAAAGACGACCTGCGGATAGTTTGCCAGCTCATCCCAGGGAATCGCTTCAAACGCCGCTAGGGGATGGTTTGCGGCAAGCAAGACCTTAATTGGTTCATCGTATAGCACCTGCACCACCATCTCTGGGCTAGTCGTCAAAAAGCGGTTGTGCATGACGATCGCCACATCCACCAGCCCATCCCGCAAGACCTTGAGCGATCGATCACTGCCCAATGCTGTCACCCGCAATTGCACATCAGGGTAATCATGACAGAACTGTTGCAGGACAGGCGGCAAGTGGTACGCGCAAATCGAATGAATGGCGGCAACGCAAAGCTCTGGCTGCTTGCCAGCCAGCAAATCATCCAGATCTTGAACCGCATTCAGCCATTCTTGACAAATTTTTTTGGCACGAGGCAGCAGGCGATCGCCCGCGATCGTTAGCTTTGCCTGCGTCGTGCGATGAAACAACGATATTCTCAGCGCTGTTTCCAGGCTTTGAATCTGACGACTAATAGCGGATTGGGTCACGCCACAGCGTTGAGCAGCTTGCTGAAAGCTACCCGTATCTGCCACTGCCAAAAACGCTTGCAATTGCTCTAGGCGCATGTAAAGGAGAAAAATGTAGTGAAGATCACAGCAATCGCTAAAAGTGACCTTAACGGATTTGTCCCTCTCGTTCGGTAGAGCTTGATACAGCTAATCGGCTCAATCGCTCCTGCCAAACAAAAAGTCCTGCGAGGGCAGGGCTAGAGAAAAGGCTTCAATCTAAAAGATCCCCGACTTTTTCAAAAAGTCGGGGATCTAGAAAAGTTGGGGATCTAGGTTATTAGCGGAAGTTACCAGGATTCAACCGTCTAGGAGCGGATGGGGTTGCCGCGCCACTGCGAAGCTGTTCTCCTGTGCCACCATCACGTCGATCGAGGAACGGACGCAGGTTAATGCTATCGGAACCGCGAGTGGATTGCTGGATATTCGCCAACCCGCCGATCGCTCGTCCAATTTGATCGAGAATGCCGTTGCCGCCACCACCTGTATAGGTGTTGACACCTTGAGTTTGCTGACCGCTATCAGCGATCGTCAGGTTTTGAAACACACGATCGCGAGTGGATGTCGGGTCTTGACCATTCGGCACCGTCAGCACAATGCGGCAGCTTGAAACCTTCTCAGTCGTGACGCAGACAGTGTTGTAACCATTCTCGACACCCGTCTTCATTTCTAGCAGACCATCGGGGCGGTACGACTCCAAGCGACGGCTAATTTCGGCACAGCGACGATTGGCATCCCAGCCACCACCCATGTTGCTAGGTACTGCCCAGGGATACGCCTGTGATGTCTGGCTTTCAGGACGATACATTACCGTGGGCTGACCATTGGTTGTCTCACAGGTAAAGCGTGTGCCAGCCACGGTTGTCGTCGAGCCGCTGGATGGGCTGGTTGTTGCACCGGGACGCTGTGGTTCTGTATCGACAATGACATCACCCGAATTAGTTGGTGTAGTCGTACTTTGAGCAATCTGGAGCGTCTGTGCCGATGGAACAAAGGTGGGTGCCGCGATCGCAGCACTGCTTCCTAACAGCAACAACGTGGCTAGCGAGGCTCCAACGCCGCTAGAACGCAAAATTGATCGCCCCAAACCGTTTCCTAACCCCTGTGACAACATAGAAAAGACCTCAAAAATACAGTGGTGACTAAAGCGACAACAAAGAAAGCAAAAAACTAATCAAGCAGCTACAGGCAATAGCAAAACCTCAGCATCAAAGCAGTATGGGCAACGCTTGACACATAGTTGACACATACCAGAGGGGGGCAGGCAGCTTTGTAACTCAGGCACAGCTACTATTGTTTTGAATGACTCACCTGCATCACTTAAAGTTCCTGCAATCAGGAAGGTTGAACGCTTTGTCAATATTTCTTTGTATACAGCTACTTTGATGAGTGAAAGTGAGCCTGAGCAACTGACAGGTTTGTGTACATTAGCCATGGTCAAGTTGAGTACAGTCCTTTGCACAGCGTCTCCACAAGGAGACCATTAAGCCCTGGCAGTTTGTTTTGATGCAAAGCTTTAATCGGTCAGTGCGATCGCCAGAACGTGTCTTCCATGAGACATTGAGTGAGGAGCTACGCAACGTTCCATCGCCTCAACTACACTGGTAGACAGACTTAGATAACTGAGTTTCTTTCACAAAACTTTATTTTCAAACGTCAGGTATCGTATACTACGCCTTGGTGATTAAAAGGAGCAGAACTGTAAATGTCGGAGGCAGTGAAGCCCCTGACGGTGCCTAAGGAGTTGCTGGGTCCCCCTGGCGATTTCAATCCAACGCTGCTGATGTTTTCGGTATCAGTAGCGCTGGCAGCGGTATCTACTCTGGGTTACTTTTGTTGGCACTGGTCTCACTGGTGCAGTTTCTTGCTCAATTTTGTGGCGCTCCACATGGTTGGCACGGTCATTCATGATGCCTGCCATAACGTCGCGCACCGAAACAAAACATTCAATGCTGTCTTGGGTCACGTCAGCGCGCTAATGCTCTGCTTCTCGTTTCCAGTGTTTACACGGGTACATATGAAGCATCACGCCCATGTGAATGATCCTCATAACGATCCCGATCATGTCGTGTCTACGGCTGGGCCGTTGTGGATTATCAACGCCCGCTTTATGTACCACGAGTTTTATTTCTTCCAGCGCAAGCTATGGCGGAAGTATGAACTGTGGGAGTGGCTCGTGGCTCGGTTAATTCTAGGGACGATCGTTTGGTCGTCGTTCCGTTTTGGCTTTACAGACTACGTGTTTAACTACTGGTTTGTACCGCTTGCTCTGGTAGGGCTGGCTTTAGGGCTGTTCTTTGACTACTTGCCGCATCGTCCGTTTGATGAGCGCGATCGCTGGAAGAACGCAAGAGTCTACCCAAATGGAGTGCTTAACCTGCTGATCATGGGGCAGAACTACCACTTAGTTCACCACCTTTGGCCCTCTGTTCCCTGGTACTACTATCAAACTGCCTACTTTGCAACGAAGCCGCTGCTAGATGCAAAAGGCTCGCACCAATCGCTGGGCATCTGCCAAACGCCGAAAGACTTTTTTGGATTTCTTTACGACGTTGCGGTGGGTATCCGCTTCCATAAACCGCAACCGCCTGTAGTCAGCTTGCCGAACGAAAATACTGTCGTTTTACAGACCGTTCCGGCGGAAGCAGAGGCTGCTTCTAACCTGTAAAAACGCTACGCAAAACCTTCAAACCTTCAGCGCCATCGGTTTACAGACTGATTACTTCTGTAGAGCGATGGCGATCGTGCTTCAAAATCTATCCAGATAGAGAGACCTTCGACCCGGCGTTTCCTCAATAATGGAGGCATAACAAGAACGCTAAATCTTGAGTCAATTTGAGGAAAAAATTATGGTTGGAAGTCTCTTAACCGTGTTGGCTACAGCACTCAGTCTGCTTGTAGTCGATCTGGCTGTCCCTGGCGTTGATCTGGCTACGTTTCCAGCAGCGTTGATTGCAGCCGTTTCAATCGGGCTAGTGAACGCGTTTGTGAAGCCCATTCTATCCATCCTGTCCTTGCCGCTTACCTTCCTCACGCTGGGCACGTTTTCTCTGATCGTAAACGGTCTATGCTTCTGGCTGGCATCAGTGCTGGTACCTGGCTTTAGAGTCGATGGGTTGCTTGCCTTTATTCTGGGTCCAGTTGTGCTGTCTTTAGCTAGCACCTTCTTGAACCGCTACTTTGCTGAGCGTAATGTTGGCGTGATCACAGAAGCAAAGCCTGAGGTTTAGAATCCTGCGAAAGCTTTGGCGCTTGTGGTAGAGAGCGCTAGTCTTATGTTTAGTTTTCAAGCCAGCACAAGGGGGCATCAAGCTTAACTGTGATGTCCCTTTATCGATCGCCCCAAAGCCTTCAGTAAGCGATCGTAGAATTTCTAGGCTGACCTACACCGATTTTGCAATCAAGTTAGCCTGGGCGATCGTCCAATCGGGACGCAAGCTTTTGGCATGGCGCAGATACGGATGGTAAATCTCCAAGTCTGGGTTGGGCGTATTGAAATGGATTAAGAAGCGGATACAACGCTCCATGCTGCCTTCGACGTGCATTTGCTGTACATCTAGCAAAGGCACATTTGACCAATGTGGTCGTTCGCGAGCGATCGAAGCTGGAAATGTGGCATCCAGATCGCGGGTCGCCGAAAAAGTGGCACTCACAATTTCATTGGGATCGAGTTGATTATGGTTCTCCAACTCGTCCAGTAGTTCATGCACCGCTTCTCGAATCGCCTCAATGGAATTTTCCGAGACGGTTGTCGCCCCGCGTACTGCTCGCACTCTCCAACCCACGTTCAATCCTCCGCACTCAACTAAGGTTTTAATCATATCCAGAACTGAACGATGGTTCTCTAGTCTGCAAGAACCTGAGTCCAATCATGGCTGATCTTTATCATGGCTGCCAATGGTTTGGGCAAGATCTACACCATCTGCACGTACCACGATCGACACAAAAGGTGGCTGCACTTGCAAAAGCGCTGGTACGATTAGGGGCGATAGAGCCAAAGTGGTAAACCACTTGTTGCCAGTTCAAACTCTAACCACTCCATGCCAACTGCCAACCCTGGTATTGCCGCAAGCTGACTAAAACTACTCTCATCCCGTGAAAACAGGCGATTGAGCAATGGCTTACGGTCTTCTAAAGTGAAACAACGAGTCTTCTCAGGATCTAGCCCTACCAGTTCTGCTGCCCAGCAACGGGCATCCTCTTCAGTGCCCAATCGATCGACCAATCCAAGTGCCAACGCTTGCTGCCCCGTAAACACGCGCCCATCGGCAAAGGTTCGCACCGTCTCTGCGGTTAATTTGCGTCCATCCGCCACAGTCTGTACAAATTGCTGATAGCTGACATCGATCAGCTCTTGCAAAATTGTCTTTTCAGATTCAGTGATTTCGCGATCGAACGCCAGAATGTCCTTATAGGGACCCGACTTCACAACTTTGAAGGACACACCGACCTTCTCCAGCAGTCGTTCCAGGTTATTGCCCCGCAAAATCACCCCAATGCTGCCTGTGATCGTGCCAGGGTTCGCCACAATATGTTCAGCACCCATACCAATGTAAACGCCACCGGATGCCGAGATGTTGCCAAAGCTCGCCACAATTTTGGTCTTGCGTTGCAGTTTCTTCAGCGCTTCGTAAATTTCCTGCGAATCGCCCACGGTGCCGCCAGGGCTGTCAATTCGCAATAGTAAGGCAGGAAAACGTCGTTCTTCAACAGTCTTGAGTGCCTCTAGAACGCGCTTTCGGGTGGCACCCGCGATCGCGCCGTTGATTTCAATGCGAGCAATTTGTTTCTGGAAGCGGGGCTTAAAGGGCCAGATCATAATAAGTTGGTTCAGATTAGTTTCGATAGCGTTAAGCGGTCAGCTTTGCTCTGGAGCTATAGCTTACATTTGGGAGCCTAGCTGGAGCCTGAAAGCTGAAAACTAACATTGGAGGCAGTTTGCACTGCTGAGAGAGTGACTATAGCTAGACATTGTGTGGCTGTAGTCGCCATCGCTAGAGGCAGCATAGCGGCATCGACACATAACACTTAACTAGCGCTTAACCTTCAGTGTGCCTTATTCTCAGACTTTAAGCGAATGAATCGGTGATTAACCATTGTGTAAGGAAGCTGCCGACTCTAACTCTGGTCGGTCTAGCTTCAGCATCAGAGAGAGTGTGAAATAACGTTGCCGCCGTAAGCGTCAAATCACGCTCTAATTTACTTAACATAACTACAAGTTTAGCTACAATCATTGAAATGCGGTGCGATCGCTAATCTCATACCGCGATCGCGTCTTCAAAAGCTACGTTCTGGTCGATTCGCTCCTGCAATACTTACCGTACGCTCTGCTGACTTATGGATTCAACGCCAACCCGATCGCCTCAAAAAACCTCGTCTGGAGCGTCCTTTCTAACACCGCTCTTATTGATTGCGCCCTTTTTCTTTTGGGGTACGGCAATGGTGGCGATGAAAGGTGTCATTCCCAACACAACGCCACTCTTCATGGCGGGAGTGCGTTTGGTGCCAGCGGGTGCCCTGGTGTTAGGCATCGGTATGCTCATGGGCAGACCACAACCC
>JBGTJW010000579.1:0-15505 GCA_041744955.1 Stenomitos sp. | reverse complement strand
TCGGTTCAATTGCTTGATAAAGATAGCCCAGCAACACTGCAAAACTGAGGGGGAGGGTTTCCATTTAGCTGCTCTCGTGCACACACCTCCATCCTCTCCTTACTCGTTCCTGCTGTCAAAATTTGAATTTAGAATTGCTGCAGGCTCAATTCCTGGTCGCACTGATCACGCAAAACCCTGATATAGCGAGTCATGCGATTAAACTTGTTTGCTGCATCAAGCCCTTCCTGTTGATTAAGGGTCAGTTCCAACATCTTAATTGCCATTTTGATGTTGGTTAAGGGCGATCGCAACTCATGGGACACCGTACTCAGAAAATCATCTTTGAGATAGTTTAACCGTTCTAATTCTTCCTTCTGACGCTCCAATACTTGAGTGCGCTCAAGCGTCCGGTTGTGTTCTTCCTGAAGGCGGCGTTGAGTATCATCACGAAAAATCAAGACGGCTCCGGTGATCAAGCCTTTGTGGTTTTGAATGGGAGCAACACTGTCTGTAACGGGCAAGACCATACCCTCTTTAGTGGTCAGCAGCAGATGCTCGTTTAAGAAAATGATGGTATCTTGCTGAACGGCAGTCAGTGCCACATTGCCGATCGGGAGTTGGGTGTCTTCATAAACCACATTGAACACCTCTGTTAAATCTCGATCGCGTGCGTCTGCTTGCTGCCAGCCTGTTAGTAGCTCTGCCGCGCCGTTGAGAAATAGAATGCGACCTTGAGTATTCGTCACAATCATCCCGTCACCCATGCTTCTGAGCACCGTAGACAGCATTTGTTCTCGCTCGTAGCGACTGAGGGCAGTTTCGATCGCCACATACAGTGCTTTACCCTGCACTGGCTTGAGGAGGTAGCCAAAGGGGAACGTCACTTTTGCCCGGTCTAACGTGCTTTTGTCAGAATACCCAGTGACGAAAATGACAGGAATTTGCAGCCGCGTCCAGATTTGTTCTGCTGCCTGAATGCCATCCCGTTCACCCTGAAGCTGAATATCCATCAGCACTAAGTCTGGGCGCAGTGCTACGGCTTTTTCAATCGCTTCTGTGGCTGAACTGGCGATGCCCACTACGCCATAGCCTAACGTCTCCAGGTTTTCTTGCAGGTTGGCAGCAATGATGTACTCATCCTCAACAATCAGAATTTGGCTCACTTTGGAGGGGGCGATGCCAGAGAGGTCTTTGTCTATCACTTTCACTATTTATCTCTCGCAAAAATGATTATAACCGTTGTTCCCGGTTCACCGTTAATCTCCAGGGTGCCCCGAAGCTGCTTCACCAGCCCTTTTACCAGGTTCATTCCCAGGGTTTTTGTTTGCTTGAGGTCGAAGTCTTGAGGCAGACCAATCCCATTATCCCGCACAATGAGGTCTAGAGACTGGTCTTGACGTTGCTGCAAGGTCACTTGAATTTCACCCGTCTGCCCCTTTGGAAAGGCATACTTCAGAGCATTGGAGACTAATTCATTGATAATTAAGCCGCAAGGAATCGCGGTGTCGATATCGAGCAGTACCTGATCAGCTTGAACCACCAGTTTAATCTGACTGGCATGAATGTTGTAGGCGTGGAACAGGTGGGTGGTGAGATCGGCAATGTAGTGAGCAAAATCAATTTCTGCCAGCTCGTCTGAGCCATAAAGCTTTTCGTGCACCAGGGCGATTGAGGCAATCCGGTTCTGGCTCTCTTTGAGGATTTCGATGACCTCTGCATTCTGCGATCGGCGGGACTGCATTTGTAGCAACCCATCCACCACGCCTAGGTTGTTTTTCACTCGATGATGAATTTCTTTGAGCAGCACCTCTTTTTCTTTTAAGGACGCTTTAATCTGCTCCGCTGTCTGCTTCAATGCCGTGATGTCATAGTTGATGCCAATCATGCGTCGCGGTGCGCCCGCTTGATCGCGCTCCACTACTGCATAGGCTTTGAGGCAACGGACGGTGCCATCAGGATGCCTGACCCGAAACTCAGGCTCGTACTCTTTCTCTCCGGCTAAGGCTTGTTTACTGGCTGCTTCGGCAAGGGGGCGATCGTCTGGATGTAAGCCATTAGCCCAAGTCTCATAGCTGTTGGTGGACTGGTCAGGGGTGATGCCATAAAGCTCATACATACGGTCATCCCAGGTGAGTCTGTTTGCCGTTATGTCCCAGTCCCAGGTGCCAATTGCGCCTGACTTGAGTGCCAAGGTGAGGCGATTGGAGAGGTCGCGCAGATTGCCTTCGGCTTGCTTGCGATCGGTAATGTCCTGTTGCACCACAACAAAGACAGCGCCATAGTTTGGATGCTCAAACACAGCGGTCGTGGCTTGACACCAAAAAGGAGTGCCATCTTTTTTGACATTATGAACTTCATAGGTCGCTTCGCCCTGCTCTAGAATGGCTCTGGCGAGTGTCTCGAAAGTCGCTGCGGTGTTGGTATTTTTGTCTTCGTAATTCACGATCGAGACGTGCTGACCCATTAACTCGTCAGCGTCGTAACCAAACATCTGCTCAAATTTGGGATTGGCGTAAACAAAAATGCCATCGCTCACCTTGACCATGCACACGCCCTCAGCCATGTTCTTCACAACGATGCTTTGCAGCTCTAGCTTTACTTCTGCTTGTTTGAGCTTTGTAATGTTACGCAGACCCACCACCACTCCCGTAATGCTTTGGTTTGTGTCGAAGTAGGGATCATAGGTAATGCTCAGAAATTGTTGTCCCAGGGTCGGGTAGCTAGCCCATAGTTCGAATTGCAAGGCTTGTCCGGCTAAACATTGGTCTAAGCGAGGCTTGACTGTACTTTCAAACAACTCCTGCGGTATGACATCAATGATTGAGTGCCCCACGACTTCATCCTGCCGTTTGTCATACAAATTCAAATAGGCTTGATTGACGACCTGGTAAATGTAGTTGCGATCAATCAACAAAATTGCGTCGGTTGTGGCAGAGACGATCCGTTCATAGCGTCGGAGTGCTTCTTCCGTTTGCTTGCGATCGGTAATGTCGCGCACAATGACCAGTACCTCGTCCTCCCCGCAGGGTACAATCCGCGCCTCTTCAAATTGCATTTTGTCATCAACCTTGAGTTGATACTCATAAACTTGTAAGGTGCGGGTCTGCAACGCTTGCTGCACATGCTCCATACGCTTCCGGGCTTCGTCCGGTGGCAGAATAGCGTAGATGTCGTTACCTGTGAGCATGAGAGCAGGGTTGAGCAGCGGCACGTTTCCGGTCTTCTGAATATCTAAATAGGTGCCATCTTGCTTCATCCGGATCAGCAAATCGGGCATGGCTTGCACCAACGCCCGATTTCTGGCTTCACTCTGAGACAGAGCGATCGCCGCTTGCTTAAGGTCGTGAACATCCCGCCCGACTGCCTGAATCTCACTCAAGTCACCCTGATCATCAAACAACGCTCGGTTAACCCACTGAGACCAGCGCACTGCTTCTCCAACAACGATGCGATTTTCAATCACCACGATTGGATTTGTCTGGTTGATTGAGCCCACCAGTTGATCAACCCGATCGCGGTCTTCAGCAAAAACGACAGGTTCATACCGATGCCCAACCAGGTTTTCCCGTGCCATGCCAAAGTAGCGGCAGAAGGCATCGTTCACAAAGGTCAGAGTGCCATCCGGTTGAAACCGAACAATGAACTCAGTCTGATCTTCGACAATGGCACGGTAACGCAACTCGCTTTGCTGAATGGTAGTTTCAGCCTGTTTGCGCTTACTGATATCCACCAAATAGCCAATCATCTCAATCGGATTGCCTGCCTCATCTCGCATCAACTGAAGCTGGGCATAGACCCAATGGTAGTCACCATCCCCATGCAGAAAGCGGTATTCATGGGTGTGGTGTCCGGTGGCGAAAATCTGAGGCATCTGGGCAAAGAAGCGATCGCGATCGTCTGGATGAATCTGTGTTGCCCAGAAGCCAGAGTCCTCTAGAAAGGCGTGCGATTCATGTCCCAAGATTGTCCTGACGTTCTCACTCATGGAGGTGGCTGCAAAGTCACCCTCTGCTTTACAGCTAAAAATCACTACCGGAGCATTGGTGAGCAAATAGTGCAGGCGCTCGTTGAGCGATCGCAGCGCTTTCTTCGCCTGTTCCCGCTCCGTTATATCCACGGCGACCCCGCCCACCACACGTTGCCCAGACAATTCGTGAATCGGAAACTTGTAGACTAAGAACTCGCCCAGAGTGCCATCGGGACGGGGCGCAACCTCGATCACGTCCACTGGCCGATCGGTCTCCATGACCTGCCGAACATGGCGAAGAAACTGTGTGGCAATCTCCGGTGCATAGAGTTCAGAAAGGGTTTTGCCCATGACCTCATTTGGCACTTGAAAGAGACGAGAGTAGGTTTGACTTGTGTACAGCATTCGTCCGGCAGCATCCGTAATCCAGGCGGCGGCGGGGCTATTGTCCATAAAGGTCTGAAAGCGGCTCTCACTTTCTCGCAGCGCCGCTTCTGTTTGCTTACGGGCGGTAATGTCGCGGGTAATTTTCGCCGCACCAATCACCCGTCCCGTGACATCTTTGATGGGTGAGATGGTGACATCAGTCTCGATGCGCTGTCCATCTTGCCGCACCCGCACGGTTTCATAACTCTCAATAGTTTCGCCGCGTTGGATCTGCTCCAGAATTTGCGCTAACTCAGTCGCACGGTCTGGAGGAAACAGCATGGCGATCGATTGCCCGATCGCTTCTGCTGCCGTGTAGCCAAAAAGCTTTTCGGCACTCGCATTCCAGCTTGTAATCGTGCCTTCTAAAGACTTACTGATAATCGCATCACTGGAGGATTCGACGATCGCTGCCAGTCGAGATACCGCTAACTCTGCCTGTTTGCGTTCGGTGATATCTGTCACCTGCACCAAATTTACAGCCTGTTCAGCGACAGTGATGATCTTGGCAGCGATACTGCTACAAAAGACATTGCCCTGACAGGTGACAGATTCAATTTCTCGACTCCAAACGCCCTGCGACCGCATTTCTGCCCCAATGTCATGCAACTCAGCCTGCGTAAATTGATCGCGTTGCAGCGTCTGCCCGTCAATGCCAATCAAACTAGCTTTATCAACCGCTTGAAAGAGTTCTACCGCTCGTCGATTGCAGTCAACAGTCAGTAACGTTTGCGGGTCAATTAGAAACAGAGCATCCGCTGATTCGTTAAAAATTGCCTCTCGCAAATCCCGACTGCGAATGAGTTCTGCTTCGATGCGTTTACGCTCGGCAATTTCCTGTTGCAGCGCACCATTGGCTGCCTCTAGTTGTGCTGGACTGGGCAATGCCAGCGCTTGGGGCACGATCGGCACCAGCACGATCGCTGTTGTGAGCGAAATCACGGCTGTAATCAGCTTCATGCCGCCCGACAGCCAGTAACTTGGATGCCACAGCGTCCAGATCTCCAGCAAGTGTGTGGTACCACAGGCGACGATAAAGGCGCTGAACAGCAGAAAAACCCAGGTGAACGGCAGATCGCGCCGCCTACGAACAAAATAAGACAGCGTCAGCGGAATCGAGTAGTAAGCAAGAGCAATGAGCGAATCGGACAGAATGTGCAGCCCCACCAGTTCTGGCTTCCAGAGATAGCAGTGCCCGTGGGGCATCAACAAATCAGTGCTAAAGAAAGGCAGTATCCGATCGAGCATCATCCTGTCCTAAAACACGGCTCAAGTTCCCCACCTCTTATCATTCCCCTAATCATGGGAAACAGGTGAGGAGATTTGTTTCATTCACCTGTTCGGCATCGCTAAACAGAGGGATGATGCACCCGCAGATGTCCTGGTTAGCTGACCAATCTTTCAGCGATCGCTCGCACTGTACTAAATGTGCGGGACAACAGCAGCCAGACCTCGGAAGAGGACTGCAAGCGGCTTGCAACCTGCTGAAACGGGTTTAGATGCTGTCAGCCTTTCAGGGATTTTGTCAGTTAACCCGGTATGCCTTCACTCCTTTAAGCGCTCGTAGGCATTGTTGACAAACTCATGACAATTCTTCGCCTGGTATAGCAGAAGAGAGCGTTAGGACAGATATAAACCTTTAAACTGCCTTTGAGTAAAGGCTTCGATTCATCCCTCATCCTTCATCCGTCATCCTTTTGACCTACCAGCGATCGACGATCGCTGGCTATTTGATCAGCAGACTTTTCCTCGCAAGCATCATTCTTGAGCAAGGTTACGACGATGGCTCAAGAATGTGTGTCGGTCAATTAATGCGATTGGATGTGGTCGAATTTGACCGTTTCAGCCACACTAAGAAAGCGATCGTCCGTGGAGCTTGGGTACGCTGTGACAGTAAAAACGTCGAACGTGAAAAACAAGCTGATTTTGTTTGCGACTGGGTTAGTCGTCTTGGCAGCAGGATCTGCTGTTGGCTACTGGCACCATAGCCAGCGCGAATGGTGTGTACAGTTTACCTCTGGCGGTGGGCAAGAAGTCACCTACAGCCGGGGTTGCCTCAATCGCCAGCGCTACAAGAAGTGGACGTTGACTGCTTCGCGCATAGATATTTAAGACGCTGGCTTTTAAGACCGTGGCTTTTAAGACACTGGCTTTGGCACCAGATCTGGGAAAACGTCTTGCACGGCTGGATGCTTGAGCTGATGCTTGTGGACATTTAAACCGTGAGCAAGGACGGCATTGCGATCGAGCGCCCCAACGCCATCCGTTGCCAGTTGCAGCACGTAGGGCAGCGTGACGTTGTTCAGTGCTTGCGTCGATGTCCAGGGAACCGCACCCGGCATATTGGGCACCCCGTAATGCACCACACCCGCCTCAACGTAGGTGGGATGAGAATGAGACGTAGGGCGCACCGTTGCGATGCAGCCACCTTGATCGACCGCGACATCGACAATGACGGAGCCGGGACGCATTTGCTGCACCACCTGACGCGAAACGAGGACAGGCGCTTTTTTTGCCAGCACCAGCACGGCACCAATCAGCAAATCAGCAGCAGGCACAACGGCTTCAATCTGGCTGGCGCTGCTGTAGAGCAATTCCACTCTGGAGCCAAACAGCGTTTCTAGATAAGCCAGACGATCGACATTAACATCCAAAATTTGCACCTGGGCACCCATGCCAACGGCAATACGAGCGGCTTCTGTGCCCACAACGCCACCGCCCAAAATGACAACTTGACCAGGCTTTACGCCAGGAACTCCGCCTAAAAGGACACCTCGACCACCCTGCTGCCGCTCTAAATAACGCGCCCCAAACTGCACCGATAAGCGTCCGGCAATGATGCTCATTGGGGCTAGAAGTGGCAGGCGTTTATCTGGGAGTTCCACCGTTTCGTAGGCGATCGCCGTTGTTCCAGAATCTAGCAATGCTTGAGTAAGGGCACGATTGGCTGCCAGATGGAGATAGGTAAAGAGTATTTGCCCCTGCCGGAGATACGGATACTCGTCTGGTAAGGGTTCTTTTACCTTTACCACCAGTGCGCGATCCCAGGCATCTTTTGCCTCTTGTACCATCTGAGCGCCCGCCTGGAGATAGTCAGCATCTGCAAAGCCCGACCCCTCACCAGCACTGCGTTCAACAAAGACGGTATGCCCCCGATCGGTCAGACTCCGCACACTGTTGGGACTTAGCCCCACCCGATATTCTTGATCCTTTGTCTCCTTAGGAACACCGATTTCCATCTGTACCTCATTGGCTTGCCTCTGCTTCTAGCTTAAGCCCTCTGCCTTCTACCTTCTGCCTTCTGCCTTTTGCCTTCTGCCTTTTGCCTTCTGCCTTCTGCCTTTTGCCTTTTGCCTTCTGCCTTCTGCCTTTTGCCTTCTGCCTTCTGCCTTCTGCCTCCTGCCTTCTGCCTTCCGCCTCCTGCCTCCCTCTAGCCGCCGCCAACGATCGTGACAATCTCCAGGCGATCGTCCGTTTGCATTTCGGTTTGCTCCCAAAACTGGCGGTGCAAAATTTCGCCGTTATATTCCACCGCAACGAGACGGGGATTTAAGCCCAGTTGAGCCAAAAAATTGGGTAAGGAGGTTTTGGAGTCGCAGGTGCGCGATTCACCATTGACCTGTAGCGTAATTTGGTCTGCCATGAAGTTGAAAGGTAACAGGGAGCTAAAGCACTTTCAGCTTAGGTGGGTTTTGCGACTTCTGGCTAGACGTGCCAGTAGAAATCATTCTGGTTGAGCAACTGCAAGCCCCTTTGCCTCTGCGTCAGGTGTGTGCAGCACCATCAAGCAGGTTTTAGGCTGCACTCTACAACCACTTCTCCATCACGTAATTGATGAAACGTTCACCACGACAAAGGACTTCTTGCTCGTTAACGATCGCAAACCCCATGCGTTGAAAAAAGGGTTTTGCTGTGATGCTTGCTTCCACCGTGAGATGGTTCAGCCCCAAAGCAAGTGCTTTCGCTTCTATTGCCTGATAGATTTGCCTGCCCACTCCGCAGCGCTGGTAGTCTTTATGGCAGTAGAAGCAGTCGATATGCCCATTTGGCTCTAGTTCCCCAAAGCCAGCTATGGCACCCTCATCATCCGCAACATAGGTGAATCGACTTGAACAGATTCTTTCCCACTCTCTAAAGTGAATGTTGTCAGGTGCCCATGCGTTAACCTGAGCGCTTGAGTAATCGCAGCGATTGATTTCGCGCACAGTTTCATGAAATAACCGTGCTACTTTTTCAACATCCTGTTTCTCAAACAGCCGTATTTTCATTGCGATCGCCCCATCGAACTCTAGAAATGCGCCCATGACCTTTTTACCAGAAATTACCCTGCGTCCGGCTGAAGATGGCGACCTGCCGCAGATTGTCAATCTCGATCGCCTGTCGTTTGCACCGCTGAGTACCAATGCCGACATCGAGCGCGAGTGGTATGGGCAGGGGTTGGCATTGCCCGATCGATCGCTCTTTGTAGCGATACAAGGGATGACCGGGCTGGCGGTTGGTAGTTACGCTCAGTTGCGCCTGGGTGTTTGCTTTGAAGGACAGGTGTTGCCTGCAATGGGCATTGCAGCCGTGGCGGTTGCGCCTCACTTTCGAGGGCAAAAGCTAGCCCAGGTGCTGCTCGAACACTCGCTGGCAGAAGCACAGGCACAACAGTTGCCGCTCATGATGCTCTATCCCTTTCAGCATGGCTTTTACCGCAAATTGGGCTGGGCATGGGTGGGACGATCGCACCAGTATCGCGTGGCTGCGCGTCATTTGCCAACTTATGCGGAGCGATCTCACATCGTCCCCTATGACCCGTTTCAGCATGAGCCGATGCTGCAAGCCATCTATCAGAGAGAAGCGCTGCGCCATAACGGTTGGCTGAAGCGGTGGGATTGGCAGTGGCAGGCTCGTGTAAAACCCGTCACTGGACGCGAAGTGTACTGCTATGCAGAAGCAGGGGAACCACTGGGCTATGTCATTGTGCAATTTGCCCGACTGGAACCACCGCAGAATGTCCTTGCCGCGATCGTGCAGGAATGGGTCGCCCCAACGCCTGCCGCCTACCGAGGCATTCTCGGCTTTCTGGCATCATTGCGGGATCAAGTTTCGACGATCGTCTGGAACACGTCTACGGATGATCTGTTTCCCCATCTGTTGAGCGAACAACGGCGTGATCCGGCTCTCGCTGCCATCCCTTCGGAGTTTGGCTGGACGCATCAGTTGGGCAGCATTAATGCTGGCTTTATGTGGCGATGGGTTGATCTGGAAGCAGCGTTTCGTCTCCGCCCGATCGCCGCACAGCCACCCTTCACGCTGACGTTTCAGTTGACCGATCCCATCCTGGGCGATCGCATCATCACTGCCGACTTTGCGGATGGCAAAATGCACCCAACGGCTCAACCTGCCTCAACGGTCATCAAAACATCGATCGAGCATTTAACTGAGTTGTTTGCTGGCTTTCGACGATCGCGCGCTTTGCTGTGGACAGGAGAACTGGAGGTGGAGGGCGATCGCTCGTTGCTGGAGAAACTCGACAATGCCTGGGCAAGTACCCCTCCCTTCTGCTGGGACTTCTTTTGAGTGCTGCTTTGGGCGATCGTCATCAGCTTTTAGCAATGACTGAGCTGATTACAGAACAAACTACTAATCAAGTATGTGCAACGTCGGCTCAGGCAGACAAAGACGCGGCAATGGCGGCTGTAGCGATGATTGACGTTGGAGCAAAAATCTCGACGTTCCGAGTTCTGAGCTTGAAGTTTCGAGTTCTGGGGTCGGAGTTCCGCGATCGAAGCTCGATTTGTCGAGTTCAGAGGCTGGAAGATAAGGTTTCAAGGGCGATTCCTACAGAAAACTACGCTAACGATGGCGTTTTGGGGACGATTGGCAGCTTTACTGAGTTGAGATCTGCGAACTAGCGTAAACATAAGCAACAAAAGGGCTATTTGAAGTTCGATCGCTGGTACAACATTAAGAAGAGTAAAGTACGCTGACAGGATGAGATAGCGATGTCGAAGTTACTGACGACGCTACCAGACGGTAAAATCTGCGATTTTATCGATCAAACGATCCGGAATGACACGCCGGAGGAATACGTTCGTCAAAATATTGAGCGTCGTCTTGTTCTGGAGCTAAAGTTCTCCCTGGAGCAAATCGAGGTTGAGTTTCCAATTCGTTTTGGCAGTGATAAACGTGTCCGCATTGATCTGGCAATTTTTCATGACGGTGATCCGCATACTCAGGAAAACGTTTGGATCATCATTGAGTGCAAAAGAGATTCGGTTCAACCCTCTGCCAGTAAGGATGGGATTGAGCAGTTAATGTCCTACATGGCAGCTTGTGATAATGCTGAATGGGGCATGTGGACAAATGGACGCTTTAAGGCGGTTAAACGCAAACTCAGAGGCGATGACGGCAAAACAGTTTACGAAGACCCCAATGATATTCCTGGCAAAGATGGCAATGTCGAGGAAGTCGATCGCCCCACCCGCGAATCGCTAAGCAATGCAGTCGGTGATAATTTGCTGTTTTCGTTTAAGACCTGTCATGACCATATTCATGTCACGGATGGGTTACAGAAACAGCCTGCGTTCTTTGAACTGCTGAAAGTGATCTTTTGCAAGATTCATGATGAGCGTAATGTTCTACATCCGTTGGAGTTTTATGCGACGGCGCGGGAGAAAGCCAGTAATGATGGTCGGCTAACCGTTGTGAACCGCCTCGGTAAAATCTTTCAAGCAGTGAAAGCGCAGTATCCAGCCATTTTTGATGCCAATGATCAGATTAAGCTGCAACCGCGATCGCTGGCGTATGTCGTTGGTGAACTTCAGCGCTATAGTTTTCTCGATACCAATATTGATGTCAAGGGGAAAGCCTACGAAGAACTGGTAGGGGCGAACTTGCGGGGCGATCGGGGCGAGTTTTTTACCCCTCGCAACGTGCAGCGCATGACCATTCAGATGCTTGACCCGAAAGTGGAAGAGAAGGTTCTCGATCCGGCGTGTGGTACAGGCGGTTTTCTGGTGATTGCCATGAATGAGGTAATCACGAAACTCCGGCAGAAATCGGGCATCAACGAGCAAGTAAGTTCCTGGATGAAAAGTGCCTTGAACGATCAGATTCGGGAGATTGCTAAACTCAATTTCTTTGGCATTGATATCAATCCAGACCTGGTAAAAGCCACCAAGATGAATATGGTGATGAACAATGATGGCTCTGGAAACATTTTCAGACAAGACTCATTGTTGCATCCGCACCAATGGGAAGACGGTTTCCGCAAAGAGTTTGCGAAGGCGATTGGGGTTGATGCAAAGAGCCTGCGGAGTCCAAAAGATTTAGCCTTGTTTGATTACATTGCAACCAATCCTCCCTTTGGTTCCAAGCTACCGATTAAAGACCGGGAAACACTCACTCAATATGAGTTGGGTCACGTCTGGCGACAAACCGAAGCGGGTTGGGAACGGACGGATCAATTACAAACCTCTACCTCGCCGGAGATTTTGTTTATTGAGCGCTGCTGGCAGTTTTTAAAGCCGGGTGGACGGATGGGCATTGTCTTGCCTGATGCAATTCTGGGTGCGCCCGGATTGCTATATGTACGGTGGTGGATGATCAAGCATAATAGAATTGTTGCATCTATCGGATTGCATCCCGATACCTTTCAACCCTTCAGTGGTGTTCAAACCTCACTTCTTATCCTCCAGAAGAAGTCAGAAGAAGAGATTGATGAGCAGGTAACTCAGGACTACGAGATTTTCATTGCAAAAATCAACTCTATTGGATATGACAAGCGTAGAAACCCAATATACAGACGAAATGAAGATGGTGAGGAAATATTAGTACCTTTTGGTGAAACAGCAGTTTTTCCCTCAAAACAGAGGCAGTTAGAGGTGGTCAGTTTTACGTCCTTCCAAAAAGTTTTGGATGATGACACACCTCTAATTTCTGATGCATTCTTAAATTGGAAAAAGGAGGTAGCACTACAATGGTGAGCGTTGCAATACAACCAGGCTACTTATCGTCCGCCCCAGTATTAGAGATTGTATCCTCTCTAAACGTTGGTTTGGAGCAGCTATCCTACACTTCAGTAGAGCAGCTATCCTACACTTCAGTATTAGAAAACCCATCTTCTGCTCCAGAGGCTAATCTGGAGCAGGTAGAGACCTCTATTCAACATAAAACTATTAACCTCAGCGATCTCTATAAAAATGAGATCCGGTTAGATGCCTCATTTAATGTTGGAACTAAAGTTAGTATTCGCAATGAAATCAAAGACTTAGAAGCTAGTGGACTAAAATTTCAACCGCTTTATGGTGAGGGTGGAGTGTGCAAAAAAGTTTTTTATTCTCCTCGCTTTAAACGAATTTACGTTAATTCTGAATGGGGTGTACCATTTCTTACAAGCTCTGAAGTCAATAGTTTACGACCTGTAACTAATACTTTTATAAGCCGTAAACAGTTTCAGGATGCGGAACGACTTTTTCCTAAAAGATGGGATATTTTAGTTTCTCGCTCTGGAGTGATTGGTAACATTGGATTGGTAACAGAATCTTTTCTGGGGAAAGCTCTTTCAGAAAATATTATTCGATTACAAGTAGATGATCCAGATACAGCAGGTTATGTTGCAGCGTTTTTGCGGAGTCGTTATGGTCGTCCGCAACTAACTCAAGCAACATACGGTTCTGTTGTTGCTCAGATTGAACCCGAACATTTGAAGCGTGTTGTAATCCCAGATTTGCACACTATTCGTCGGATTGAGATTGGTCGATCGATGTGCAAAGCGGGTGAACTGCGGGATGAGGCAAATCGACTCTTAGATGAAGCCGATCGCCTTTTGCACGAACGACTTAACCTCCCTTACCTCAACACCATTGCTCCAGACACCAACGCTTCTACTGAGACAACTATCAACGTCTCGGAATGGAAAGGGCGATTAGAAGGAAGTTTTCACGATCCCGTTGCCATTGCCGCCGAAAAGCAGTTACGCGATCAATCGGTTGAGATTACAACCGTAGGCGATAGCAGAGTCACCACAGAAGTCCGGGCAATCACAAAATTTCGCAAACGGGTGTATGTGGAAAAGGGCGGCATTCCCATGCTCAGCAGTAAGCAACTGTTCCAGATTGATCCAATTGATGTAAAACGACTGGCAAAGGGCGCACACACTAAAGATTTACCCGAAATCCAGCTAGAAGAAAATATGATTGCCGTGACTCGTTCTGGCACTATCGGACTGGTACAGATTATTCCGGCATACATGGCAGATTGGACAGCCAGTGAACACGCAACTCGATTTTTAGCTGCACTCGGTATGAATGCAGGCTATCTTTATGCCTGGTTAGCCTCAGACTATGGTTACAGCCTGATGACTCGTTACTCTTATGGGTCAGTCATTCTTGAAGTGGACAAGGAAATGTTTTCTTCGGTGCTAATTCCCTTACCTGATCGCACCATTCGTGATGAAATTGGCAATCTGGTACTC
The DNA here is from genome assembly GCA_041744955.1 of Stenomitos sp. Classification (GTDB taxonomy): domain Bacteria; phylum Cyanobacteriota; class Cyanobacteriia; order Leptolyngbyales; family Leptolyngbyaceae; genus Stenomitos. The sequence continues at coordinate 1,667 of JBGTJW010000579.1, read as the reverse complement.
AAAGCCAATGCCTTACGCGATGAAGCCTGGAGAAAAGAGCAAACGGCAATCAGCAAACTTGAGAGCTTAATTGCCAAGGAACCAGCTATTTCAGTTAGAAAAGAAGCAACTAACGATGTTCCTTCGCTTCGAGACATTCCTTTTGATCCCAATGCCATTCCAATTTGGGAACTTGCTGCCCAAATTACCGCCTCGGTTCCGGCTGAAGAATGGGCAAAATTACCCTCCGATCTGGCACAAAACTTTGACTACTATCAAAACCTTAGAGACGATTCGTGAAGTACATTTTTGCTGATACGGGCTATTGGGTTGCACTGCTTAACCCCGGTGACAACCTGCACCTCAAAGCAAGTCTTTTATCGCGATCGCTGCAACCCTGCCATATTGTGACGACTGAAATGGTACTGGTCGAAGTTTTAAACGACTTCTCCAAACGCGGAGACTACCTGCGGGACGCTGCAGCAAGATTTATCCAAAGCCTTTACCAGCACTCAAACACAACCATCATTGAACAGACCAGCATTCAGTTTAAAGAAGCTCTAGCGCTGTATATCCAGCGCAAAGATAAGGCATGGAGTCAAACGGATTGTGTGTCGTTCAACATCATGCAGGAATATAGCCTGGTAGAAGCACTTGCCTACGATAAGCATTTTGTTCAAGCAGGGTTTCAACCTCTAATGCGAAACTGTCAGCCTTAAAATTAGTTAGCTTGAGTGAAGTCAAGGAGCGATTACGACCAGATAGTTAAAGCGTTAATTTTGAGTATAGGCGATCGCCTCTACACATCCGAAGAACAAACCACGATCGCAAACAACCTGACATAGGTGAAAACTGTGGGGCGGTGGAACAATCAACTTACCAGTGGTCAAAGGAAAACAATCATGAGTAATCCAATCATCACGCAGATCGTCGAACAGGTGAATGATTTACCCGATAGTCTCCAGCAGCAAGTTCTTACCTTTGTTCTCACCTTGCGGCAAGAGCATTTACAAACACCAGAGAATGCCTGGGATGTATTGGAATCCCTCACAGGCACCGTTGAAGCACCTGCCGATTGGTCAGCCGAACACGATCACTATCTTTATGGCACACCCAAATACCAGGAAAATGGGTCATGACGGGCGATCGTTTGTTTCTCGATACCGCATTTATTCAAGCGTTGCTCAATCCCCACGACAATTACCACAATCAAGCAAAACAACTGTTTCCTCGCATTCGTGATGCCTCCGAAGTCTGGATCACAGAAGCCATCTTTGTTGAAGTTGGCAATGCCTTGAGCGCTTTTAATCGCAATGGAGCCGTTCAATTCATCCAACACTGCTATCGTACCGACAATATCAAAGTCGTCAGCGTCGATACAGCGCTACTGATGCAAGCACTCGCCCTCTATCAATCTCGCTCCGATAAAACCTGGGCTTAACCGATTGCATCTCCTTCATCGTCATGCAACAGCAAAATCTAACTGATGCAGTTACAGGCGATCGTCATTTTGTTCAGGCAGGTTTTCACGCTCTCATGTTGACCCTTTAGGATCGCGGATTAAATAACTTTCACTTCTTGTCAAGGTTGTGGTTTGACGGTGTAGTTCCAACGGGGTAGAAACTCGTCGAATACAATCTGCATATTTTCCTTAAATTCGGCGCTGACTTTGCGCCCGGTTTGATAGA
>JBGTJW010000578.1:0-9965 GCA_041744955.1 Stenomitos sp. | reverse complement strand
TGACGCTACGAGCGTTGTCCAACGATTTCTCTAACTGTTCCAAACTCTCCGTCACTGTAACCTGAAAGGGTCGTCCTGCCATTACCGATGACCTCAAAGGGGACTCCTTTAGTTTGGCGCAACTTCATATTTAATTGGTATTAGCCACACTTATCAATCGGCACCTTGAACCAACAGAGACACCTCTCACCCGCTCCCTCTGACCGGGTGAGTTTTCACCGGGTCTGACACAAGCTGGCAAACACGGTGTTCAAGTTGCCAAAGCACGGTTTTGCAGCAGAGGGTCGGGCAGTGATGACCTACTCGATTGCATCACAACAACACCGATACCGTCTTGGGGGGTATGCAAAGAGCCGCCGCTTACAGCCCCAAGTTCAACCAAAAAAGCTTTTCAGCGTGCGACACACTGATCTCAAAGTAGCCGATAACCACCAAGGTAGTGATCAGAAAAATTAAGCTGAACCGTTTCATACGTTTTTCAATTTGCCTCTCCTAAAGATCCGTCTCAAACATACTTTTAGGACGAGTGCTACTGTTCATTGGGTCAGAAGTAGTACTCACCTGGACAGCGCCGTCTCACTGTGAGCTACTGCAAGCCCTGAAAGTTGATGCTGAGTTCTTTGGGATTTTGTCCCTGTAAATCTGCTTTATCAAAGATGCCACTGGCAGCAATCGATTGTCCCGGCTTCAGTGTTTGATCAACCTCTAACGGGATTTTGACGATCGCCGTGTCGGCTCGACTAACTTGCAGCATCACCGTACTGACCTGAATGGGCTTTCCACTGTTGTTAGTAATGGTTGCTTTGACTTTAGAAGACAAAAACTCTTCCTCTGGCACGTCGAGGCTAAGATTTGAGACAGCGATTTGAGTGAGGTCTGTAGGGACTCTTGTGCAGAGAGCGGTGAGGTCAACAATTTGACCTGTTGTCGTTGTTCTATAGCAAAGAGGATCTTGAGCGATCGCGTGAGGAGCAGTCAGGAGGCTGATTGTAGTAGCCATAAAAGCGGCTTGAAAGTAAGTTTGTTTCATTTACTTTTAACGCGGTTGGTAAATAAAGAGATGAGTAGAAATGACAAGACTGTTCCTGCTGAGATGCCCTTAGACAAGAGCAGGAACAGCCTAAGCCATGGAAATTAATGGTGTTGCTTCAGTTTGCGTTTGAGCAAGAAGCCTCCACCTAACAGTGCGAGCGCTACCCCTCCAAAATCAGATGGTTCTGGAACAGCCGCCGCATTAAGAGAAATTGTTCCCGGTCCCACGATCGTGTTTGTAAAGGTGCCAAAGCTGAGATTTCCACTGTCTGGATTGTCAAAGCCTGCGGTGACCAGAATATATTGACTGCTGCTATCAAGGGTCAAGCCAATGAAACTCGCGTTGCCAGTATCGGGAAAGGGATCGGTGCCAGCAATGACGTTAGTGAGCGGAGACGCTGGGTTAAAAAGCGATTGATAAACCAACTGAACGGCATCAAAGTTTTGCGTTCCAGTAATGTCGTAGGAACCTGTTGTGCCCACCGAGAACGGCTGACTGAAGTAAGAAACGGCTGTACCGATCGAGGAAAGCGATGAAATTGGATCGTTTACGCCTTCAAAGCCTGGTACAGCAGGACGATTAAACGTAGGTGCTCCGGTCGTATCTCCCGTGTAAGAAAGGGTGACCGCTTGAGATGGCATTGTAGCTAGTGACAGCCCGATCGCACACAAAGACAGACAGAGGGGGGCTTGAGTAATCGATGACATATTGGCTCCTAACATTAAGTTGACTAGAGAACGGAACACACGTTTTACGGGTGACAGGGGTAAAGCTGAAGCTACAGCGTCGGAACGAGGAGCGCCTGAGCGGTAATACCGATGCCAACTAAAGTGATCAACAGGGCACTCACGGCTGGAAACAAGTTGCTTTGCGGCGCTTGCAGGGGGAGCCTCTCAAACCAATGTTTGGCGTAGACCAACAGCACCCCAACACCAGTCAGCACACCAGCCAGCCCTAGACTAAACGCCAATACCAGCGCCAGCCCAAAACCAATGCGACCGATCGCGATCGCACCCAGCAATACAACCAGCGCTGACGGACAAGGCAAGAGCCCACCCGAAATTCCCAGTGCTAGAATGCTTGACCATGTAATGGGAGCATCACTACTGGGCGGTAGGTGGGAGTGGGAAGGCGAGCCATGAGAATGCGAGTGGCTATGGGAAGCGTCGTGCAAGTGGCTATGAGAAGAGCCATGCGGGTGGTTATGGCTGTGCGAATGATCAGAGTCAGCAACCTTACTGCTTACCCAGCGTTGCCAAAGTGGCAACTGCTGTAAGCGAGTCACTAGCAGTCTTCCGCCAATCACAGTGACTAAAACACCAGAAATCGCGCTCAACCAGGGAAAGATTTGCTCGGTTAAAAGGAAGCGGGATGTACCCAACATCACCAAACCGAGTGCAAAAATGCCTGCTGTATGCGTCAGCGTTACAGTTAGCCCTAGCAGCAGGGCGTGATGAACCCGGCTTCTAGCGCCTACCAGATACGCCCCCACAATTGTCTTCCCATGCCCCGGAGTCAGCGCGTGTAGTCCACCCCATACAAAGGCAACAGCCAGCGCAAATAAGATAGTCGGAAAATTGAGTTCTTCTGACAGAATCAAGTTCGTGAAGGCATCATTGCGTCTGCCGCTTAACGCTTGAGAGAAAGCATTTGCTGGCTTTGGCGGCAGTGGCGTGAGCGGTTGAGCGATCGTCTGGGATGGATTGACTGCAAAAGCAATCTGACGTTGATTTAAGGGGCTACTCAGTAACTCCGTCGGATAGTCGGTCAGTCGCTGAGTGATACTGTTGGCTGTCACCTCACCTTGAAGCGGCACATCCGCCGTCACCGTAAGCTCGCGCCAGCCTAAACGCTGCGAGTAAGACTGATCCTCAAACTCCAGTTGTTGATCGGAGCCAGTCAGGGCGATCGCCGCTTGAAACCCACAGGTCAGGCGCAGCGTTGCCAAGCCACCAACACCGGGCGGAAATTCTACCGTTGACTTCAGCAGCGCTAACGGTAAAGCGTGCTGATTCAGGCGCAGGTTCAGGTCAGACTTAATTTCCTGACATTTAGCCACCGGATAGTCAGCCAGACGATCGGGTGTGTCGAGTTTAGTACGCTCCTGAAACGCCGGGATTTCTGCCATGTCCAGGACATAATCAATCGCTACCCCGTCTCGCGCAATTTGCAAGCCAGCATAGTGATTAATCGTGAAATTGCCCAGCGGATGGGCAGCAGCAGTGGGTTCCCAGGCTAAAAAAACCACCAAGATCGCAGCCATCCAGGTCAGGTGATGCAGCAGAGTTTTCATGAGGCTTGCCCCGCTTGGGTGAGAAGGGACGGTGTCGCTGGTTTAAGCGCGACCGCATGAGTAAGCTGCGTCAGCGTTTGACGAGCCTCGGCAGCATACTTATGATGGAACGTCGGGTTGAGCCGCAGCGCCAGACGCAACTGTTCCTGAGCGTCAGCCTGATCGCCGCAGTGCAGCGCAATCATGCCACGGTGAAAATGCAGCAGCGCATCCTCGGTGCCATAACGAGTTGCTTGTTTTGTCGCCTGTTGCGCGGTTTGCCAGTCCCCATTGGCCGCCGCCGCCCACGCCAGCGTATCTTCAGCATAGATATCGTCTCGCACTGCCACCTCACGCTGGGCAATTTCTAAAGCGTCTGGCAGATGGATACCATGTTCGGTGTAGTAAACGGCTAAGGCGCGATCGTAGATGCCTTGAACCTTACTTAACCGTGCCACAACTTCGATCAAGGCTTCCGTCTCCTCCGCCCCCTGCGGATCTCCTAAAGCCCTTTGAGCGTCTGCTTTATAGCCCAGCGTTTCCACAAGCGGCACACGATCGATCCCCTGATTTGCAACTGCTAGCGCTTCCTGCCAACGCTGCTGGGCAGCATACAAGCGTGCCAGCCCCGTTCGTGCGGCGATGTCCTGCGGAAACAACTCGATCGCTTCCTGGTAACGCCGCTCAGACTCAGTTAAGTCACCTGCTACAAACGCCAGATCGCCCGATCGAACGTGGAACCAGGCACGCATTTCTGCCGGATTGGTGTAGAAGGAGTCCATTTGCTGCACGGAAGCATCTAGCAATTGACGCGCCGCGTCGAGATGGTTCGTTAATTCCAGATAGCGCGCTGCGATCGCGCTATGACCAAAATGCTCGGCATCCGTTGGTAAGCTTTGAATTAACTGGTGGGCGGCTTCGTAGTCTCCCAGCTCCATTTGAATGGATGCCCGGAGTGCCACGGTCTCAGCCGTTGCTTGCGGTGTCTCTGTCACCAGTTGTAGTGCCTCCCGAAACCGATGCTGTGAGAGCAGCGTCGAAGCCAATAGCAAAGCCGCTTCGCCACTGGGCTGCACAGCTTGCGATCGTCGGACAGCGTGTTCGGCGCGCAGTAAATCCTCTACGTCTGCCTGTTCCCGAAAGCGTCTGAGGTACTGAGCCGCCAGCAAGCGCAACTGTATAGAGGCATCCGGTGCTTGCTGCACTTGCACTTCATAGTTATGAATGATCAGATTACGCTGCTCATAATCGGGAAAGACTGTCATCGCAGTTTCTGGTTGGGGCAAGTTAGCCAGCGATGGCAACTGACCATTTGCCAGGGCGGAGGCCGTTCCTAGTAGAGCCAGTAGACCGACTAGCAGACACAAACTGAGCGAGCGTCCAAGCATAGATCTTAAAAGTTTTTTGAGGAGAGAGCCATTGAGTGCAAGCTGACAAGAAACAGACCAACACCCAACGGCTCAGGGTTCGCTTCAGACGTTAGCGAGGGTTCCCCAGGTAGGGAAAGGTGGGCAGGAAGTTGGCATCCTTAGGATCAACGTTGTCGCTGGTCAAGGCTGGAATAGCGCCCTCTGTAATGCCAGTCACCGCGCTACCAAACACAACCGAGGCCGTCACGTCAATCACGTCATCTTTGGGTCGTCTACCGCCAAAGTTGCCGCCCAACTGCGTGCCAAAGTAGCTCCCGTTTTGTTTGGAAAGGTCAGCCTGGATGACATCGGGAACTGCTACAGAAATGACAGCATCAGCAATGCCTGCGGGTCGCCCGATCGCCTGAATAAAGGAGCGGATAAATTTAGATTGATTGGCAGCATCACCGGTCGGCGTTTGCAGATTGCTCACGTTATGGGCTTTGAAGTCCATAAACAGTTCATTCAGCGCTGGCACTGCTAACCGTTCAATTTGAGTGAAGTTCCCATTTCGGAGGCGAGGAGTTCTGATACTGGTCGTCATCCAAACTCCAATCTTGCCGTTCCCGAGTAGCTTTCTAGGCAGTTCCACCACGATCGAATGAATGTTAAAGGGATCAAGTGTGTCTACCGCTTGACCGGGCGGACGGAAAGATAGAACCGTAAACGGTGGCGCTGGATTTGGCTGCACCAGGTAATTGCGATCGGGAATAATTTTGAAGAATTGCTCCAGATCAAAGAAGAACGGATCTTTACGAGTGCCGACAAAAACCTTCATCTTTCCAGCGGGAAACGCTTTATCGAGCGGACCAACAACACTACTGACTCCAATCAAACTCGACTCTGTGCCGACTTTCTTCGGCTTGCCAGGTCCTCGGACAACTACCGACTGCTTACGTCCTTTGCCCTGATTTTGAAACTGCAACACCAGGTCTTCGACACCATCACCCGTATTGTCAATCTTGAACTGGTAAAGAATCGCAGGATCAAAGGGACGAACCTCTCCCGGAGTAATCAGTGGATCAAAGTTCATTGACAAAACAACATTGTCAGGGTTGGTTGCACTCTCAAACACGTAGAGATCGGTCAGGTCGGCAGCCGTCAACTTTGTGGCTAGAAACGTTGTGTCCTGGTGATCGGAAGCTAAAGCGGGTGGGGTAATTTGGGAAAATACCAGCAGTAAGGCGGCAAGGCAGAGCCCAGCAGACCGGAGCGTCGGCATTATCTTCTGGGGCAAGCGTATGAAAGCTGCGGCTGCGGTTTTAAGAGCGTTTGAGAATGGAGAGCAGTTGCTATCCAACTGAACGTAGCTCTCCTCATAATCAATCTTCATTGCTGCATTCCTTGAGACGGCTTAATCTGTAACGGGAACAATGGCTCGTTGTATCATCCGACACCGAAGACGAATCGACATCCCTCATTCGGCATGTGTTTGTGTAATCTACTTAGGCTGGCTAGGACCACTAGATAGATGTACGTAGAGAAAGCAGCATTGGATTGCAATTGAACAAATGTTTGCAATCGAAGAGTGCTGCTGTCATGGTTTAAGGCAATCTCCTTTTGTTGACCGACAAAGCAGACCAATTAGGACAACAACACAACTACCCTAAGGCTGAGCGATGGAGTGAGCAGGCGTGCTTTTACCATTCGAGAACACTGCAAGATCGCCATTCTATTACCTGTGCTTGAGCTTGTCTTAGTGTTGCAGCGCTTCCGGTCTTGAGTCGCGATCGTTAGCCATCAGGACTGCTGCTTGGGCGGCAGAAGGGCAGCGACAGCATGAGGGTGCTAGAGGTGCCCTTCTGCCTGAGGTGCAATAGTGCTGCTTTGAGACCAACGGGTCATTGCTTTTTTCAAACTCAGTCTAGACAAGGCTTCTAAAGCCTCTGGCACCTTTTTACCTTAATCTCGGCTTAACCCCTTTTCCGCTGGATCGCATCTGGGAACTTCGAAATCAGGACTGAACGTCGGTCCTAGTCCATGTCGCTTTACGTACCTTTGCGTCAAAGAACCCGTCGGTGAGGCAGTGACCCTGGCTGCCAAAGGTCGTCATGATCCATGCGTCTTACCCCGTGCCGTACCGATGATCGAGGCAATGGTCGCCTTAGTGCTAGGTGATCATGTCCGCCGTCAGCAAGGGCAGTGTGGCATGTTGTGGTCTTTGACGAGTGGATGGGCACTTTAAAAGGAGAAAGTTCCATCACACTAAGTCTGAGGCAGAGGGCTATGAAGCAGATCAAGACTCACTGGCTGGCTACTGTGATCAGGCGGGTCAAGCTGGGGCAGCACCGTTGGCGATCGCTCAGTGGCTGCGTTCTCATCGCCTTCATCTTGAGCTTGACTTTGAATGCCTGTAGCCTGGGGCAACCGCCCAAACTGCAAACCCTCAAAATTGGCATTACTACCTGGCCCGGTTTTGATGTGGTGCTTTACGCCAAGACAGCAGACCTGTTTAAAAAACGCGGCTTAGAGGTCGATTTGGTGCGGTTTGAGAACCAGCAAGATTCATCCCGTGCCGTCCTCCGCGGTTCTCTGGATGCTGCGTTTGTCTCCTTGTGGGATGTCCTTCAGGTCGATCCGGGGAACGACAAGCCTGCCGTTGTGATGGTGACTAATATTTCGCATGGAGCGGATGGTCTCTTAGCGCAGTCTGGCATCCAGTCCGTTGAGGGACTACGCGGTAAGCGGGTAGGCGCAAAGTTGGGCACAGTGAATCATCTGATTTTGCTCGAAGCCCTAAAATTGCACCAGATGAAGCCATCAGAGGTGACGATCGAAGATGTTTCTAATGAAGCTGCCATTGCACTGATGGCAAAAGGCAAATTGGATGGCGCAGTCATTTGGGAGCCGCTATTAAGCGACACGGCGAAAAAAATTAAAGGCAATGTTGTTTACACGACAAAAGAACTGAATAGCCTCGTGATCGATACGCTGTTGTCTCGCTCCACGACAGTCAAAGCCAAGCAAGCGGCATTGACTCAATTTCTTTCCACCTGGCTTGATGTGATGCACGCTATAGAGGTAGATCCCAAAACCGTCTACGAGCAAGTCGGTAAAGCAATGGGTCAGAGTGGTGCAGCCTTTGGCAGTGACTATGCTGGACTCAAAAAAGGTGATATTGCCTTACAACAACAGATGTTCCAGTCGCAGGGCAGACTAAAGCAAGCGATCGCTCAAATGGCGCAACTGCTTAAGGAAGACCCTCGTGCCGGACGAGCACCCCGCGAAGACATTGAAATTGATGCTGGACCGATCACCGCTGCGATCGAGGGTTGGAAAGCTTGAACAAACTCTTTCGGGTACGACAGCAAAGTCTTTCAAAGCTACTCCTAGTCGGCTTTGGACTCTCGCTTACGACAGTCGGCTTAACTACACTCTGGATCAATTATCGTCTCCTTCAGTCAGATCTAGCCCAACAGGTGACGCAACGAGCACAAACCATCACGCAATCGCTAGAGTTTTCGACCGAAGGTTTGCTGGCGGTTGAAAATAGACACATCCTGCGACGAGTCGTACAGAACTACGCCACGTTGCCCGCTGTTGTTGAGATTACAATCGTTAATCCCGATGGGCAGATTTTGGCACATGGCTCACAAAATTCGTCATCGGCTAGCGTTACCAAAGACAGCCTCTACAAAACCGTCCACCCAGAGTTTGCCCATGTCATAGAGCAAACCTCGCTCACTGGTAAGGAAAGCAGTCAGACAACGACCATGGCAGGTAAACCTGTGCTAGTGCAGGTACTGCCCTTTAGCAGCGTGTTGTTTGGCACCTCAGGGCGACGTGGACTGGCGATCGCGATCGTTGATTTGCAACAGATGCAATCTAATACGCAAAACTTCTTTGTTACTTCAACCCTGGTTTTACTCATTGGCATTGCCAGCATTCTCTTACTGATGGGTCTGCTCATCCATCGTGTGGTTTTACGTCCACTGAAAACGCTGAACGAAGCCGTTACACAGAGTAAGACAACAGGCGTTTTTACCATGCCCAAAGGGATGCTTGCCAGCGAAATTCACGTTCTGGCAACAACATTTGACACGGTGATTAAAGAGTTGGAAGCACATGACCAACTCAAGTCCGAGATTGCTCAACGCCAGCAAGTGGAAGCAGAATTACGAGCAAGCGAAGCCAGCGAACGGCATAAGTCTCAAGCACTCGAACAAACCCTTCAGGAACTGCGGCACGCTCAAACGCAGCTTGTACAAAGTGAGAAAATGTCGAGCTTGGGGCAGCTTGTGGCAGGCGTGACGCATGAAATTAATAACCCAGTTAACTTCATCCACGGCAATATTCATCATGCCAGTCAGTACACACAAGACTTACTCGCTTTATTGCAGGTCTATCAAGAGCATTACCCAGTGCCAACAGCAGCGATTGAAACCGTCATTGAAGACATGGACCTGGACTTTCTGCGAGACGACTTGCCCAAGCTGCTCGTCTCTATGAAAGTGGGTGCAGACCGCATTCGCGAAATTGTGCAATCCCTACGATCATTCTCGCGCCTGGACGAAGCCGAAGTCAAAGATGTGGATATCCATGAAGGCATCGACAGTACGCTGATGATTCTCCACAATCGGCTGAAGTCGAAAGCTGATTATCCTGACATTCAGGTAGTGAAGGAGTACGGCGACTTACCCAAAATTGAATGCTATGCAGGACAGCTCAATCAGGTGTTTATGAATATCCTGAGTAACGCGATCGACGCGATTGATGAACAAAATCAGCAACGATCACCCGCTGCTATTGCCGCAGAGCCAAGTAAAATCACCATTCGCACCAAGATGCTAGGCGATCACGTCAGCATTCAGATCGCTGATAACGGTTCAGGCATGTCTGAGCAGGTGCAAAAGCGACTCTTTGACCCCTTTTTTACCACCAAAGCTGTTGGTAAAGGCACGGGCATGGGGATGTCCATCAGCCATCAGGTCATTACAGAACGCCATAAGGGAACCTTCATGTGCTTTTCATCGCCAGGACAGGGCGCAGAATTTGTGATTGAGATTCCCGTTCGACAAACATCGACGGGTCATACAGGGTTGTTTGTTTAGCGTTGGCAATAGCTATTAACCCGGCAGCTTAAGAGGCTGAAAAGTAAAAGAGGCAATTAGTATAGCTACAGCCAATAGTGTTAGGACACCGCCTCTTTGAGCACGGACTCCATCGCCTGACGCAGAGAAGCCGCTTGAGCGAAGCGCTTGCGAATGCGACTTTTGAGCCAAGCCCAACACTTTTCAATCCGGTTGAGATC
>JBGTJW010000577.1:0-6678 GCA_041744955.1 Stenomitos sp. | reverse complement strand
CAAATTCTGAATGTGTTGTCTAATCAAGCGCTTGATCCACCGCTACAAAACTTGATTGCAAGCGTTGCTAGGGTGACAGGGCAGCCGGAAGGGCAGAGGCTCTCGCTGCTGGTGCTGATCACATTGATTGGCATCGTTTCGGTCGGTCGGGCACCCATTCAGCCCTGGTTGGGTGCGTGGTTTCAATGGGATACGGCTTTTCGTGCCCGTCGAGATCACGCTCAGAAAGCGCTAGAAAAGGTGCTGACTTTACCGCTAGAGTTCTACGACGAAAACAATCCGGGACGCATTGCCGCCCGGGTTGCCAAAGGTCTGGCTAACCATACCTGGACGTATCCCGAAATCACGGGGCAGTTTTTACCCAAATTTTTTCGCATTGTGGGTATTGTTACCGTCATTTGGCTGCTTGATTGGCGGATTGCGATCGTCGTCCTCTTCTCATTCATTGGCATTCTGAGCTTTAGCCTGTCTGGTTTGACCCGGTTGACCCAACAGGAGGAAACGCTCGATCGCTATACCGAAGATACTGAAAGCCGTAACTCTGAAATCATCACCAACATTAAAACGGTAAAAGCCTTTGCGACGGAAGCACAAGAGCTAACTCGCCAGCGACAGCGGTTTGGTCGCGAGTTTAAGGTGGTGGATTATCGCATCCACAAGGGCTACGTCATGCTGGGGATGTATGAGCGCACGATCGTCCAAAGCTGTGTATTCTTGGTGCTAATTTTTACGCTGATAGCAGCAGCACGGGGCGAAATTTCGCTAGGGCATTTTGTCACCATCCTGACCGTTTCTAGCATGGCGTATGCCGAGGTCGAGCCGATTAGTCAACTGGCAGAAGTCTTTGCCCGTCGCTATGCCTCTATGATTCGGTTTCACGAATTCATGCAGCTTCCGGATGGTAAGGATGCGGGTAGCTTGGTGCGAGATAAGGACGCTGAACCGTACCAGTTCACAGGCAAGGTGGAGTTTTCGCACTTGACCTTTGGGTACGACTCAGAGCGCCCGGTGCTGAAAGATATCAATCTGCTGATCGAACCGTATCAAACCGTGGCACTCGTTGGGCGATCGGGTTCTGGTAAATCCACCCTGGTCAAGCTCCTGTTCCGTTACTTCGAGCCAGACAGCGGCAGCATCTTGATGGATGGACATGACCTGCGCCGCCTGGATGTAACGGGTTATCGCAAACGACTGGCGATCGTTCACCAGGAAGTGGATATTTTTAACGGGACGCTGCTGGATAACCTCGTTTATGGCAACCCCAGCGCAACCATTCAGCAAGTGCATGAAGCCTGTCGCATTGCTCAAGCGGATGACTTTATCCGCAGTATGCCCAAAGGTTACGCCACGATCGTGGGAGAACGAGGCGTGCGGCTCTCTGGTGGTCAGCGGCAGCGGATTGGCATTGCCCGCGCCCTGATTATGGAACCGGATGTGCTGATCTTTGATGAAGCCACCTCCAGTCTGGATTACGAGTCGGAGCGATCGATTCAACTTGCCATGCGTGCCATTCTCGGCACCCGCACGCTGATCATCATTGCCCACCGTCTCAGCACGGTTCGCGAGGCAGACAAAATCGTGGTGTTGGAAAACGGTCAAATTGTTGAAGTCGGCAACCACGACGAACTTCTCGATCGGGAAGGTATCTACCGCCGCCTCCACGCCTTACAGGAAACAGGCGAACTGCTGGCTTAATGATCTGTAAAACGGGGTAGGCATCATGTCTGCCCCGTTTTATCTAGGAGCAAAGACGTTTGCTTTTAAGTAAAGCGCTGCGACCTTACAATAAGTGAGTAGCAAGCATCCAGAAAAAGGATCATCGTCAACGATGGATATTGTGGAGTTTTTTCAACTCAGCAGCGGCAAATGGTTTTCGCAACGTAGCAGCCACGATCTCAGCCTAAAGCAGTCTGAAAGCGGCAAGTCAGATTTTCAGGTTGAGCTGTTACCCAAGACCGATCCTATGGTCATCACGCTGTGCGAACAACACAAGCTCGATCCTGCCTTGGCGCTGTGTGGGGTGCGCGTTAGTGGAGATGGCTCCACCGCTTGGGATCAGGAGAAGCATCCCGGTAGCAGTGTGCTAGTGCCGATCGCCGATCCCCATAAACCCAATGAAGGCAAGCTGCTGCACGCAATCAACAATGCCGAAACACCCGTCGCAGGACGCTATGTAGTAGGCAATGATGACGCAGTGACACTGATAATTGAGAATGAGGCGTTCTACGCAGAGGAACGGCTGTGGTTTGCTAGCCAGAACTTACGCTTACGCACCAGCCTCTCAAAGCAGGCGGATGGCTTTAGCATGGCAGCCTTTTACACTGAAATTCGTAAGGGTGTTACAACGCCACCTGCTGAGACCAAGGCTCAACCGTCGATCGGACAATCAACCTGACACCAGACAAACAACTGAGCAGGGAACGGAGGGCGCTACGGCTCCACCGCTGGCGCATCATCCGGGGGTTGAGCGACCGCCTTTAGCTTACTGTGAAAGTCTGAGGCTTCTGGGGCTGGCATGAACTGGTGAATGGGCTGCTTGTCAGACAGATCGGTGAGCCAAAGAGGCTGGTAACGTGCTGTTAGATGCAGCCTGAGCTTTGGTTGGAGCGTACGCGCCAGTAGCCCAAAGCCAGGAAACATTGTTTTGGCGCTCAGTTCCTGGTTATCGAGCTGCTGCAAAATTCTCGTGATCGAAGCTGCCTGAGGGCTGGGGGTCTGCGTTTGGGCACCGTTGCTTACAGGCACAGCAGTTGTAGCAGCAGTAGAATGGTCGGTTGAATGCGCCTGCTCAGCCTCCGATCGAACGCTTGTTGTTGCAATCAAGCCAGCTTGTGCAGCGTCATCGATCGCCGCTTTGGCAGCACTCTCTGAAGACGGTAGTGCAGAAGGCAATAACGTTGGGTCTCCAGTAGTCTGCGTGTCTCCCTCCGTCGGTGCGGGAGCAAGGGGCTGAGCTGATGGCTCCTCCGATCGCAGCGTATAAGAGTAAGTCTGCACTCGCGCTGGTTCGTCAGGTGCTGCAGTTGATACCGACACGCGATCGACAGACGGCGAAGCAAGGGTCGTATCGCCCTGAAGGTTTCTTAGCGCCTGCATCGCCTCCGCATGGTGCAAAACGGTTGGCTCACTCTGATGAAGTGGTAACGCTACGCCTGGATACGGCACCGTAGCAATTAACGCCTGGGCTGCTGGCGTTAAAAACGTCTCTTCCTGTAAAGACGGGTTGGCTGGCTCAGGGCTATGGGGTAACCGATCGCAAACCAACCGCTCAAACTCATGGTTAAAGTGATAAACAGGTTGACTACGCCGCTGCCAGAGAGCAAGAATTTGCTCTACAGAAATCGCTTTGTAGCGACCCTGGTAAAGCGCTTCAATGGTTGCTAAACGTATCCAAGCATCGGAGTACTGCGCTTGCCATACCGACAGCAAGGGCGCGATCGTGTCACCACCCAAATCAAAGCCATAGTGATGCAGCAAACTGGCGGCAGATACAGCAGCGTCAGGCGATCGTTCGGTAGAGTTTTTGACCAGTTCTGTCATGTGCCTTCGCTACGGCATAGCGGTACGCAAGGGATTAAGTAAAACGCAGCGTACCCCAAGTGTATATTTGGACTCTTATAATGATGAACAATTAGCAGGGCAATGCTGCGCCCCCACAGGAAAAATTTGACTGGATTTCCTCCACACCCCTACAAGCCGCAGCGAGTGACATGGGTCAAAAGTCCTCTAATGGGGACAAAAAGATGAGAAGCAGTATGCAGGCAAGCATAGAAGCATCATCCCTACAGGCAGCAAGGTCAGAACTCAAAGAAAGCCAAAGTGTTGTAGCCCTTCAAGGATGCCTCCAGCACATTCGTCTAGTGCAAGATAGCGGTTGCGGTTCGGGTTTGCCTGATGCCATTGGAGGAGTTCTGGACGGGCATTGCCAACGATAATGCCGCGTTCTGGGCGATCGCGAAACAGCGCCACATCATTACCAGAATCACCACACGCTACCGTTTGCAGCGGGTCGAATTCTAAATATTGACGGATAAACGCCATTGCCATGCCTTTATTGGCTTGACGTGGCAAAAGATCCAGATCTTTGCCACCACTAAAAATGACCTGCACCTCCAGCCGTTGTTCTGCCAGCAACGCTTCCAGATCAGGGAGAACTTCAACGGCGGCTTGTTCGCTGAGAAAATAGCTTACTTTAAACGGGCGTTGCTCTGAGCCAGGTTGCGGCGCAAGGTCAACAAAACGGGCAGCGCTGTTAACAATTTGTTCCCGCTTCCAGCCTTGCGAGAGCATCTCAGACCAGATTGGATCCGGAATATCGCCGCCTTGATGATAAATTTCGGTGCCAACCGCACAGATCAGAATGTCTGGCTGTAGAAGCGTTTTTTCGGTGCTGAGCTGCCGATAGCTGGTGAGCGATCGCCCAGTGGAGTACACAATTTTTGTACCGTACTGCTGGCGATGCGCCTCTAGCTGGTAATTGAGGTCACTCATGGCACGATCGTCGCCCACCAGTGTATGGTCCAGATCAGTCACAAAGAGAAAGGGCTTCACGGTCTTTCAGCGCTTGTGGAAGGTTTGCAAGTGTTGGGCTAACCCCCTCAGAGTTTAGCCTCCTGTGGCACCTGTTGTCTTTACCGTCCTTAAGGCTCTAACGTTGCCCGTATTGCCTCAATGCGCTTGCGGTTCACACCCAGATCAGACTCACCTAAGCGAGAAGCAGAACGGACTTGAATGCGATCGGCATCGCGATCGAGGTAAAACTCAACGTCATCGACAAAGCCCATGATCGATGAGGTAAATTCCGCACGCATATAGTCAGCAGTAGCCGTCAGCAGACTAGCGCTCGGTTGCTTCTGAAGCGTTGCTTTGAGCGTGTCAAAAGCTGCCTCTGGCGTTGTGGTATAGCGCAGTGGCGCGATCGCATGTGCTGGATCCTGGCTCTGGCTGCTCACACAGTTGGGCGTACTCGGACAGGGCGCAAACTTGCCCTCCGCTACGCCTAGATTTGCCGGACGATCGCCCGCAAAGGAGAACAGCGTACCGACAGTGAGTGTCGATGGCAGTGGCAGCGCCAGGGCTGACGGTGCGACTAGACAGCAAGCCAGAAGCATAGACGTGAAGAAGAGGGACAGCGCTGACAGCAGAGGCAGTTGCCAGAAGGGGCGATCGTCAACAGCAGGCTTTTTACTAAACATAGAAACAAGTTTTTTTAGAGTCGGTTATCTTGTGATGCAATGCTTCAAGCAGCTAGGCTTCCGCAAGCTCAGTTAGCTACTGAAACATTTGCAGTGCGGTTTATTTCCGGGCGGCTCAGTTAGGCAGTAATTACAGACTAACTTTCAGTAATCAAAGCCGCTTGCCATCAAGGCTCAGAAAAAGTTTCTTTTGGCAAACATTACGAAACCTTCATGGAAGTTAGCGTAAAAATAAAGAAATCACAAGATCAAAGTCCTTCAACATTGGGTACTCATAATGATGTAGGGTCTTTCTCGTAGTCTCATCATGCCAATTGACTTTACTGTTGCTGTCCGTACCTATAATGCTGAAAAACGCTTGCCAGAGGTTTTAGATCACCTACTTGCCCAAACTAATCCCGAAGGACTGCAATGGGAAGTGCTGATTGTAGACAACAATAGTATCGATCAGACAAAAGCGATCGTGGCAGACTATGCTCAACGGTGGCGGCAAGACAGCCAAATTCGCTATCTTTGTGAACCCCGGCAAGGCGGCGGTTATGGGCGTGAACTAGCCATGCGTGAAGCTAGGAGTGAAGCCCTAGTTGGCTTTTTAGATGACGATAATCTGCCTGAAGAAACCTGGTTAGCAGCCGCCTATCGTTTTGGTCAAGAACATCCTGAAGTAGGTGCTTACGGAGGCAATATTTATCCACGGCTAGATGTCCCTTCACCTGAAGAATTTCATCAGATCAAGTTTTTGCTAGCGGTTGGTGACCATGGAGACGCACCCTTTCGCTACCCCAGAACGTTTGTGCGTCGCCGTTGTCCAGTCAACCCGGGCTGCGTTATTCGTAAGCAGGCGTGGCAGGAAGCTGTTCCCCAACGTCGCAGACTGTGGGGCAGGGACGAGTCTTGGAGGATGATAGCAACCTGCGCCGAGGATGTTGAAGTCTTGCACTACATCATTAACAGTCGCTGGGAAGTTTGGCATAACGGTGAGATGAAAGTGTATCACCATATGCCTGCAAGACGCTTAGAGCCTGAGTATCTGCTTAAACTTGCTCGCACCAGTGGACTGTCGGCTCATGCTTTGCGCTTGTCTAAGCTTCATCCCTGGCAACAACCACTGCTGATGTTGCTGCTGCCCGCCTTCATCCTCTTGGGTGCTTTGAGAGTAGCAGTGATCTATCTGCGCTACCGCAGTGAGTTGACGACGGATATCGTCAAGGCGTGTCTGTTTCAGCGTCAAATTGGTATTTTTCTGAGCTGCTTCGCCACACCTCGTGCACGACGTTATGACGATGCCCCTAGTCAACACAGCAAGCTTAGACGATCGACTGCGTCACGTTAGCGTTCAGTAGTTGGTAGTCTTTTTTAGTAAAGGATGGGGAAAAGCAGGATGCTCTTCACAACTTGCTTGCTCTAAACGCATTAGTTCGTTGGCGTAAGGGATGCAAGGTCAAATGGCACTCATGTGATTAGCGAGTTTCTTCGAACATGA
>JBGTJW010000576.1:0-8078 GCA_041744955.1 Stenomitos sp. | reverse complement strand
CGGCACCAGCAGCGCCATAAAACTGTCGATTTGCTGTATTAAAATTAATGCTGGCAGCAAGGGTGGCAGCCGTACCGGGATGAGCGGTACTTGCAAAACAGGCAACGGGAAGATTCGGTCCAACGGTACTGTCTGCATGGTAGACCGCGGTTGACTGCACCGCCGCAATGTTGTCTCGCAAGGTGCGCCGCTGACGCTTCTCGTGGCTAAGACTAGTCGTTTGGTTCGGTGGGTACAGTGGATCATTCCTGCCAGCCCACCCTCCCGAGTTGCCCAGTTCCAGGCGTTGCCCGACAATGAGCCGCAGCCCTTCGTTAAAGGCACGTCGTTCCCAGTAACCATCTAGACCAACGCTAGCAGCAGTAGAGGGATTCGATGGCAGATAATCATTCCCAACCAGGGTGTTAAAGTCGGGAGCACTGGCGACATTCGCAGTCGTGATGGGGTCGCCTATCTTGTTGGGGCTTCTAACCGCAATTTGGTCGTTGTAACGGGGCTTGGGGCCCCAGCGGTTATCGGCTCGGTAGAGGTCATCCACATAGGGCTTTGGTTCTGCCTGGTTGTAGATGCGAGGTGTGCCTGCGTTGGGCAGGCCCTTCCAAGCTGGCCTATAGTTAGGTCGGTTGGATGGATTGCCGCCCCGTGCCTGACTCACATCATCAGTCAGCAGCTTAATGGGATCTAAGGCAACTTGTGTGGCGGTGTTGGTTTGATTGGCTGATCCACCGTTAGCGCCATTGTCGAGGGTCGCAATTTGTGACGGAGCCGCAGGAGCAGTTGTTGCGGGCCAGATGTGAATGCTAGAAGACCCGCTGTAGTTGTTGTCACGTATACTTCCCCCAAACGCCAAGCCAATAAAATCGGGTGGCTTCGACGTATCGTTCGTGGGGTTAGTAATGTTCGTGACTGTGATTTCTGAGTTCGCCGCAGTACTCATTAAGCACGACGCTTGAGAACTTACCAGGTAGGCATTAAAACCATTGCCCGGGCTGGTCATGAAGCTGCCTTCGGTATGCATGGCACCATTCCAGTTAAAGGCAGGACCCGGAAAGATTTCCATGTCGTAGCGGAACCAGGCTCCCCACTTGTTCCCCCGATCGAGCTTCCGGTCTTGCTGCATTTCCAGCGTTGTAAAGCTGCCAGTGGTGTTAATGGTGTCTGGGATGACAAGCGCATCAACCTGGAAGTTTTTGCGGAGCGTGGAAGAGGTGCTTAGATCCTGGAACCAGCCCTGAGCCGCACTAGACGTTGCACCGTCCTGGGCGATCGCGCAGTTGCCTCGCAGTTGATTGCTCAACGGACCCTGCCGCACCCACAAACTATTGGCTTTCTGCGTTTCAGATGTATTGACCATCCCAGAACCTGCAACACCCGCTGTCGTATCGGTTGGTGTTTGCAGCACGATAGAGTAAACTACTGTCGCATCGGCTGTACCATCGCCATTCGTATCGGTACGATACGCCCAGGCGTTGTCCCGTGGCGTAAGTTCATTCGTTTTGGTCGTACCGTCCAGATTGATCCGAGTTTCGTCAGGAATCGTGTATTGATCGACACCTGGCAAGGCACCAACCCCATAACTGCCGTCATTACGCAGCATCCCTGCCATGTAGTTTTCGGCAGGGACACCACCAGGGTAGCGGCTGTCTTTCGTCGCATCAAAAAGCGTTTCTAGCTTGGCTCTTGCCCGGTCGATCGCAGGGGTCGCCGCATTGTAGATAATTCGCTGCTGACTATCACCAATCACCTGAGCGCTGCGGCTGTAGGCACGGTAGACTAAGGCACCGACTGTTAACGACACCACCAGCAGTAGCAAGATAACGGTCGGCAACACAAACCCTGCGGCGGGAGACCGAAACCGTCGGTTTAAAGTCATTGCCGAGCGCAGAAGCCAATTCATTAGCCCCTTGGTTAAGGCTCTGGACATCTTCTGCATCTGGCTAAAAAGAGCCTGAACTGCCTTGGCTAATTTACGGTCTGACATGATAGCTGCTTCCTGCAACGACGGCGAGAGGTTTATAGACTGAACTCACAACGTGAGCTAACGGGCACTACAGAAAACAGAGTGACAATTTTCTGCGGGATGTGTATTTAAATGTCCTGAAGATACAAATTTTTTGTGTAGATGCCTACTGTGGTAACAGTTCAAATAGCCTTTGATCAACCGGGAAGCCACGAAGATAAACAAGGGGCGATCGCTGAAACATCAGCAAATCAACGGAGCAAGCAAGACTTTAGCGTTAAGGCTACGACAAAGATCTAGGTAATCTTTCACTTAGCGAAGAATTGCTTCACACAAGCTTTATAACTCAGTAGAAGATATTAATTCGTCATAAAGAGAGATGCCCCAATGTTACCCACGTACCTGAATAAAGCGATCGTCCATCTCGAATTATTTTCTGAGCGGATGTCACTTTTGCTAAATTCTCTTTTTAAAAAGTTTTCGTAAAATTGACAATCGGGCGACCAAAAAGGCTTGCCCGATCGTTTTGTTACACATTCATCGCCAGTCGTATCACCAACTGCACTCAACATAAAGAAGCCGCTTGCACGCTTAGAAGCGATTGAGATCAATGCCTGCTTCTTTGGCAAAAACGCTGAGGCTCTTGTGTTCGAGGGTTTTGATTGCTTTTGTGGAAAGCCGCAACTTCACCCAACGATTACCCTCAGCCCACCAGATACGCTTCCACTGCAAATTTACTTCTTGCAGTTTCTTTGTCCGACGATGAGAGTGGGACACGGCATAGGCGTTGTTTGCCTTCTTGCCAGTAAGTTGACATTGACGAGCCATAGCAATCTCCGGGGTGTGCGCTTAGAAAGTGGTTAACCAACATCCTATTGTATACAACGACCTGGAAATCAGGAAGCCAAGAGGAAGAAGGTTAGAGAATTGAGCGAACGCTACATCAGGTATACAGCAAAAAAAATCCCTCCATCAGGATGTAAATCACATATGGGGGGGAGGGGGGAGGAGGGAGGAGTGAGGGGGGGGAAGGGTGAAGGGGTGAAGCTAGAGAGTTTTGAGTTGCGCTAGAGCGTTTTGAGTGAATGCTGCCCTCTGCCTTCTGCCTTCTGCCCTCTGCTCCCCTCTCTCCTCACCCCTTACTTCAGGAAGCGGCGCGATCGGTGAGACGAGTTAGCACCGCGTTCGATCGCTCGACGAAGGCTTGCATTCCTTCAGCATCGAAGCCTTTTTGCGCCATGAGTGCCAGATCATAAACGTGGTGACAGATCAGGTTTGCCAGTTCGGCGGAGGGGGACTGCCCTTCGTTTTGAATGATGGCTCCCTGGCTGAGGCTGACCAGGTTTTGGATCAGCGGGTGGGAGGTGTTGACCAGAAGAATATGTTCTTCGGGGAACTGCACGGCTTGCTGTTGCATTAAGGCAGTCATCTCTTGCATCCGCCGTAAGTGTTCTGGCAGTAGCACCATTGCTGGCGGGACACCCTTCGCATCACTAGATTTGAGCGCTTCGGTGCGAATCGTTAACTTGGGCTTGTTGAGCGCTTTTTGGAATAGCTCTTTGATGCGATCGCCCCGAGTCTGATTCGTCGTCGGGTCAACGATGTCAGCAGGCTTGTCTTTGTCGATCAAGGTGTCATCCAGATCGGCATCAACCCGCGAAAACTTCACATCGGGATGCTCACGCTCTAAGAAGCTAACGAAGTGACTGTCGATGAACGAATCCATAAACAGGACTTCTAGCCCTTGCTGTTTGTGAAGCTCCACATAGGTCGTTTGCGCCACTTCATCGGTGCAGTAAAAGACGCGATTGGGGTGATGCTCTTTATTGCGCTCCAGGTATTCCTTTAGCGTGGTGTAGGGAGGAGAGGAGAGAGGGGTAAGGGGTGAGGGGTCAGAGTTAGGAGCATTTACGTCTTGCCACGCATCACCGTCAGCGGATTGTACTTCAACTTTGGGTGTATCAATCTCCTCACTCCTCTCACTCAACGTTGCTGTCGTGCGATAGATGAGAATATCTTCGACCTGCTTTTTGAACTTGTCGTCGTTGATGGAGCCAAACTTGACGAAGGTGCCGAGGTCTTGCCAGCAACGAACATATTCGTCCCGATTGTCGCGGTAAAGCTCCTTCAGGCGATCGCCCACTTTCTTCGCAATGTAGTCAGCAATGCGGCGCACCGTGCGATCGTTCTGCAAAAAGCTACGGGAGACATTCAGCGGAATATCCACGCTGTCGATCACCCCACGCAGGGGTAGCAGAAACTTAGGAATAACTTCTTCGCAGTTGTCGCTGACGAAGACCTGATTGCAGAACAGTTTGATTTGCCCTTTGGTCGTATCAACGTCAGGCTTGAGCTTGGGGAAGTAGAGAATGCCGTTGACGACGAAGGGGTAGTCGGTATTGAGGTGTACCCACAGCAGCGGCTCTTCCTGAAACGGATAGAGGTAGCGGTAAAACTCCATGTAGTCGTCGGAAGACAACGCACTAGGCGATTCTTTCCAGGGAGCCTTCTGACGGTTGATTTGTTCTGGCGCTTTGATTTCGAGTGCAGTGGCTTCTGCTGGAGTTTCTGCCGTGGCTTCTGCTGGTTCTGTCGAGGGCGCAATGTCTGGTGCGGCTTCTTTGACTTCTAGCTTGATGGGTACGGGCAAAAAGTCGCAGTAGGTGTTGATCAACTGCCGAATCCGATGCGGCTCCAGGTATTCCTGTTCTTCCTCCTGAAGGAAAAGCGTCACAGTGGTGCCGCGATCGCTCTTTGTCGAGGCGCTGAGTTCAAATTCAGTAGAGCCATCACATGACCAATGCACAGGCTCGGCATTTGGCTGATAGGAAAGGGTATCAATATTAACCCGTTGCGCCACCATGAAAGACGAGTAAAACCCTAGCCCAAAGTGACCAATAATTTGCTGATCGCCAGCCGCTTTGTACTTTTCGACAAAGGATTCGGCACTGGAGAAGGCAACCTGGTTAATGTATTGCTTCACTTCATCAGCCGTCATGCCAATGCCCGTATCGGAAACAGCCAGGGTCTTCTGTGCCTTATCGATCGTGATGACCACTTCAGGCTCACCGACATCTCCAGCCAATTCGCCCGAATAAGACACCATTTTCAGCTTTTGGATGGCATCAACGGCATTAGAGACCAGCTCTCTCAGAAAAATTTCGTGGTCTGAGTAGAGCCATTTTTTGATGATGGGAAAAATATTCTCAGTATGAATACTGATATTGCCCTTTTCGAGAACAGTCGTCATGGTGATACTCCAGGTTTCTCAGCAGATTGTTTGCAGCAGATAGATGACGAAAAGAAGGGAATCCAGTGGTGCTACTGGCTAGTTGCCTCTGATTGTACTGAGACAGCGACCTTCCTTGTAGATGCGGATTTCCCTACCTGTAGAGAGAGGCGAGGGGGGAGGGGTGATGGGGAAGGAAGGGTAAAGGGGTGATGAGGTGATGAGGTGGAAGGGTGATGGGGTGAAGACTAGAGCGTTTTGAGTGTTGAGTTGCGCTGGAGAGTTTTGAGTTTTGAGTTAATTTTGCCTTTTACCTTTAGCCTTTAGCCTTCTGCCTTCCGCCCTCTGCCCTCTGCCTTTACTCAAGAATGGCTATAAAGCTGCATGACATCGGCGATCGCCATGCGCGATTGGGCACCTAGCGTTAGCGGTGAGGTATGCCCTCGTTGCAAATGCTCGGCGGCGGCACAGGCAATCATAGCGGCGTTGTCAGTGCAGAACTGGAGGGGTGGAAAGAGGACGCGCAGATTGTGAGTTTGGGCAGCCGCTTGCAGGTGTTGACGTAAGCCCGTATTCGCTGCCACGCCGCCACCGACCGCGATCGTGTCCAGTCCGTAATCAAGGGCACAGGCGATCGCTCGTTTGGTCAACGCTTTAGCAACGGTTGCCTGAAAGCTTGCGGCTAAATCCTCGATCGGCAGGACTGGGTTTTCCTGTTGGAGTTTTTGGGTCAGGCGCAGCATGGCAGTTTTTAAGCCGCTAAAGCTGGAGTCGTAGCGGTGAAAGCCTCCCGTTGCCAGCGATACTTGCCCTTCTGGTAAGGGAAAGGCTTTGGGGTTGCCCTGGGCTGCAAGGCGATCGATAATCGGTCCACCAGGGTAGCCCAGATGCATTAAGCGAGCGACTTTATCAAACGCTTCGCCTGCTGCATCATCACGGGTTTGTCCCAGCGTTTCATAATGACCGCAGTCTTTGACATAGATGAGGCTGGTATGCCCACCCGAAACCAGAAGGCAGAGAAACGGCGGCTGGAGGTCAGCGGCAACCAGGTAGGAGGCGTAGATGTGTCCCTCTAAATGATGCACACCAATCAGTGGTTTTTGATACAGTAACGCTAAGGTTTTGGCAGTCGTTAAACCCACTAGCAACGCACCGAGCAAGCCTGGTGTACAAGTCGCGGCAATGCCGTCAATGCCAGACCAATCCAGCGTTGCTTCTTGAAGTGCCTGAGCAACTGCACCGTTCACAATTTCCACGTGCTGTCGTGATGCGACTTCGGGCACAATGCCACCGTAGGGTTGATGACTAGCAATCTGTGACGAAACAACACTACTTAAAACATGACGATCGTGGACGATCGCCACCGCTGTTTCGTCACAACTTGTTTCAATTGCCAAAACCGTCGCCATTTGCTGGTACCTTTTTGAGGGTATGAACTTCCTCTTGTAGCTTAGACTGCATCAGAGGTCGCCTTAAACGGTACGCTGCTACTTCGTTTAGTAAACCGACCGTTGCAAGACCTCTAAACTGTTTTACTAAGTGGTTTGTGCGAAAAATTTTGCCGTTCTATGTTTTGTCTTGTGCGTTTTGTAATTTAAAAAGAAGGGAAACAATTCCATGCAACGGTTGTTTGCTCTAGTGCTCGTCGTCATGCTTTGGTTCGGGTTTGTCTCCATCCCCCCCGCCAATGCCTCTAACTTAACACCTTGTAAAGATTCAGCCGCGTTTGCCCAGAGAGCCAAAGACTCGGTTAGTGCTACCGCCAAGCAGCGCTTTGAGTTCTACGCCAATTCTGGTGTCTTATGTGGTGAAGAAGGTCTACCTCACCTGGTCGTTGACCCAACAGCGGCTCATGCAGGCGAATTTGCAATCCCCAGTATTCTCTTTCTCTATATTGCGGGTTGGATTGGCTGGGTTGGTCGTTCTTATATTCAGGCTGTCAAGAAAAGCGCGACTCCTGAACAGGATGAGATCATCATCAATGTGCCTCTAGCAGTTAAGTTGGCTCTGTCTGGGTTCGCTTGGCCCCTGGCAGCGTTGAAGGAGTTTACCACCGGTGAACTGACCGCTAAAGATGATGAAATCCCCGTTTCTGTCCGTTAATCTTTGTCCACGGTTTGGACTTTAGGCGATCGTTGTTGAGCAACCAGCCATAGTGATCTCCGGTTGGATGCGGTACATCCTAAAAGGCAATACGCCTTTTGCTTTTACGGTCAGGTCTGTCGATCGCTCTCAAACATTGCTCGTTTCAGCATCGCCTGAAGTCTCGATTGCGTTTTCAGCTTTTTTCAGGAGAACACTTTATGCAGTATTTCCTCAAGTATCTTTCGACGGCTCCTGTCATCCTCACCGTCTGGCTGGTGTTTACAGCAGGGATCTTGATTGAGTTCAATCGCTTTTTTCCAGACCTCCTCTTTCACCCAATGCCATAAAGCAGCTTGGGTTGAGCAATTGCAGTTTGAACAAAATTGCTTTTGGTTTAAATAGAATAGAGGGGTGCGATCGCGACGATCGCACCCCTCTGTTGTGCATTGGTTGAAGTCGATCGGTGGATAGGGCTGACTTTCAAAGAAGCAACATCAACGTTGCCATCTCTCCACTGTTCTCATGTTTTAGCAATCGCATGGGTTGGCTGTAACGATCGTCAGTTACCAGTCCTTTAGCCACCAAATAAAAATGTTGGGCACCAGATCTAATTGCAAAACTTCAGTTTAAAATTTTACAGAATTAGCGTTCACTCTTAAGCAGATGCATAAGGGTGTTTGTGAGCAAGGGATAGAGAGTACGAGTATGACAAACAGCAAGTCCAACGATCGCTCTGATCATTCTGGAGTACAAGACCCGCCGCAGCGTAAGGCATCGAGTGCAGTTAAGAAGCCCATCCCATCT
>JBGTJW010000575.1:0-1997 GCA_041744955.1 Stenomitos sp. | reverse complement strand
AATACAGAATTGCCAAAATTAAAGAATTAGCCTAAAAGCTGGTTACGATCGCTAGGTTGCTGAAGCTAAGCAGGCACCAAGAACATTTGATGGCTAGGAAAAAGAAAACCGAATTGCGCCTGTATGTCACGCCTAGCTTAGATAGGCTGCTGAAGACGTTATCTGGTCTCAGCGATCAAACGGTCAGCAGTATTGTTGAGGATACGCTCAGGGACGGTCTGCCTCAGCGATACAAGGATTTAATGGAGACACACAATCTTGGAAAGCTCTTAGAGGATCAGGATGAGGCTTAAGCTTCAGCACTTTTCGTGCGTCTCAACTCGATCGCCACTTCTCGAATCCCCTCCGCAATCTCTTGAAAGGCAGCATCGCGATCGCCCCAGCTCGTCACAGGCTGATGGTTCCTGGGTAACACGGGCAACTGGCTGAAGGGCGCACCTTGCCAGTCTACTGGACGCAGCAAAATCGGGATGACGCGGGCTTCGCCTGCCTGATGGCGTTCCATTGCCCGGTTGATTTCGATGTCGTAGCAGGTGTGGTCGGCGATCGAGTCGGTGCTGATTAGCAGCAAAATAATGTCGGCGCTGTTGAGGCGATCGTTGATCACCTGGGCGCGTTCGTCGCCGGGAAGGATTTGGCGGTGGTGCCAACTGGTAATAATTTTTGCTGTTCTAGCAGATTAAGGTGGTTGCCGAGTTGGATTTGCAGGTCGGCATCGCTGGGAGAAATTGGACAGAGTTGGCTCTAGACGCTAAACGTATTCATCAGGAAGGTCGATCGTGATTTGCATAGTTTGAGTTTGCTTAGTTCAATGGTTGTTATTTCCCATCTTCGCTAACACCTTCAAGAAAGGCGATCGCACCTTTTGCCCAGACATTGTTTTCAGCAAAGTGTTCGCCAACTTTGATACCTGCTTTCTTGCTGCCGTGCCAAAGCCGTTTGAGATTGAGGAAATTTTGCCACCGCTGTTGATTTTGGGCTTCGAGCAGTTTTGCTTCGACTTCAATAATTTGCGGCACGGTGGTTGGGTCTGACAGTGTGGGATATTTTTGCTGAAGTTGCTCAATAAATTGCTGGTAGTCGGTGAGTAAAATCTCAAAGGTTTGCTCAGAAGAACTGGTGTGTTGAGTAAATTCTATATTGCTGCCCTCAGCGGCATAGTTCACGCCAATGGTTGCGTGTTGCTGATTGAAGATGGGTGCTTTATCAGTCATGATGGTCAACCTCTCCAGGGTTTGTATAGTTATGGCGTTTGGATCGCTGCTTTGGCTTTTTGGGCGATCAGCTTTCTGGGCTGCGAGATGGGCTTGAAAGATTTCGTAGTTGTAGAACTTACAGTTTTCCTGGATGGCGCGGATGGCGAGAGCTGCATCTTGACCCGAATGCGTCGGAAGTAAGGTTAAAAGGTTGGGCAGGACGTGGGCAGCGCGATCGTCTTTGACCTTGCCCAATGCATCGGCTGCCATCCGACGAACACCCAGGCTTGAATGCTTCATCGCTTGGAGTAAGCCTACAATCGCTACCTTGGAGCTGATCTGACCCAATGCCCCGGCTGCACTCTTAGGCATGTAACGGTCTGAATGTTCCATCGCCTGGAGTAAGCCCGGAACCGCCGCTTCACTGCCGATCTGTCCTAACGCTTCGGCTGCCCTCCAACGCACGTCCGGGTCTAAATCTTCTATCGCTTTGAGTAAGCCCGCTGGGCTAGCTTCATCGCTTCAGGGAACTGGACGCCCATGAAAGGCGATGTAGAGTCGGTTAAAGCGTTACAGACGAAAATTGATAAGCTACCAGAACAGGTAAACCGCTGATGAACACGAACAGCATGGCATCGGTTTTGGCTTGCTCCTTACCGTTGGACTGGTGGCTGTGCTTCCCGTACCCGCCAGTGTCAATCTCCCACTTCCCAGTCTCAGACCTAAGGGAAAGCACTGAATGAAGCGAAACAGTTGAATCAGCAGGTCATTCAACTCTATCAACAAGGCAAATATCCCCAG
>JBGTJW010000574.1:0-2139 GCA_041744955.1 Stenomitos sp. | reverse complement strand
AATTAATTCGATCGGTCGTCCTAATAAAGGGATCAGAGTCAAAATGTTAAGCACTTGTGGGGCATAGGCAAAGCCAACCGGACTCAATAAATCACCATAGGTTGGGTCGATCGGTTTTAGCCACTGCCCAACTTTAAAGATGATGAATGTCCATAAGTAGTAACCTGCAATGACGCTCAGTCCATCCACTAGAAGTGCAAGCAGCAGAAACAACCCACTCGCTCGATTGATGAGCAAAATAACAGCGCTTCCCAGCACATGGGAGATGGCAGCTAGCAACACAATTGTGAGGGCAAGACGGTGCGTTTTGGGCGTATTCTGGGCGTGCTCATACAAGTTAGACTTGAGGGCGATCGCATCCCAAAGGGTCTGCCAAAAGTTTTGATGGGACGGCTGGTGGCTCACACTATTTTAGGGCTGACGAAAAAGGCTCGTTGTCAAGCAATTTTGTTTCATACGCTACATTACACTTAAGTTACTCCCCGTACAAGCCAGGTTCTAAGCAATACAGATGGCTAATCTCCTCAAACAACTACTGTTACGGTTAGCAGGTGGCACCTCTAAGCTGCTGACTCTAGCCGTCGTTGTGCTGTTAGTTTGGGGAACCTTTGCGCCCGTCGGTACTTTAGTTTGGTGGCTAAAGCAGAGTACAGGGAGTTTAGGCAAGCAAAGCCAGCCCAAGCAACTGCCTACAAATGAGGATACCGCTCCCACCGCTCATTCTGATATTAATTGCTACATCATTTACTTACCCGGTGTCGGCGATTTTTCCACCAATCAATTAACGCCTGGTGAAGAGTGGTTTTTGGATCAACTGGTGCGGTTGCATCCCAACTGTGTCGCCGTGCGCGATGTCTTTCCCTACTCTGCTGAAAACAAGGATTTGGGTGGTCAACGGTTTCTGTCGCCCCTATGGCACGCGATCGGGCGTGAGGATGGTTGGTTAAAGAATGCCGACGTGCTGATCAAAATTCGCAATCTGTGGCGGTTAGCAATTTCAGCAGACGATCGCTACGGACCCGTTTATAACCAAGGCATTGCCGATGCCATACTGGAGCGCATGAATACGGTACAGCCGATCGCACGTAACCGCCAGCAGCCGCTTAATTTAGTGCTGATTGGCACCAGCGGTGGCGTACAAGTCGCACTGGGTGCCGTGCCGCATCTCGATCGCTGGTTGGAGGCTCGAGTTACAGTTGTCTCGCTGGGCGGAGCGTTCAACGGCGAAGAAGGCTTTGACGTTGCAGACCATGTTTACCATCTTCATGGCGAGCGAGACTGGGTTGAGCATATTGGTCCCGTTGTTTTTCCGTCGCGCTGGCGTTGGGCTGTTGCGTCTCCTTTGAATCAAGCACGGCAGCAAGGGCGCTTTACCGCTCTCAGCAGCGGTAATCATGCTCATGACGGCGAGGAAGGCTATTTCGGGTTGGCGATCGCTCAACCTCAAACAACCTTTGTTGCCCTCACGCTCCAGAAAGTCCATCAACTGCCACTCTGGAAGACAACCCATCCAGATCCGAGCCATGCCACCGGAGAGTAAGTCGGCGTTCTTTGAGGCGAAGGTTTTGAGTGGGTTGAGTAGAAGAGTGCCAGCGGTAGGTTAGTCTTGGGGGCAATTTCTGCATTGCAGAGGCTTCACCAACAGGCTTTGATCACCAACAGGCTTGGAGCGGCAGGATTGGCAAACAAACAGCCGTTGGTTTGGTGATGGGCTTCAGGGGCCTGAGCAGGCATTTTTCCAGGTCATTAACCTGGAGTACACTCGATCGTACTGTTTACTGACTCCCGCAATGCGACGTGATCCGCTGTTTTATAAACTGTTTCAACAATCGCCTGAACTCTTGTTTGATTTGATTGAGACTAAACCTGAAAACGCATCCGACTATCGCTTTGACTCAGTGGCAGTAAAAGAACCGAAATTTGAAATTGATGGGGTGTTTCTGCCACCCGAACATGAGCAAGGTGCGATTTATTTTTGTGAGGTGCAGATGCAGAAGGATGAATTACTGTATGAACGACTGTTTGCGGAATCTGCATTGTATTTCTATCGTAATCGCAACCGCTTTAGTGATTGGCAAGCGGTGATCATTTATCCATCGCGCAGTGTGGAACAAAGCGATGTGTATCCGTACCGCACCC
>JBGTJW010000573.1:0-9716 GCA_041744955.1 Stenomitos sp. | reverse complement strand
AAAGCAATGTGTTGACGATCTGGCGATCGCTGCTCCATTGGGGATGCTGCTGATCTTTTTGCGGTTCAGCCATAAACGGGTCACGGGTGCTTGAGTCGGAACGTCTTAAAATACAACGCGATCGCCATTATGAGATAACAGCGTGGTAATCATTCTACGGTAGCAGCACACAGAGCGATCGACAGCAAAAACGTCGCCTCCCCAGCATTACATCTTGAGCACGACCTGACCGTCTTATCCGATCTACAGGTCTCTGCTACCTGCCAATCGTTTATGCAGTGCCTTGTTCCAGGTGATTGATGACTGCAACAGATGGCTTAGGCTGCTGCATTGTCTCACGCATAATCTCAAGAATGCGATCGGTTTTAGAATCCCAATCAAAATAGCTTTCTGTCACCCGCTTTGCACTGCCTCTTCCAAGCTTTTGCCTGAGTTCCGGTGATGCAGCCAACCGCAGCATTGCCTCGGCTAAACCATCAACAAACCCCTGACGTGAACTGGGTTCAACCAAAATACCACAGGAGTCATTCACAAACAGCCCCGGACCTGCCCAGTTCGTTGCAATCAGCGGCAACCCCATTGCCATCACTTCTAAAATGGCGTTCCCACCACACTCGCGCAGAGATGGAACGACGTAGACCTGGCAGTTACTAATCAATTTAATGCTATCTTCCAGCGTCAACCGTCCATGAAAGTTAACTTTATCTTGCAGACCAAGCGCTGCTACTTGCGCTTTCGTTGCCTCTAACAGCACTCCATCACCAATCAACTCCAACATTGCATTGGCTTTAGGCGCAACTTGCTTGAAAGCTTCCACTAAAAACTGTACCCCTTTCCAATCCACAAAGCGGGCAAAGAAAACAAAGCGCACAGGTTGGTCAGGCGCAAGGTCGGTTTGTGTAACGGTTTGACAAAGCGATAAATCAACACCGCTTTCTTCCACTCTATAGACTTTGCCTTGATAGCCTTTTGGTAGGGCTGCTGCCGTCAAATCGTTACCCACAATCAACGCATTCGCCTGCAATTTACCTGGCACCAGCAGATGACCAAGCTGAGCTAAAGCACGTCCCACTTGAATTGATAAGCGAGTGCTTGGTGCATCCATATAGCGAAAAGCGGGTGGAAACTCTAAGCCGCCACACATCGGTCCGATCACGACCGGCACACCTAAACCGTACATACAACTGAGCCCTTTTGGCGTAATTGGAGTAGGCTCAAAAACCAGATCAATGTCGTGTTCTTTCACTAATTGCTGTACCACCGCTCTTGCATGGCGTTGCGACAGCAAATTGATCATTTGCCCAAAAATCAAGTCTTCGATGCGATACGGAAAGAAACTACCCAACCGATAGGTCAGACGTTGCGATCGCATATCTTCAATGAAGTGAAATTTCTGGAAATCGTCATCATTAGGGAAAATGCTCCGAACTTCCTCACGGCAACGGGCATGAGTGACAACCCACACTTGTACACCACGCGCACGTAAACGGTTGAAATAATAGAGTGGCAAGACTGACTCGCCACTCATGCGCTGTGAAACGTTCGGAGCAGTAATAATTACACGCATTGTTTTCATAAACCAATCAACTTAGAGGCGCAAAAGACGAAACCGTATCTCAGACAGCTAATGTTTGCAAGACCAAAGCGATCACATGATCGACTTCATTCGTGGTCAGTGCCGCACTGAGCGGCAGCCTCACAATGCGATCGCTAACATCGTCCGTAACGCTAAGTTCACCCTGCGCTCGACCATACTTGCGTCCTGCTGGAGCACTATGGAGAGGCACATAGTGAAAGGTTGCTTGAACGCCATACTGTCTGAGCACAGTCAATACCTGTGTTCGGGTTTCGAGGTTATTGACTAATAGATAGTAGATATGAGCATTATGCTGGCACTCTAGAGGCACTGTCGGGCGACGCACTTTACCCTGTAGCTCTAGTGGAGCGAACGCTCTGTCGTAGCGCTGCCAATGCTCTAGACGCTGCTGTTTGATCTCATCTGCTTGCCCTAACTGCGCCCAAAGGAACGCTGCCAGCAAATCGCTTGGCAGATAGGATGACCCCACATCAACCCAGGTATATTTGTCTACTATTCCTCTGAAAAACTGACTCCGGTTTGTGCCTTTTTCCCAAATTATTTCAGCTCGTTCTATGAGCGCAGGATCATTAATGGCAAGCGCTCCGCCTTCACCAGAGACGATGTTTTTAGTAGCATGAAAGCTAAAAGCTGCCATCTTCCCTAGACTACCTAAAGGCTGATTTTCATACATAGCGCCGAAGCCCTGAGCCGCATCTTCAATGATGGCGAGACCGTATTTCGTCGCCAACGCTTGAATGGCACTCATCTCACAACTGATGCCAGCATAATGCACAGGCATAATCGCTTTGGTTTTAGATGTAATCGCGGCTTCTATCAGCGTTTCATCAAGGTTAAGAGTATCTAGACGGATATCAACAAAGACTGGAATACCACCCCGTAAAACAACAGCATTAGCTGTTGAGACAAATGTATAAGATGGCATAATCACCTCATCACCAGGCTGAATATCAGCTAGGATGACTGCCATTTCTAAAGCCGCTGTGCATGAATGGGTCAATAGAACCTTTTGACTACCCAGTACTTGCTGTAGCCAGTGCTGACATTTTTTGGTAAAAGCTCCATCACCAGCAATTTGTCTACTAGCAATGGCTTGAGCAATGTACTCTAGCTCATGCTCAGTTGTGTAGAGCTTACTAAATGGAATGCTGTTTAAGTTCTCTTTGAGAGCAAGATTGGCACCAGGGTTATCTGACGGAGAAGCATTTTTGATAATCTCACTATCATCAACGTATGCTGCAATATCAATTATTTTCACTGTAACCTCTACAAGATGAATGGACATTGGTTTGCAATGCTTACACAAACCGTTATTAGGATGAAGCAGTTGCCACTCGTTTATGCTAAAAGCGATAGTTTTCGACGCTAAAGCGATTAGAAAACTTGCGATAGTGCAGTTGAGCACTTATGCTATTGACGCTTCAAACCCAAAAAGCTGCTTTACTGAAACTTCAAAACAACATCTACCTTAAGACTGATGACTTTCATAAAAATGCCTTTACTGCGGCAGGGCTTATACGAGTAGCTGGCAAACTAACATTATTCTAATCCTAAGACTTCCTTTCCATTTTTTTGAAAGACAATCATAGTTTCTTATGCTTACTTGTTTGCTTTCTATAGATTACCCTCTAGGAAAAAGTTACTATATTTGTTAGCCATAACTTTATATTAATTTCGCTAGAGCTTTATCATTACTTTTGTAAGTAGCTGGGCGTACTTATTTATAAGACGCATTTCGACTTCACTCAATGCTTTTAATCCTGTGTGTAGGCAGGTTGAGCGCAGTCGAAACCCGGTTTCTAAGTGATGCTTAATTTAGCCTTACCTTAGTGCTACGAAAGTAATGATGCACTGTAGTGATGGATGACAGTCTGAATGGCACCAATGGTTTTTTTCAACGATTTTGAGCAAAGGTTTTGCGGACTAAAGCAGACACTCGTTGTCTCAAGGTGTTGTTGAAGCGCTCAATATCGCTGGGTTTACCCGTTGCTTTGCCGACGGTTCGCTGTCGTTTACGCAGTAGGACATGGGATACTCCCGAATAGCAGCGAGTGGCATTGCAATTTTCAGAATTACTTTGTACTGGTTTTTCAACAGTCCTCTGCACCATCCATTGAGGCTGCTTGCTAGTACAATAAGGCGGAAGTTCGGCAACCAACCGTAGGGTAAGCATCTTGCCTGCTGGCAGTCGAGACGACTGCGCTACGGAAGGGTGGCTAGATTTACGCCGCAGTCTACTAGTGGTGCGATGCAGTAACGCCTAAAAAAATTAACCGTCAAGCTCAATTGAGTTGCTTTAACCCACTTTATTTTTGTTTGAAAATCAAACGGTTGGAGTAGACTGGCTGGTATTCTCTGTGCAGATCGTGACTCTAGAAGCGCTGGCGATGACGAAAATGGGCTGCGATCGACACATCAGGCTTCAAGATCGTCTCTGTACAAAGGATGGGGAACCTCAGCCTTAATCTGGGTACGTTGAGTAGTACAGCGTGGCTTGCAACAAGGATCGGCTGTACGTGTGTTAAAGGAGTGATGAAGAGCTAATGTCTACCGCGTTTCGATCGGCACCCCAACCTCGACGAACCCCTTCGACTCGTCGATCGCCTCTTTATCCAATGACAGCCAAGCAAAACTTTGGCAAAAAAAGTGTTGGCAAGCATACCCCACAGCAACGCTCCTTGCATAGCGTCCCTCCAGCTTCTAGACCACCCTTGAGAGCAGTCCCCGCTCCGGCATCGGGAATGTCAACGGTTAAACCGTTTCCGGCAACATGGGCAACACCATTGTGGCTACGCTTGCTGATTCAGGCACAGCGTGGTTCTCTGATCATTGCGTTTGTACTGGTGACAGCAACGCTGTTTGTTTACAGCAGCACCGTTTATACTCAGCAGCTTTGGAGTAAGGAGTATCGCAAGCTCAAGACGCTGACGCGAAATGAACGAGAGATGATTGCCACGAACGAAAGTTTGAAGCATCAATTCATACTCCAGGCAGGTCAACCGGGTTCAGGCTTGGTGCCACAGACCCCTGACAGCACGATTTTTCTTCAGCCGGCTCTGCAACGTTCAGCATCCAGTCCGAGCACTAACCTACCGCAAGCTGAAGCAGCCCCTAAGACACCTTTGGGATATTAGTTGATGCTGTTATGGCGATTCTCACCCAGCAGACGGACACCCAATACCGACACGCTGGTTTTGCAAGCTATACTGCCAGTGCCTCAAAAAGTCTACATGGCGGTTCTCATTTGGGTGCGGTCTCTTCTATAACCTGCATCCTGCCTTCATAAGCAACACCTCACTTGATTAAGCAAGGCTCTATGAGTAATCCTCCCCGTTCTCTATCATCGCAGCGTGTGAGTCGCTTACCCGTCGGCAGCAGACCTAAACGGATCGATCGCACGGCGTTAGTGAATCAGCCAACGTTCCGGTTGATGCTAGTTTGGGGTGCGCTAGCTGCTGGGTGTGGGCTGCTGCTGCTGAACCTGGGTCGCCTTCAAATTGTGGAGGCTCCGACATTGCAAAAGCTGGCACAAGAGCAGCAGATGCTTTATATGCGCCCCTTCGTGCCACGTCGTCAGATCATCGATCGCACGGGGACAGTCCTGGCGTTAGATCGTCCGGTCTACACCTTGTTTGCCCATCCCAAGCTCTTTAAGGAATCCAAACAGGCGATCGCGGAGAAACTGGCTCCCCTTTTGCAAAAATCGACGGCTGACCTGACCAAAAAGCTCGATCAAGGTGAAACAGGCATTCGGGTCGAATATGCCCTTTCTGAAGGTGTGGCGGATCAGGTTGCGAACCTGCAAGCGGATGGTTTGGAGCTACTGCAAAGCCAACAGCGGCTCTATCCTCACAAAGACATGGCAGCCGACGTGCTGGGCTATGTCAACGATGAGCATAAGGGGCAAGCAGGGCTAGAGTTGAGCCAACAACGCTTGCTAGAACGCATCGTTAGCCCTGTGCGGCTACGGCGTATGGGCGACGGGTCGCTGATGCCCGATCAAGTGCCCGGTGGGTTTCTCAACGTGGATGATTGGCAACTGCAACTCACAGTGGATAGCCGCCTACAACGAGTGGCGATCGCAGCACTACAGCAGCAGGTGACAAAGTTCAATGCCAAACGCGGCACCGTCATCGTGATGGATGTGCGCGATGGCTCACTTCTGACGCTGGCATCCACCCCGTCCTACGATCCCAATCAATACTTTAAGTATCCCCTCGAGCGCTTCAAAAATTGGGCACTTTCTGACCTGTACGAACCGGGATCAACCTTTAAGCCGATTAATGTGGCGATCGCGCTAGAAACTGGCTCTATTAAACCTGACACCCCCTTTTATGACGAAGGGCAGATTCAGGTCGGCGGTTGGCCTATCCAAAACTTTGATTACTCAAGCGCAGGCGGTAGGGGAAACATTACCCTCTCAGAGATTCTGGAATACTCCAGCAACGTTGGTATGGTTCACGTCGTACAGCAGATTAAACCCAGCGTGTACTACACCTGGTTGAAGCGTCTTGGGATGGGCGAACTCGTTGGCATCGACCTACCATCCGAGACAGCAGGACAGTTCAAAGACAAAAAAACCTTTCTAGAATCCCCGATCGAACGGGCAACCACGTCCTTTGGTCAAGGCTTTTCACTAACTCCCGTTCACCTGGCTCAAATGCACGCTGTGCTGGCAAATGGCGGCAGGCTGGTCACGCCTCATGTCGTTCGGGGGCTGTTTGACAGCAAAGGGCAACCCTACTGGCAGCCCAGCTTTCCCACGAAGCGCCCTGTCTTTTCCAAAGCAACGTCCCAGACCGTGATGGCGATGATGGAAGCCGTGGTCAGCAAAGGTACGGGCAAAAGTGCCCAGATTCCTGGCTATCGCATTGGTGGTAAAACAGGCACCGCACAAAAAGCCAATCCCAATGGCGGCTACCTCGATCGCGCTAAAATCACCAGCTTTGTAGGAGTCTTTCCTATTGAATCACCCCGCTATGTTGTCCTTGCTGTGGTCGATGAACCCAAAGGTAGCGATGCGTTTGGCTCGACCGTCACTGCGCCTGTCGTCAAAGCTGTGATGGAAGCAATCATCAGCCTTGAGAAAATTCCTCCCAGCGTTTCAGTACCGAGTCAGGTGGGCGGGTGATGGAGTCTAGGGGAGTAAAGGGATCTGGGAGAGGAGGGCATTGTCAATGGACTATTCGCTGTTAACTCCACTTTTTAGCCTTCAGCCTTCAGCCTTCAGCCCTTCCCTCTGCATTTCTCTCAAAAACTCCAGCGGCAGCCCATCCGTATCAGCAATGAACGCAACTTCGTAAACCCGATCGCCAATCATTTGCTGTTCTGGCTTGAGCAGCACGTTCAGCGGTTGAAACTGGTCGGGTTGTGTCTCGGCGGCTTGTGTAAGGCGATCGCTCAAGGCATCCAGCCATTGCGTCAAATCGTCTGTAACGGCAGTCAAGTCAAACGAGAGATGGTAGTAACCGACATAATGTTCGTCGCCAAAGGCATCGGGTGCTGGTTTGGGTTGAGGGATTTGAATGAGTTCAATCCGTCCGCCTAAGCCCTCCATCCAGCAAGCCAATGTGTAACCTGTGGTAAAGCGCTCTTGTACTTGAAAGCCAAGCTGTTCGTAAAAGGCGATCGCCCGAAAGATCTGCGCTGTCCGAATCGAAACGTGATGCATGACGTTTAAGCTGAAGAATCTGGAGCAAGACCGTCAGAAGCTTAGAGGATGTCTTAAAAGGTAAAACTGTCATCCTGAGTGGAGCAAAGGCAAGCCATAGCATGACAATTCAGATACTTCTCAGACATCCTCTTACATACTGTCATCATCGACAATGGAAGCGACTGCTTGGTGAGGCTTGCTAGACTGTCGATCGCGAGTGTTGCGGGTTACAGGCTTGCTAAAGCAAATGACGACCAGACGAGTGTTGTTACCCTTTGCCCTCTTTATTGCTGGCACTACTACCGCCTTCTAATTTACTAATTGTGTCTTGCGCTAGCCGTTCACTAAACCCAACGATAAACGCAACCGAGAAAAGAAAGAAACCAGTCTTTGTTTCTGAATTGTTAGACGTTTTCACAGTCAACGCTGAGCTAGCAGGTTTTGCATCAGGGATGAGCGGTGTGCTTACCACCTCAGCCTTAATAAAGGCTAGAAACAGAACACCAAACGATGCGCCAATGACAGGTTTGAAGAAGCCAATGAAGATGGGCGTGAGCCGATCGTAATATGCCTCTTGATCATAAGATTTGCCAATCACACGACTTAGAATACTCACAATACTGCCTAGCGTTCCTGCTGCTGCGACCCACAGTATTTGACTCAGTGTTTTTGAAAAATCAGTATCGACGTTAGCTAAAACGTTTTTTGATAACGAATTTTGTTTCATTATCGGATCGGCTTGTTCCTTAAGAAGCTTGTCGAGGGCAGATGAACTTTCCTGAATTCTTCGCTCAAGGACAGCGATAATTGGAGTCTTTTTAGGACTAGCAGGGGATCGCTGGGAGGATACATTTTTCGCTACTTTTGTGTTTTCGCTCTCTAGTTGGGCGTTGAGATAATCTACATATTTCTGTT
This sequence comes from Stenomitos sp., assembly GCA_041744955.1. Taxonomy (GTDB): domain Bacteria; phylum Cyanobacteriota; class Cyanobacteriia; order Leptolyngbyales; family Leptolyngbyaceae; genus Stenomitos. The sequence goes on along the minus strand of JBGTJW010000573.1, from coordinate 1,551 downwards.
GCTCATCAATTAGAGTCTTAACCTCATCTTTAGCCTCATTTTTTCTAGCGTCTGCGTTGGAGCTATAGACTGCATATTGAAAGAGAGCTAGGGAAGAAAGCCCCCCAAACATAATGACAAACGACCAGGACAGTCCATAAATGACACTAAGGCGGACTGACTTTGTGTGCCAGATGTATGAGAACTGGCTAACGAACAATCTTAAGACTGGTGGTTGTTCGTATCCAATCACCTCTTGTTCAACATCAAGCCGAATTTGCCGAGTGAATTCTTTAGTGAGTGTCTTCTGGAATAAAGACGACAGTGCAACTTCAAGTGAGCAGGCTAAGCTGTTCAGCGCGCCCAACTTTTTGGCTTGATTAGTGTTTAACACTAAGCGTTCAATTCTTTGCAGCAGGACAGCAAGCTTGGGGATTTCGGTTTGTAAGTCCTCAGGTAAGTCTTTCTGATCAAATTCTCTAACGTCTTTAGCAATCCGTTCTCTTAGTTGCTTAAGATTTTCTAAAACAAATTTTTGAGTATGTACTGCCGGAAGAACGGTGACCTTAAGCTCTGGACGGCTGTTGTTTTGATGATCAGAAGCAGTGGTTTGGTTTTGTTGCACGGTCTCTTCTTGGTGAGAAGTCATCAAAATCCTCTATTTTTTGGCTGAAAAATTTTTAAGCTTAAATACCCTGCACCTACTTACCAGGGTTTTCTACAAGAATTCGGTTTGTTTTTTGAGAAGATTCCGACATAAAAGTGCCACTAGGAGAGGTTTCTAGTCTCAGCATACTTTCAACTTTCAAGTCGGAACGCTATATGATCAGCTTAGAGTACCCTTATTCGGCTCCAAAAGCAGAAAGCTAGTAGTACCCCTTCGGGTTATTTAAGCGTTTGCTTCTTGTTTGTGTTCATGCATGCTTGAGCTTGGCGATCGTCTTGGACATTATTGTTGTGCCACGCGATCGCTTCCTCCCTGATTGCCTGCAACTCTTCCGGTGCCATTTTGTCGAGATTGTTGATGATAAAGCTCATGCGTCCTTGAGTGGTGAGTTTGGCGCGGTGGCGATCGAGAAAATCCCAGTAAAAGAAATTGAAGGGACAAGCATTTTCGCCCGTGCGGACTTTGAGGTTGTAAGTACACTTGCCGCAGTAGTCACTCATCTTGTTAATGTAGTTGGCGGAGGCTGCATAGGGTTTGGATGCCAGCACGCCGCCATCGGCAAATTGCCCCATACCGATGACGTTGGTTTGCATGACCCAATCATAGGCATCGACAAACGCCGCATGGAACCAGTTTTCAATGGCTTGGGGAGCAATACCTGCAATGAGCGCAAAGTTATTCAGCACCATCAGGCGTTGAATGTGATGTGCATAGCCCGTTTCCTTCACCTGTGTGAGGATCTGATGCAGACAATTCATGGATGTGTCGCCTGTCCAGTAAAAGTTGGGGAGCGGCTGCGTGTGGTTGAACCAATTGCGCTCTGGGTAGTCGTCGCTCATAAAGCTGTAAACGCCGTGCATATATTCTCGCCAGCCTAAAACCTGGCGGATAAAGCCTTCGACACT
>JBGTJW010000572.1:0-11269 GCA_041744955.1 Stenomitos sp. | reverse complement strand
TTTCTTCAATCTTGTCGTACACCAGAATTAAACATAGCTCGTTGTTGCTTGCCGTACGCTCGATCGCCCCCTAGCAAAAGGATGTAGCTTGCTTCCGCTCGGCGGTAGGATAAGGGATGAATCGAAGCCCTTGCTCAAAGGAAATTTCAAGGTTGATGTCTGTCCTCACATTCTCTTCGCCTGCTACACAATATCCTTTATGGAGCGACAAAAGAACCCTTCAACCTATCCGGTAGCTCTCCCCGTTTTGGATGATATCGTGCTGCCAGCACTGGTGGCTGGTGTCGATGAAGTGGGGCGGGGTGCCCTCTTTGGTCCTGTCGTAGCAGCGGCTGTTATTTTATCGGCAGAGGCAGTGCCGCTATTGACTGAAGCAGGTTTAACAGACAGTAAGTTGCTATCACCAGAGCGTCGGCTGCTGTTGGCAGAGGTCATTCGCGCTCATGCCCTTGCGTATCAGGTAAGCTATGCCTCGGTCTGGGAAATCGATCGCCTCAACATTCTGCAAGCGTCGCTGCTGGCAATGAAACGCGCTGTACTTAAGCTGAAAGTAACACCAGCACTTTGCTTAATTGATGGCAATCAACGCATTCCAGGACTGGCAATACCACAGCAGACCGTTGTACAGGGCGATCGTCGATCGCTAGCGATCGCTGCTGCAAGCATTCTTGCTAAGGTGTGGCGTGACGAGTTGATCACACGTCTGGATGCCAAATACCCCGACTACAATCTGGCAGCGAATAAAGGGTACGGCACGCCTGCTCATCGCCTCGCCTTGCAAACGCATGGAGTTTCACGTCTGCATCGGCGATCGTTCAGCCCGTGCCGCATCTAAAAGGCAATAATGGGACGTGAAAGTAAGGCAAAAGTCAGGCGATTGGGTTGTTCGTTGGCACAACCGAGGGCTTCACTGCTGGCGTTTGACCCAGGTTTGAGCTTGCCCACGCGCCGTAGTCTGCTAAAAGATGGTGCATCAGGCGTTGCTTTACAGTCAGCAGCACACTTTTGAGCAGCCCATTGCCCGTCGCTTCTAGAAATGGTTTGGGCGTAAAGTCGAGCGGTGGGGGCACATCAACCTGTACTTCTAGATCAGCTCTACCTTTCAAAACAGTTTTGCCGTTCAACTGCTGGGGCTGTAGCTTGCCCACAAGGTTGAGCTTAAAGCGCTGATTAATGTACTCAACACCCCGAATTTCACAACCAACTGACTGCACATACACGGTTCCGTCTGAATCAGCCCAAACGCGCAAATCCACAATTGGCTGAATGGTCAGCATCATGAAATTCAACGGGCGCATCTTCAAGCGAAAACGATCGTCACCAAACGGCTCAATTTGGCTTGAGGCAGCGAGGGCAGCTACAACACGCTGAGGCTGCCGCAAATAGTGTTGAATCGGAATGGGCTGCTCTGGAACTGCCATTTCAACAGCTTGAGAGGCAGTAAAGCGTGTATACATAGCTAGAAAGCCACGAGTAGGTAGTAGAAAAAATCAGGTAGCTACTATTAATCTTAAAGAGATATGAAGGAATGTGACTGCATCTTTTTCAGTATATCTACTTCAGTAGATTCACGCTCTTTCCTCTCACAGACTATTCTTACAGAATTCTCAGCCACAATGCTTTTTTAGAGAAGAAACATGAGAAGAAGATAAGAAACATGAGAAGAATCATTGCTATGGTGAGTTTTGATAGCAAGTAGATTTTCGTTAGTAGAGAGAACAAATTAAAGCTAAGAGACTAATAAATGAGTAAATATAACTAAGTGAAGCCGTTTGCTAAACTGGCAACGCGATCGCGCAACCGATTAGTCACTGTCGATCGGCTGCGGCATGGTTCGCCTGATGCAGCCTAAAAGTAAACTGTCTTGCGGTTTAGCAGGGTAATTTTAATGGCAAGCTAAATAACGGCAGGCAGAACTAGAGAAGAAACCCTATGGCAGTATCGATCGCCCACTTAGGACCCATTGGCACCAATGCTGAAGCTGCTGCTCTTCAGTATGCAAATTGGCTTACTGCAACCACAGGACAAGATTCCCTACTCTGCCCTTACCCCAGCATTGCCCTCTCGCTACGAGCCGTTGCAGAAGGTAAAGCTGATGTAGCAGTTGTGCCGATCGAAAACTCGACTGAGGGCAGCGTTCCTGCCACATTGGATGGGTTATGGCAGTTTGGCAACTTGCAAATTCAGTGGGCGTTGATCTTGCCAATTTCACACGCGCTGTTGTCTCAGGCTCCCGCGATCGACGCAATCCAGACAGTTTACTCTCATCCACAGGCGCTAGCGCAATGTCAAGGCTGGCTCGAAATGTTTCTGCCGACTGCCCAACTGATTCCTACCAACTCCACTACTGAAGCGCTGCAATCGTTAGGAAAAGATACGACAAGCGCCGCTATTTCTTCCCCTCGTGCTGCTGAATTGTATAACCTGCCTGTGCTGGCTGACTCCATCAACGACCATCCTGATAACTGCACGCGCTTCTGGATACTGAGCCAGCAACCGTCTCCGGGTGGTAGCCACACGTCACTCGCGTTTACCGTTCACGATCTGCCGGGTTCCCTCGTTAAACCGTTACAAGTCTTTGCCAGCCGAGGCATCAACCTCAGCCATATTGAGTCACGCCCAACGAAGCGATCGCTCGGCGACTACTTGTTTTTTGTTGACCTGGAAGCCGATGCCCGCAAACCCGATGTACAAACAACGCTGGCAGAACTCGCTAAAGACACCGAAACACTGAAAGTCTTCGGTAGCTATGACATCTTGCCCAACCTTAAAAGCGAAAGGAGGAAGTCTAAAGGCTAAAAATTAGCATTGAGTTTGTTTTGCCTTTTGCCTTTTGCCTTTTGCCTTCTCTCCCTACTCCCGACTCCCAGCTACAGACGGTTGAGCAGTGTTAACACCCAAAAATTCTCGAACAAGCTGAAGATAGGTGGATGAATCTTCTAGCATCGGGAAGTGAGCCGTGTCTGGTATCTCGACGTATTGAATTTTGTCGCTCAATGCAGCAGCTTGCCGTCCCATTTCAGCCGGGATGATAATGTCACGTTCGCCTGAGATCAGCAACGTCGGCACAGTCAGACGGGCAAATTCTTGCGGCATTACCTCTGTTGCCTTTTTGCTGACACAGGTAAAAATAGTGCCTAGAGCAGCATCGTAGTCTGCCATCAAAAAATCGTTCAGAAACGAGCGGCTGATAGCTGTCGGCAGGGAACGGTGCAGAAAACGCTGCATGAACAGCCGATCGATAAACGGGAGACCATACAGCAAGCGGGGTCGGAATTTGACGACATAGCCACCAAACTTGTAGAAGGCATTAAAGGCTTTTTCGTCGTACTCAAAAATGCCGCTACAGGTCAGAACGGCGCGATCGACGCGATCGGCATAAAGATTCAGGAAGAAAGTCGCAACCGACGCGCCCATCGAATGAGCATTTAAGGACACGCGCTGTAAACCGAGCGCATCTAAAAGCCCAGCCAGATCGTCTGCGTAGCTTTCTAGCTCATAGCTGAGTTCAGCGGCAGTTTCCGGTGGTTCAGCCAAAGGTGGTTCACTAACGCTGGAGCGCGAGCGCCCAAACCCACGCATATCGTAGAGCAGACAATCGAAGCGATCGGAAAACTCCTTCGCTGTACTTTCCCAATAGCGGGCAGAGCCACCCCAACCATGTATGAAGACGAAGACAGGTTTACCAGTCGGTTCCTGAGTGCCTGCTTCTGTAACCCACTCGTAGTAGTGATTAAAACCGTTAACGCTGACGTAAGACATTTTTACTGAGAGTAAGTTCTAAGTGATGAGTTCCAAGTTCAACCTTCATGCAAAACTCAGCACTCAACACTTACAACCATTTAAGCAGATTCAGGTTTAGGCAAGGACGATGGATGAATGATTAGCTCGGCAGTCGATCGCTTCTCAACCATCTCGCGCGTAATGCTACAGCGAGTGACATCCTTGCGCGATGGCAATTCATACATCACATCTAGCATCAACTCCTCAACAATGCTGCGGAGGGCACGAGCGCCTGTTTTGCGACGGTAAGCTTCTTGAGCGATCGCACGCACTGCATCCTGCCGGAACTCCAGCGTTACGTTATCCATCTTCAGAAGCTTTTGATACTGCTTCACTAGCGCATTGCGAGGCTCGGTCAGAATCTCTGTCAGCGCATCTTCGTCTAGTGGGTTTACGACAGCCATAACAGGCACCCGCCCAATAAACTCTGGAATCATACCAAACTTAACCAGATCATCCGGCTCCATGTGACGTAATACGTCTGCCGTCCGTTTGTCTTTCGGTTGCGCTTCTCCAGGCTGGATAAAGCCCATCGACTTCTTTCCAATGCGCTGCTCTACCGCTTTGTCTAAACCAACGAAGGCACCACCACAAATAAAGAGGATATTGCCTGTATCAATTTGGATGCAATCTTGATAGGGATGCTTGCGTCCACCCTGCGGTGGTACGTTGGCAATAGTTCCTTCTAGCATCTTTAGCAGTGCTTGCTGCACGCCTTCGCCAGAGACATCCCGCGTAATTGATGGGTTTTCGCTCTTGCGGGCAATCTTATCAATTTCGTCAATGTAAATAATGCCTCGCTGGGCTTCTTCAACGTCCAGATCGGCAACTTGCAGTAACCGCAGCAAAATGTTCTCGACATCTTCACCGACGTAGCCCGCTTCGGTCAGCGTCGTTGCATCCGCGACAGCGAACGGTACATCCAAAATTTCTGCTAGGGTTTGAGCGAGAAGCGTTTTGCCGCAGCCTGTGGGTCCAATTAAGAGAATATTTGACTTTTGCAGTTCAACGAGGTCATCAGTCGCTGGCTTGCCGTTACCTTTCGCTTGGATAAAGCTAAGACGCTTGTAATGGTTGTAGACCGCAACCGACAACACCTTCTTAGCTTCATCCTGCCCAATGACATGCTCATCCAGGTACTTTTTAATTTCTCTCGGTTTCGGGATCTGGCTGAGAGAAAGATTGGCAGACCGTGCCTTACGTTTTTCGGGTGATTGTTCTCGCCGTGGCACTGGCTGCGGTGCCGCGGCGCTGGAATCGAATAACTCTTCATCCAGAATTTCGTTGCAGAGGTCAACGCATTCATCACAAATGTAAACTCCCGGTCCGGCTATGAGCTTACGAACCTGCTCCTGAGACTTGCCGCAAAAGGAACATTTGAGATGGGAGTCATACTTGTTAGCCATATCTACCTCTTAGTTAACGGCGGCAACAGCCTCTCCAGCTTTAGGAAGATTTTGTCTGGATATGACTTGGTCAACCAGTCCATAATCTTTTGCTTCGGCGGCGGACATGAAAAAGTCGCGCTCGGTATCCATTTCTACCCGCTCAAACGGTTGTCCCGTATGTTGCGCCAGCAGTTCGCTCAACTTGCGCTTGTGGTAAAGAATTTCTTTTGCCTGGATTTCGATATCAACGGCTTGCCCTTGAGCACCACCCAGCGGCTGATGGATCATAATGCGCGAGTTTGGCAAAGACATCCGCTTACCTGGAGCGCCTGCTGCCAACAAGAACGCCCCCATGCTCGCTGCCAAGCCAAAGCAAATAGTAACAACATCCGAGCGTACTTGCTGCATGGTGTCGTAAATTGCCATGCCTGCGGTCACTGAACCGCCGGGGGAGTTGATATAAAGCTGAATGTCTTTTTCTGGATCTTCAGCATCCAAAAACAGCAGTTGAGCCACGATCGAATCAGAAACATTGTCGTCGATCGGTGTGCCCAGAAAGATAATGCGCTCTCTCAGCAGACGCGAGTAGATGTCAAACGCACGTTCACCGCGACTGGATTGCTCGACCACCATAGGCACCACATTGCTGGGTCCCAGCGACGTGACATCCAGTGCATTCAAGCTGTTGATGGAATAGTTAGGGGAACGGGATTCAAACATAGTGGGGGTTATCGCCTGAAGTCACTGTAGACCGGGTTTGCGAGTCGGCAGCAGCGATTTGCTGTGGGAATCGCATAGGTATATCCAAACATTATGCCTTAACTAACTTGTGACTTGTGGGCGCATTGAGCGAAATGCTCTGCTATTGTAGCCCGGTGTTTTGAGGCGTAGCGTCTTGCTCACATATCTTACCGACATAGGATAGACGAAATGCTACTCGTTGTCAGAGGATTCTGCTTTTGTTTTCGCTGCCTTACGTGCTTTTTTGGGTTTCTCGGCATCAGCCGCGTCATCGGTTGCGATCGCCTCATCGCTAGCGGTTTCAGTGGCTGGCGGCAAATCTGCGTCTAGAGTCGCTGCTTCAGTTTCGGTTGCGTCAACAACATCAGTGGTGCTACTCGCTTCAGTTTCAACGACGGGCGTGACATCAATAGTGCTGTTAGCTGCCGTTTCAATGACTTCGGCATCATCCGCTTCTGTGTCGTCTGCCTCTGCGTCATCCTCTGGCTTTGTCAGTGTGCCTTCAGGGACAAGCTCGATCGTAGACCGCTCAAGCAACCAGTCCACAATTTTTTCTTTGAGCAAATCTTCTGTAACAACGGCTTGCAACCGATCGGGATCAATGTCGCGATCGCCCAGTTCTGCCATTAATTCAGTCACTTTTGCCTTCACTTCGTCTGTCTCAACCTTAATGGCTTCCCGCTTAGCAACTTCGCCCAGTGCCAGGGTGCGCTTGATGCGATCGATGGCTTCAGGGCGCGATCGCTCTTTCAGCATCGGAATGGTGTCCTGGTTAAACAACCGCTTGACATCAATGCCCTGATTTTGAAGCTGCATTGCTGTCTGGTTGAGGAGGAAGGTCATTTCTCGCTCAATCAAGGTTTCTGGTAGCTCGACCTCAATGTACTTAAGCAGTTCATCTAGAATTGCCTGCTCTTTGTTTGCCTTTGTTTTCTCGTCGGCTTCTTCGACGTAACGGGCTTCAAGGGACGATCGTAGCTCTGCCAGTGTTTCAAACTCACTCACTTCTTGAGCAAAGTCGTCATCAAGTGCGGGTAGCTCTTTTTCTTTAATCTCTTTCAGAGCAATAGTAAAGATTGCGTCTCGACCAGCCAACGTTTCCTGCGTATAATCGCCTGGGAACGGAATTGCCACATCTTTTGTCTCGCCTGGGTTCATCCCTACAATGCCGTCAATGAATCCTTCAATGAACTTCCCTTCGGCTAGCTCTACCTGAAAGTCTTCCGCTTCGCCACCGGGAAATGGCTCTGGCTCGGCATCAGGATCATCGCTGACCAGCACGCCCTTGTAGTCAATAACAGTCGTGTCACCCAATTGGGCAGCCCGTCCTTCAACGGGGATCAGGGTTGCGGTTTGCTCTTGATATTGCTGGAGTACCTTCTCGACCCGTTCGCCATCGGATTTAATCTCTTCTGCCTGAAGCTGAAAGTCAGTATATTGCTGAAGTGTCACCTCTGGCTGCACATCAACCGAAGCCGAAAACGTGAGTGCTGAACCGGGCGCAAACTGGCTCACCAACTCCTCAAAGGACGATCGCAGTTGAAAGTTGCCCAGAGCGTCAATTTTTTCTTGCTCGATCGCCTGTTTCAGCGTCTCATCAATGAGTTCTTCTAGCGCTGTTGCTTTTAGCTGCATGGAGCCAAAACGCTGCACCAAGACCTGTCGTGGCACCTTGCCTTTACGAAACCCAGGAATATTGGCAGTACGAGTAAATTTTTGAATGACCTGCTCGTACGCCTTTTGAGACATTTCCGGCGTAATTTCAATTTCCAAGCCAATTTGGCTGGCGGGAAGCTTTTCCTGGGTAACTTTCATCGGTATATTCGCTACAGACAATTACTATTTAGTGATGGATTCGGTTAGGCATTGCTCGAGGGTCGCAGAATCACTCACTCAACGTCAGACAAAGATCAAACATTCAAGAGCAGGCGATCGCTGTTCGCAACATCACCGCAGTAAGTAATCGTAACTGATTCTGCCAGAGGGTTAACGCTTAGTTTAGAAGAATCTTAACGATTAGGGCGACAGATAAGGCGACAGAGTGAAGCAAGATGGCAGCGATCGCTACAGAGTTTACCTTGGGCTTACGAAAAATTGCGCCAGCCTTTGAGCGCTGCCCTCAGTTGTATGCTGGATGAAATGTAGGCTGAAAAAAGTGCTGACTGAAGCCACCGCAGCTTGCATTGCTCACGTGTGATGGATGCGTAGAGCTTGAAGGCTCGTCAAACGAGCGCGGTTAGCAGTCAGCCCTAAGTGCAAGCCCTAAGTGTCAGTTATGGAGTGATCGCTTCTTAGTATGTAAGTTATAAGGCTAAAAGCGACGGCTGACCGCTCAAACTTTTTATTCAAGGAGACTACGTTGGTTCATCCCTATCGGGTTGCTATTTTAGGGGCAACCGGTGCAGTCGGCACCGAACTACTAGAGCTATTAGCGCAGCGAGACTTTCCTCTGGCAGATTTGAAGCTGCTGGCATCAGCACGATCGGCAGGACGAACGCTTGCTTTCAAAGGAGAGCAGTTGCCGCTTGAAGCCGTCAATGACGACAGCTTTAAACAGATTGATCTAGTGTTGGCTTCGGCTGGCGCATCAGTGTCAAAGGCATGGGCAGCTAAAGCGGTTGCGGCTGGTGCTGTAGTGATTGACAACTCCAGCGCCTTTCGGATGAACCCGACTGTGCCCTTGGTAGTGCCAGAGGTAAACCCCCAGGCAGCCGCAGCGCACCAGGGCATCATTGCAAACCCCAACTGCACAACGATTTTGATGGCAGTTGCCGTCTATCCCCTACATCAAGTGCAGCCGATCCGGCGTATTGTTGCGGCGACCTATCAGTCTGCTAGTGGCGCTGGGGCAAGGGCAATGGAGGAAGTTAAAACGCAGACGCAGGCAATTTTGCAGGGACAGGAACCCGTCGCAGAGCTTTTTCCCTACCCACTGGCGTTCAATCTGTTTCCGCACAACTCCCCACTGAATGAAGCGGGCTATTGCGAAGAAGAAATGAAAATGATCAACGAGACGCGTAAAATCTTTGGCGCTCCTGATCTGCGGGTGACAGCGACGTGTGTGCGGGTTCCCGTATTGCGGGCGCACTCCGAAGCCATTAACCTGGAATTTGATCAACCGTTTGATGTGGCACAAGCACGAGCTATTCTAAGTCAAGCTCCAGGGGTTAAGCTGGTAGAAGATTGGGACGCAAACTACTTCCCGATGCCGATCGATGCCACTGGCAAAGATGAGGTGCTCGTCGGGCGCATCCGACAGGATCTCTCCCATGCTGCCGGGTTAGAGCTTTGGCTCTGTGGCGACCAGATTCGTAAGGGTGCAGCACTGAATGCAGTGCAGATTGCCGAGCTGTTGGTGCAGCAAAATTTAGTCCGACCCGCGATCGCACTTGCAAATTAGAGCCGTTAGCGATTAGCTATTAAGCAGCACCCGTAGCGTTATGCTACAAATTGCTCCTGATTGGGCATTAAGCTACCTGGCTAACAATCAGCAATTAACAACCAACAACTGTAACTGTGTGGTGAATTTTGGACGTGTTTTAACTGCAATGATCACGCCGTTCCAGGAGGACGGCAACGTCGATTTTGCGATCGCCGCTAAGCTAGCGTCCTACCTGGCAGCGCACGGCACCGATACGCTAGTCGTCTGTGGCACGACCGGCGAATCACCCACTCTGACCTGGGATGAAGAATACGAACTTTTCCAAGTCGTACGGCAAGCGGTGGCAGGCAACGCGAAGATAATTGCAGGTACAGGGTCAAACTCGACGCGAGAAGCGATCGCAGCGACCCAAAAAGCAGCTAAACTAGGGCTAGATGGTTCGTTGCAGGTTGTGCCATACTACAACAAGCCTCCCCAAGAGGGTTTGTATCAGCACTTTAAGGCAATTGCGGAAGCTGCACCAGATTTGCCGTTGATGCTTTACAATGTGCCAGGGCGCACTGGTCAGAACTTGCAAGCTGAAACAGTAGGTCGTCTTGCCAAAATTGAAAATATTGTGGCAATTAAAGAATCGACCGGGAACCTTGATCAAGCAAGTGAGATTCAGCGTTTGACACCACCCGAGTTTGCACTCTACTCTGGAGATGACTCAATCACTTTGCCGCTGCTAGCAATCGGTGGTAAAGGCGTTGTCAGCGTTGCTAGTCATCTAGTTGGTTTACAGCTCCAGCAGATGATCCAGGCTTATGAGACGGGTCAGCATGCGATCGCTACCAGAATTCACCTAGAGCTTCTTCCTTTGTTCAAAGCCTTGTTTGCTACAGCCAATCCGATTCCTGTCAAAGCAGCGCTCAGGCTACAAGGTTGGAAAGTGGGTTTTACCCGTCTCCCGCTCGTTGATTCCACGACTGAATTGACCGAGACGCTAGCTTCAGTGATGGCAGAGTTAGCTCTCCTTTAGGCATCAGCAGAGCCACAAAGTTTCTCGACAACTAAATAGTTCATCATCTGCACCAGCGGCTTTTACTACCAGAAACGTTTGTATGACTGGCGATAGTTTGAGCAGACCAACGCCTTCATTCGACCCTTCAGGACAGTTCCACTAAAGCAGTTATTAAGAATCTTTATTCTTAAGCCCCTTATTGATCCGGGTCGCTGGCTGCAATCGTTTTTATCGCTCTCAACTGATCATTTTTTGACTCTTTACACTTCAATAAAGGATGCCAATGACCCAAAAGAACACTTCACCTGCGCTGAAAATTATTCCCCTTGGTGGACTGCACGAGATCGGTAAGAACACTTGTGTCTTTGAGATCGACGACGAAATCATTTTGCTTGATGCAGGTCTTGCTTTTCCGACCGACGGTATGCATGGGGTAAATATCGTGCTGCCAGACATGACCTATTTGCGAGAGAACCGCCACAAAATTAAGGGCATGATTGTCACCCATGGTCACGAAGACCATATTGGCGGCATCGCATTTCATCTCAAACAATTCGACATTCCTGTTATTTATGGTCCTCGTTTAGCTATGTCGCTACTGAAGGACAAGCTGAATGAAGCAGGTGTGGCGAAACGAACGGAATTGCGAACGGTTGGTCCACGTGATGTAGTGCGCCTCGGCAAATCGTTTTTCGTAGAATTCATTCGCAACACCCACTCAATGGCTGATAGCTTTACCGTCGCGATTCGCACCCCCGTAGGCGTAGTTATCCATACAGGCGACTTTAAAGTTGATCACACACCCGTTGATGGTGAGTATTTTGATTTTCAGCGACTGGCAGAATACGGCGAAAAAGGTGTTCAGTGTCTGATTAGTGATTCGACTAATTCGGAAGTTTCAGGCAGTACACCCTCCGAACGGGCAGTCATTCCGGGTCTTGATCGCGCTTTCTCTCAAGCGCAGGGACGTAT
>JBGTJW010000571.1:0-10366 GCA_041744955.1 Stenomitos sp. | reverse complement strand
GGTGCCCGTGACAGTCGGTGCGATGGTTTTGACGATCGTGGAGGAACGTGAAGCTCCGGAGGTGGCGAGAGACTTGATCGCACGAACCCAACAAGCGGCATTAACACCCACCCAGAAACAAGACATAATGGATATTGTGACCTCGATTCTGGTCTATAAGTTCACAAATTTAAGTCGATCAGAGATTAAAGCGATGTTGGGCATAGATTTAACGCAAGAACCACGGGCAATCCGAGAAGCCAAGGAAGAAGGACGAGAAGAAGGACGAGAAGAACAAACAATCGCCATCATCACGCGCCTGTTGACCCGACGATTGCGCCAAGAACTTTCTGAGGAAATGCGATCGCGCCTCTCCGTTCTCTCCTTACCCTTGTTAGAAGATCTCGGCGAAGCTTTGCTGGACTTTATAAGTTTGGCTGATTTGGAAGCCTGGTTAGAGGCACGATCGCCGCAGTGATTTGGAGCGATCTCGATTGAATTTTGTCTTGCATTAAAGGACGGAGCGACCCCTGGTTCTGATCCGCGATCGCTAATCTTCTCCATCATACCTTCCCCTCAACCAGGTATTTTTCCAGGTCATTCAGGCTAAGCTCAGCGGCGATCGCAACTCAAGATCTGAAGCGCTTCAACACTCAGACAATCTTAAGCGTCGGTAATAGCATTGCGGGTAGTGCCCTAAAGGTAATGAAGACTGCACAGACGTTGCAGGCATACAGCTAGCAGTTTTACGTCTTAAGTTTATGGGCTGATTTTGAGTCGAAAGTGCGTCAGCCTGAGCCATCGTCAGTGTTCTCGCTTCTATATTGCGAGGGAACTTCAACCCCTTGCGGAAAGTGATGATCCATAGATTTAAGGCTGGCAGGAGCTTTCAGCTATCATCACAGCTTTAGGACTACCCTGTTTAGCCAGTGGGGGTTGATGAACGAACTGTTCGATACGGCTCCTCTGACCCTGACTCAGGGGTTACTGGCGATCGCGGCGGGAGTTCCCGTGATTCTTTGGGCGCTGCTCCTGCAACGGTTTGATCCCATCAATTAAGCCCCTTGTTTGGTCACGCCCAACCTTCAGCGTCCCCCTTTAAGGGCGAGTTTTGCCGACGACTCGTGCTACCGTCCTGTAGGGCGCAGTTTCCGCCTGCGCCGAATGACCCAGAAGATGAACAGTCCCACCAGACCAAAGAGGACAAACTTAGAGACTGGACCGAGGTATTCATCGACCAGCGTATAGTTGTTGCCCAGGAAATAACCCAAGCCCGTCAGCAGACAGATCCACACCGTTGTTCCCAGGGTGGAGTAGAACAAGAAGGGAAGCATAGGCATATTGTTGATGCCAGCCGGCAGGGAAATAATGGTTCGCACTCCTGGCACCAGTCGGCAGAGCAACACAGCCTTACCACCATGCTTGCTAAACCAGAGGTTCGCTTTATCAATATCCTTACCAGACATGGCGATCCATTTGCCATAGCGATCTGCCAGGCTTCTTAGCCGCTCCTCGCCCAACAATTTGCCACCGTAGTACCAGGGCAACGCCCCTAGCATGGTGCCAACCACCCCTGCGATGACGACCAGCGTAAAATCCATTTCGCCCTTGGCTACGGTGAACCCAGCCAGAGGCATGATTAACTCAGAGGGGATGGGCGGAAACAGATTCTCCAGGAACATTAGTAGCCCAACACCCAAGTAGCCCATCCTTGTCATGATGCTGACGACCCAGGTTGCAAGCAGGTCACTCATTCATTCCGCTCCGTTGTAGAATTTGAAGTTATATCGGTTGGTTTAGCCCTGTAGCAGGCAATCTGTAAGGCTCAACTAGATCAGACAACACTTTCCTCAGCAGCCATTTTATTTAATTTTGTTAAATAATTCGCTCAATCGTATCAGTTTTCTGGAAGTTCTCCGCCAAACCAGCAAACTCTTTAAGGATGAAGATTCATGTCTAAAGTCTAGCAATACCACGCTGGAGCGAGCTTTTGCTTCCTGCGGCGGACAAAGCTACGGTTCTCAAGCTGGATGGGGTTCAGAGTTTCAAACGGACTGTAGCAGAGCAATTTTGTCCCGAAAGCTCCCCAAAGCTGTGTGGTGTTTCAGAGAAGGATCGGCTCTCTAGACTTTTCAATGAGTCACTTTAAAGTGCTTGAAACCAGACTCCTTGTCATTCAAACTCGTTAAGGTATTAGATGATTATATTGGTTTAAGACTTTAGCAACTGTCTCGCTTATAGAGCTTTCCAGCACACATCAGGCTTTATCCTAGAAACATTCATTGTTTTAAACAAGCAAATATGTCCTCGATCGCCATTGAAATTCTGCTGATCCTGCTGCTTATTATTGCCAACGGGATCTTTTCCGGTTCAGAGATTGCGGTAGTTTCTGCCCGCAAAGTCCGGTTAGAGCAGTTAGCAGACCGGGGCAACCAAAAAGCACGAGTAGCCCTGAAGCTAGCAAATAACCCAAATGACTTTCTCTCAACGGTTCAAATTGGTATCACGCTAATTGGGATTTTGAGTGGGGCAGTCGGTGGAGCAACCGTGGCTCAACGATTAAAGCCTGTCGTTGATGGCATCCCTGCTTTGCAGCCCTACAGTGAGGGAGTTAGCGTGGCGATCGTCGTCACCATCATCACCTATCTGTCACTAGTCATTGGCGAATTGGTGCCAAAACGGATTGCCCTCAACGATCCAGAACAGCTTGCCTGCACTGTTGCTCAGCCGATGCGATTGCTTTCTCGCTTGACCGCACCGCTTGTTCACGTTTTGGGGGTTTCAACAGATGGCTTGCTCAAGCTACTGGGAATTCGAGCTTCGAACGAACCCGATATTACCGAAGAAGAAATCAAAGTGCTGATTCGGCAAGGGGCGGAAGCTGGGATGTTTGAGGAGGCAGAGCATGAAATGGTCGAACGGGTTTTTCGGTTGGGCGATCGCCCGGTCAAAGCCATCATGACTCCTCGGATTGAGATTGATTGGCTCGATCTAGAGTCCTCTTCAGAGGAGAATTTACAGGAAGTGATGGGAAGTAACCATTCTCGCTTTCCAGTGGGACGAGGAAGTTTGGATAACTGTATTGGCGTGATCCGGGGCAGTAGTTTGTTAACAGCGCAATTGTCAAGTGAGACAGTTAACCTGGAAGCAATGCTGCAAGCACCATTCTACGTTTCAGAAACCACTCGCGCCCTGAGTTTGCTTGAACTGTTTAAGCAAACTGGCGTTCATATTGCGTTAGTGACAGATGAATACGGTGGCATTGAGGGCTTAGTGACGGTCAATGACTTGATGGAAGCGATCGTCGGTGATTTACCTTCTGCGGAAGACCAGGAAGACCCCCTGATTGTGCAACGAGAGGATGGGTCTTGGCTCCTTGATGGTTCGCTGGGGATTGATGATTTGAAAGATTTAGTCAGTAAGGAGTTTTTGCCAGAGGAAGCAACGGGCAGTTTTCATACAGTGGGTGGGTTTGTATTGCATTTTTTAGGTCATATCCCACGCTCGGGTGAGCATTTTGAATGGAGTGACCTACGTTTTGAAGTTGTGGATATGGATGGGACACGAGTTGATAAGATTTTAGTCACACCTGTGTTCTCCGGCAGTGAACCGCCTGAACCACCGCTTAACTCAATATAGCGCTGGAGTGTTAGATCATTTATTCAACAACCTCTTTCCTTCTCCTCTATGGGAACAGCGCAGGATGTTTAATCTATGCTTCTAAGCTTTCCTGCGCTGACTCATTTGTCGCTTCCTCCACATTCCAGCAATCCTATGGTGATTGCCAAAATAATAGACAATGGTACAACCCCCTCAAACCATTTCCGTTCAGGGCGATTGTTTCAATACGGCTCTGTAAATTGCCAGCATGAACAGCCACTAATTGTTTTGTCGCAGCCGAACTCGTTTAGCCCTCTGGTATGCGTTGGTTAGGGGAGTGCTTTTGAGCCTGTCGGGACTGGGAATGTATCGATCGCTAGCTCAGTCCAATTGGGCTGTAATGGAGTAAGAAAGGGAATCGATCGCGGGTACGCTTCCGTACGATCAGCGCCACGTGAAGCGCATGGTCAAACCGATGTTGGGATACCAAGCGTTCAGCATGGCGAGAAGGTCTTTGTGCGGGCTTGAGGCAATGAGTCTGATTTGCAAATGAGTCTGATTCGCAAAGAACCGGTGAAAGGAAGCAGCAACGGGGACAGTGTTTCTCAGGTGAGGGGGATCGAAGCACTCTTTCAAGTGAGCGCTTAAAGCGGTACGTTTGTCACAGAGCGTTTGTCACTTTAAAAAAATGGCGACAGAACCGAATTTTCTCCACCCTTCAATAGAATAGGGTCAGCTATGCCTTACTCTCTTTCACCCATTTTTCGCTGCTAATCACCCTTCGATTCCTGCGCCGATACAGCACCTGTCACTAAACTTTGACCGTTTGTATGAATTCGCAACACGTATCAACCTCTTTTCTGTCGTTAGACCCTGCCATCGATCGACGTCCGCTGACCGTATCGCCTGATACCTCCGTTAGCGATGCAATCATGATGATGAGCAAAGCGCAGAGCAGTTGTGCTCTTCCGGGTTTGGAACTCTCGCTCGGCACCATATTGATGAGCGAAGCACGCGCAAGTGGTCTTCTGATGGTGGAGGGGATGCAGGTCTTGGGGGTGTTTGCCGAGCAAGACGCACTACAGGCGATCGTCTCAGGACAAGATTTAACTGCGATCAAAATCGCTGACGTGGTGCGGCAACCTGTCACCGTTTTGACCCAAGCGGCAGATCAAACTGTTTTTACTGCCCTGGCTCAGTTGCGTCAACAGCAGGTGCAGCATCTGCCTGTGGTGAATGAGTTGGGGCAATGGCTCGGCATCATTACCCCGGCGAGTGTGCATCAGGTCTTACAGCTAGACGAATTGTTAAAATCTAAGCCCTTAGCAGCGCTTGTTTCTCCGCCAGTCGTGCAAGCACCTGCAAAAACGTCCGTTCTTGAGTTAGCCCAACTGATGCTGCACCATCCAGTTGATTACATTGTGCTAACAGATGATAGGCAGACTGAGGCTCACCCCGTAGGATTAATCTTAGAGCGGCACATTCTTCAGCTTTGGGCGCTAGGGGTGAACTTGTCGCAGCTCCAAGCTCAAGCAGTGATGAGCACTCCCTTCCTGCACTTTGCGTCCTCTGAATCGGTCTTAGTTGCCTACTGGGAAATGCAACAAACAAAAGTACAGCGGTTTGGGGTGTGCGGTAGCCAGGGTGAGCTTTTAGGCGTTGTCTCACCCACGAGTTTTGTAGAGACGCTGGACTTAGACGAGATGCACAGTGCTGTAGAGCAACTGCATCGATCGATCCAGCAGTTTGAGGTTTCAAGCGCCGAGTCGGGTCAAAATCTGTCACTCGCGTTAGACCTTCAGTTGCTAGAGAATCCAGTAAGCTTGCTAGAACAATTGCAGTGCAGTCAGATTCTCGCTGCGATGGCGCTCCACATTCGGGAGTCCCTTAACCTCAATGAAATCCTTCAAAGGAGTGTAGAGGAAGTCCGGCAGTTCCTTAAAACCGATCGAGTGATTATCTACCAGTTCCACCCTGACTGGAGCGGCACAACCGTAGTCGAGTCGGTCGAGAAGGGCTGGCGACCGGCGCTCAACAGCAGCATTCGGGATACGTGCTTTGGGCAAAACTATGCCCAGGCTTATAAAGAAGGACGGACTCAAGTTTGTGACGATATTTACACCGCTGGTTTAACGCAGTGTCATATCGACATTCTAGTTCTCTATGATATTCGGGCAAGCTTAGTTGTACCAATCCTGCAAGGCGACCATTTGTGGGGTTTGTTGTGCGCCTATCACTGCTCTGGACCCAGACGGTGGCGGCAGTTTGAAGTTGACTTGCTGAAGCAACTGGCAACGCACATGGCGATCGCGATTCAGCAATCAGAACTGTATCAGCAGGTGCAGAACGAACTCAAGGAGCGCAGGCGCACTGAGGAGCAACTAAAGCTATCCTTAAAGGAAAAGGAAGTCTTACTGAAAGAAATTCACCACCGGGTCAAGAATAATCTCCAGGTGATCTCAAGCGTCTTAAGGCTGCAATCGGACTATATCAAGGACGATCGGGTGCTTGCACTATTCAAGGACAGCCAAAATCGGATTCGTTCGATGGCGCTGATTCATGAAAAGCTGCATCAGTCAAATAATCTGCTCAAGATAAACTTTGATGAATATATCCGTGACTTAGCACACGCTCTGCTGCGGTCTTATACAGCAAATTCACAGTCTGCAACGCTGAGTACCGAGGCGATCGACGTTTGGCTCAATATTGATACAGCCATCCCCTGTGGCTTAATTATCAATGAATTAGTTTCTAATGCCTTAAAACACGCCTTTCCAGCCCCAACGTTAGAAAATCAAATTTTGATTAAGCTTTCTCCCACGACCGACAATTGCTATGCCTTAACCGTTCAAGATAATGGGATTGGCTTTCCGCCAGACGTAGACTTTCGCAACACAGAATCACTTGGCTTAGAATTAGTCTGTATCTTCACCGAGCAGCTAGAAGGCGAGATCGAATGCGGTCAGACCAACGGAGCAGGAACAACCTTTACGATTAAATTTTCAGAACTAGAAAACACTGGGAAGGGATAAGTAAGTGGCTGGTGAAAAGATTTTAGTTGTTGAGGATGAAAGAGTCGTTGCTCGAGACATCGAGAAGCGCTTAAAAAAGTTGGGGTATGTTGTAGCCGCATCGGTTGCCACTGGAGAAGCCGCGCTTGAAAAGGTGGCGGCATACCGACCCGATCTAGTCTTGATGGATATTCGGCTCAAAGGTCAGATGGATGGTATCGAAGCGGCAGAACAAATTCGAGTCGTTTTTGGTACGCCGGTCATTTATTTAACAGCCTATGCTGATGAAGCCACCCTGGAGCGGGCGAAAGTAACAGAACCCTTTGGGTATATCGTCAAGCCGTTTGATGAGCGGGACTTACAGGTGGCGATCGAAATTGCCCTTCGCCGCCGCTTGTCAGAAATGGCTATTCGGGTCGCTTTAGAAAAAGAAAAAGAGTTGAGTGAACTGCGGTCGCGGTTCTGGTCGATGGCAGCGCATGAGCTTAGAAGCCCAATGACATCGATTTTGAGTTGTGCTCAACTACTGGAGCAGGAAAACCACAGGTTAACGGAAGAACGACGACGCGAATTCTTATACATGATTCAACAATCAGTCCGATCGATGGATCAATTGTTGAACGATTTGTTAGCTGTTGGTCGCGTTGAAGGCGGGAGCTTAAAGTTTGAGCCAGCACCGTTAGATTTAGAGGAATTCTGTCGAGGACTGGTGGAGGAAATCCAGTTCAGTGCGGGGTTAAACCATGCCATTACGTTCCGTTGCCAGGGTGACTGTGAAGATGCTTGTTTAGATCCCAAGCTGCTCAGACACATTCTGACGAATTTAATTTCAAACGCAGTCAAATATTCTCACTCAGGTAGCCCGATTTATTTCGATCTCTCCTGTCTGGCTGAAGAAGTCACGTTACAAGTGCGAGACACGGGTATTGGCATTCCGCTTGCCACGCAAAAGCATTTATTTCAGCCGTTTCAGCGGGCAGATAACGTCGGCGATATTCCTGGTACTGGGCTAGGGCTGACAATGGTAAAACGATGCCTGGATTTGCATAATGGGCAAATTATTGTAGAGAGTGAAGAGGGCGTAGGCACAAGCATTATCGTTAAACTACCCCAGCGCCAAATAGTAAACGGTCAACTGGAAAGAACTGCGTCGAGTTGAAAGGAAACTGACTGACCTCGCTGGTGTTCCCCGACGGAGTGCTCTGGTGGATGAGCAACCCGTGGCATTGGGCAAAGAAACGCGATCGCCACTCCCTGCTAAACTAGGACAATCAGAAGCAGTGGATTGTACACACGAACGCAACAGCACAGGGAGCATCTTCTTCACCGAACCCTTAGCAGGTTGGCTTAAGGTCGTGCTGCATGAGCGTCGAACAGCGGTTAACGGGTCATCGTCAGCCAACCTTTACTCGATAAGGGCTATGCCAGCAGTACGACGATCGTCTTGATATGGGACTTGTTAAATCGCTACAGACTGACCTCTACGAAGCCTTTATCCCTGCTACGGCTCTTTGTGTGGAGGAACGCCTGGACTTCATCACAGGCTCATTAGCGTGACGAACGCACAGTCTGCTTTAACCCGACCCCTGCTTGACTCATCACATACCCGATCGAGAGGCGCTCGATCGTGAAACAACCGCCTGGTAAGTGGACGTAAGCCGTTGCAGAAATCAGCAGATTGGTAATGGCTCAAGCGTCTTTACACACAGATTGAACACTGACAGACTACTAATTGTATTGAGAGAGCCGTTATGAATCCTAACGATCCGTCTAATATTGAGCGGCAGCAAGAACTGCGTCGTCAACAGGAAGCCTTACAGCTTCAGCAAGAAGAGCAGCGGCTTGAGCTTGCCCGCAGAACAACAACATCAAACTGGATCATCAATAGCATTTATTTTTTTGTAGGGTTACTAGAAGTTCTGTTGGGTCTACGCTTCTTATTGCGTGTCTTGGGCGCAAACACCGACAACACCTTTGCCCAAGTCATCTATAACCTTTCAGATCCTTTCGTGGCACCGTTTTCCACCTTGTTTGTTAGTCCGGTAACGGGTGGCGGCGCAAATATTTTTGATGTGAATGTGCTAATTGCGATCGTCGTATATGCCCTTTTAGGCTGGCTGGCTGTGTGGCTGGTGCGGTTGCTTCAGGGACGAGCGTAAAAGCAAAAGGGTGCAGTTCTTGTTGAACCATACGACCAAGAGCAGCGATCGCGCTGATTTCTAAAAGCAATGGCGACGTAGCAAAAGATAAGCGACCCGTTCAATAATTGGGTCGCTTATCTTTTAATCAAGTTTGACCAGTAGTTGCTACCATCAACGATGGCAATTGGAACCAAAACGCTTAGTAGGAAGCGCTCCGACGGGTCACGGCATAGTAGATAAACAGTGCCACGATCGCACCCAGCACCGCGACTGCAACGCCACCGAGGCTCAGTCCGGCTGAGGTTAACGCCAGCGTACCAGTAGTCAAGAAGCTGAACAGACTACCACCGACGAAGGCACCAACGATACCAAGAACCATGGTGCCAAGAATGCCACCACCCTGATGCCCAGGGAAAAGAGCCTTCGCGATCGCGCCTGCGATTAAACCTAAAACGATCCAAGCCAAGATATTCATAATGTCAACTCCCGTGGAATAGTGGTTTGAAAAACCTTTGTCATGTGTTTAAGTTAACAGGCGAACCGGGTTGCTTGTCCCTACCTCTAGCAAGAACCTGCGTTAGACGGAGGGAGGAGAAAAAGATGCAATCACTCTGCCTTACGAAGTAAAGAGAACTAGAAAGGACTGACGCTTCTCACCGAATGCGGGAAAAGTAGTGGGCTGATTGCGTCTACGCAAAGATAGGCTCAATTGTTATAGCTATTGTCACAGAACTTAGAATATTGGGATCAAAGGGTGTGTATGGGCTTTGCCCCCAGCCAGCTTTCGACCTGAGCGCTCAAGCCGAAGGGGGTTCTACTCCTGCACCCCGTCCTCACCAGTAAGCTGTTAGTCATTTGAATTTTCGAGGCGATCTAAGCTAGTAAAGGGTTTCAGCCTTCTAAATACCCAGTTTAAATGTTGAACAGCTTATGGCTACGGCTATACCTGTGGTTTCAGCGATCGTCGTCCGGCATGATGCAAGGAATCTCGGCTTGGCTGTAGGCTTGGCTCTGGTAAATCCATCGTTGGACTGAGGTGCGATTGCGTGATTAAAACCACGATGATCCTAGTCTTGCTTAAGTAGCCTAGCGCCTTAATTACAAAGGAGAGTAACGCTTGATTCACTCGTTTTGGTTTATTGCAAAAACAGCCGCTGGTCAAACTCCTACGGAGTTGTGGTATTGGCAAGGCACACCAATCATCATTGGTTGGTCGCTTCTCATTCTTTTTATTGCATCGCGTACAATCAAGCTGCCTCACGTTGGTCCTGAAATGCCCCTCGGTCCTCTTGCACCAGTGTTTAACAGACCCAGTGTCGCGACCGTTCTTGCTTCGGTCAGTTTTGGTCATATTCTCGGCGTACTCACCATTTTTGGTTTAGCACCTTATTTGCAGTAAGTCGGCACCGCTAAACCGCGATCGCTCCTTGCTTCGTTCAGTTTGCGAAATTGAAACGAGGTTGCATCAAAGCTGCTCTTTCATTTAGAACACTTTTAAAGACAGTTTCTATAAGGGCGATCGCGGTTTTTCTCTGCGTGGGTTGCGTTTTACTCATCACTTTGCCAGAAACGGTGAGTGCAGAAGCCATAGCGCTGATTAATACGGGGTTGCACACTCAATTAAGGTTAAGCCCC
>JBGTJW010000570.1:0-7373 GCA_041744955.1 Stenomitos sp. | reverse complement strand
TGAGGTAATAATAGATAGCGCGTACTTGTGGTCCAAAAACAACTTCATCTTCATTTTGCAAATCGTGTGCCTGAAGCTTGCGCCCGTTGATCATCAGACCATTGGCACTCGTTTTGCCTTTAAGATTGCCATCTACAATGCGGTAATAATAGGCACCGTTATCGTCAAGGAGCTGCACTAAGGTTGCATGACGGCGCGAGACAAACTGCGAAATGAGCCGCACATCGCATTTTGGATCTCTCCCGATCGAATAAACGGGACCATCAAGGACAAATTCTCGCTGTCCTTTGTCATCTTCAATAATCAGCAAATGATTTTGATGCGGTTCTGAAGGCATTGAACAATACGTGACGTGATGAGGTGAGCGCTGACTAGACCGACTGCCTGAAGCTTTCTAAACTGTCTCACTGCACTCTTAGCCAAGCTTAAGTGATGGAAGCTGAAAAACAGCGGGTTATGACGAAGTTAACAGCACTACTTCGCCATCATAGCGCCTGTTGCAGAACATAGCCCATGTTTACCATTGATCGAAGTATGCCCATCAGAATGCCTAAAGGCACTGCCCCTTAGTCAAAGAGCAACATATAGCAAAAAGATGAGAGATGAATCGAAGCCCTTGCTCGAAGGCGGTTTCAAGGTTTATGTCTGTCCTCACGTTCTCTTCGACTGCCATAGCATCTGGTGCTGACAAAGCTTAGATCAGTCCCTAGCAACGTAGTAGCGGTTCGGACGGGGCGTTGGGGTGTCGATGGCTCCTGTGATTCGCTGAGCAGTAGATGGAGTAAATGCCCTGGCTAGGGGGTAGCACCCCCAGACCCCACTCATTTCCTGTGCCTTAAGATGCTAACGGCAACTGAAATCACTGTTCCGATCGCTTGCGCTTGAGTTTTAAGACCGACCGTCGTGGTTGCTTTTGCCAAGCGTTAAGGAGGCTCGACACCTGGCGTTTACGTTTAGACGTACCACCATCATCGTCCATCATCCCTGGGCTAATCAGCGTAATATCAAACTCATCGACTGGCATCGTCACGACGCTATCGCGCTGGCACAGATAGTAAATGACGCGCACCTGCGGTCCGAACACAACCTCATCTTCGTTTTGCAAGTTGTGCGTACGGAGACGATAGCCGTTGACCAAAAACCCATTGGAACTCGGTCTGCCTTCAAGGTCACCATCAATAATGCGATAGCTAACGGTGCCATCGCCATTGGGAAGGCGTAGCAGCGTCGCATGACGGCGAGAAACAAAGAGCGAATCAAGGCAGATACCGCAGGTTGGATCTCTGCCAATAGAGTATTCGGAGTCGTCCAGCGTCATGCTGCGCCGTCCGTTATCATCTTCAACAATCAGCAAATGGCTTTGGTAAGATTCTGAAGACATGAGACCTAAAAGACTGTTGGTTTACTTGACACGGGCAGCCTTGATACAAATAGTGCAGAAACAAGTCTGACCGATCCTACAGCGAATCATCTGGCATTTCCAACGCGGCTCGATGTAGGGAAGGTGAGGTACAACAACAGGGAGTTAGACACGACGCTAACGGAACTAAGAGCCATCATAGCGCCTGCGGCGGCAGGGCTTAATAAAAGACCAGCCGTTGGCAGTAGTAATCCGGCTGCTAGGGGGATTCCTAACACATTGTAAGCAAATGCCCAGAAGAGATTTTGGCGGATTTTATTAAAGGTTGCGTGACTCAACCGTATGGACTCGACAACATCTGTCAGACGATCGCGCATCAGAACAATGCCTGCCGTTTCTACCGCGACATCAGTACCAGAATGTAAGGCAATACCGACATCAGCCTGAGTAAGAGCAGGTGAATCGTTAATGCCATCGCCAACCATCGCAATTTTGTGCCCCTTTGCCTGAAGCGCCGCGATCGCCTGAGCTTTGCCCTCTGGCAGTACACCCGCCAAAATGTGATCGGGGTTAAACGCCAGCGGTTGGGCGATCGCCCGTGCCGAATCTAACTGATCGCCTGTTAATAGCATGACCGTTAGACCCATTGCCTTCAGTGCTGCGACCGTTTCAATTGCATCCGGTCTAAGTGTATCGGTGACAGCAATGAGTCCTGCCAAGGTGCCGTCTACAGCCACATAAACAACGGTCTTTCCCGCTTGAAGCAACGCCTGCGCCGCTGTTTTAGCAGCCTCATTAACGGTGACACCCTGCTGCGCTAACCACGCTTGCGTGCCGATCGCCACTGGAACTTCCACCGTTGTTTCTGGCAGCGTGACGATCGCGGCTACGCCCAGTCCCGGCGCAGTCAAGAAAGCTCTTGCTGCCAAAAGCTCCAGTGACTTTTGCTGTGCTTGCTGCTGAATGGCGATCGCTAAAGGATGGCGTGTGCCGCTTTCGACACTGGCAGCGAGTTGGAGAAGTGTGTGAGGGGTGAGGGGTGAGGGGTGAGGGGGTGAAATGGGAGCAGAGGAGGCAGGTGGTGGGGATGTGGCTTGCTGTTGTGAAGCAATAGAAGGAAAGGCACTACTGGGATCTGGCTGCTGACCGCTGACCACTGATGGCTGATCGCTACATTCTGGCCGCTGACCGCTTTCCAGCACAATACAGTCCGTGACAATCGGTTTGCCAGTAGTGAGCGTACCTGTTTTGTCGAAGATTACAGTGTCCAGTTGATGCACGCGCTCCAGTACATCGCCCCCACGAATGAGGAGACCACGTTCAGCCCCAATGCCGGAGCCAACGAGGATAGCAGTCGGTGTGGCAAGTCCCAGGGCGCAGGGGCAGGCAATCACAAGGACAGCGATCGCCAGTTTGAGGCTGAGAACGAAGGGTGAGGTATGAGGGATGAGGAGTGAGGAGTGCGACATGGCGTGTCCAGCACTCATGGCGTGTTGACCGATCGGCATCAGAGCGTCGCCCCAGAGGTGACTACCGAAGAGATACCAGAACAAGAACGTGAGGAAGGCGATCGTCATCACGCCGTAGGTAAAATAGCCCGCAATTGTATCTGCCAGGTTTTGGATGGGGGCTTTACGGGTTTGGGCGGCTTCAACCAGCGCAATAATTTGTGCCAGGGTCGTTTCCTTGCCTGTACGAGTCGCACGCAGCGCGATCGTGCCCGTCTGGTTAAGTGTACCGGCTGCTACTAAGTCTCCAGGCTGCTTCAGGATGGGGATTGCCTCACCCGTCAGCATCGACTCATCCACAGTGGTCTGCCCAATCACTACTTCACCATCCACAGGCACTTTGTCCCCTGGTAGCACTTGCAGCCATTCACCCAGACGAACGCGATCGGCGGGAATCTCGATGAAGTCTGAGGTGAGGGAGAGTTTTGAGTCATGAGTTTTGAGAGACTCCCCTTGCTCTTGCTCCCCTCTTTCCTCTCTCCTCTCTTCTCTCTCCTCTCCCCTCTCTCCTCTCTCTTGCTCACTCCGCCCCTTCATCAACCGTGCCACCTTTGGTTGGAGGGCAAGTAAGGATTGAAAAGCACTGGCAGCACGATTTCTTGCTTGTTGTTCGAGTGTGCGACCCAGCAAGATAAAGCCAACCAGCATGACAGGCTCATCAAAAAAGCATTCCCAGCCTAGTTGAGGCACCAGTAGCGCCACTAAGCTAGTGAGATAGGCGGTCAGCGTGCCCATGCTGACGAGTGTATTCATGTTGGGGGCGTTGCGTCGCAGTCCACGCCAACCGTCGATCAGCATCGATCGCCCTGGTATAAGCAGCGCAACGGTTGCCAGCCCACAATGGAACCAAATATTAGTGAAGCCGAGGTTTGACAAACCAGGCAGATTCAAGTGACCTAATTGGTCGAGATGCCCAATGCCTGACAGCAGCAACAGAGCGATCGCCATCGCCAACCGCCAAAGCTGTCGCTGCGACTCTATCTGCCGTTGTGCCTGAAAATCAAGGCGATCGCTGCTCTGAGGATCAGTAGAATCAAGCGTACTGTCAGACAGTCGAAGCTGAGACGGAAACCCCGCCTCGGTTAAAGCTGTCGCTAAAGTAGAGGGCTGAAGCGCACCACTCTCGTATTCAACCGTTGCTACTTCGATCGCCAGGTTGACTGTTGCTGTCGCCACACCCTGACATTGTTTCAGTTCGTTCTCAACGGCTCGAACACAGCCAGCACACTTCATCCCAGTCACATCCAGGATGGCAATTTCTAGAGAGGGTGCTGTGATCGCCTCAGTTGTGCGATCGCCTTGGGGCAGCGTGAGTTTTGTTGCGTCTAAAACCAAAGGAAAAACCTTCCACAAGCATCTACGGGGTTCTCTCTTGAGCGTAGATGAAGTAGAAGGCGATTGGTCAAAAACTATCCACTTTCTTTAAGCAGCTTTGCCCAGCAAAGGCACTCAGATAAGAACCCCGCTTCTAAAAATCAGCACTGCTAGCTGGTAAACCCACGATATCCGCATAGGCGGCAGCGATCGCGCAAACACTAAGCGGAATCGTCACGAGCAGACCGATACCCAGCAGCAAACCACCCGCCAGATTAAGTAGTACCAACACAAAAGCAAAGCCAAAGAAAGAAAACCACTGCTTAGAA
Organism: Stenomitos sp.; assembly: GCA_041744955.1. Lineage (GTDB taxonomy): Bacteria > Cyanobacteriota > Cyanobacteriia > Leptolyngbyales > Leptolyngbyaceae > Stenomitos. The sequence goes on along the minus strand of JBGTJW010000570.1, from coordinate 2,862 downwards.
ATCAGCTTGCGGCTAAACTCCATTCCATCCCAGAAGTTCATCTTCTTTTCAAGTACTAAGGGCAGCGCAAAGGTGTAGGCAACTGCCAGATAAATGCCAGGAATGAGAATCAGGAAAAACCCAATACCAATCACCACGCTAGAAACGAGACTGACCAGGAAAAGCGGCAGGAAGTTATTGAAGCCCCTAAAGAAATCGCCAAACGTTGTGGCGCGATTTCTTAAAAGCTTGAATGCCACGATTAAAAAGCCTGCGTTTAAAGGTCCAGAAATCAACAGGCTGATGAATGTACCGACCGGAGAGGCAGATTGATTAATTTTGGCGACTGCAATGTTAATTAAGGCAACCACCAGTGTAAAGCCAACAAACCCACCCGGATTTTTCTTGAACGTTTCCCAACCAGTGCCAATGTAGTCGCCAATTTTAACTGTGTAGCTTTTCTCCAGTAAGCCGTCTAGCCCCGTTGACCCGTAACTTTCCATCGTCGTTCTCTCCAAAATGCAAAGATTGATGCTCTCGTTGCAGACAATTATCGTAATAATCTGCCTCTATTCATCCCCTAGCCTCTCTTCAAACGACATTGGGAGAATCTTAAGCAACAAAAATTTACTTTGCTTCAGTCTTTGACAAAGTGCTCCTTGCTATTGTGTGCTACTGCCCAAGACAAACAGACTGAGCAGGGTGCCGCTATTCCACAAGCTGTGCAGCAGCATGGAGGCGAGGAGGTTGCGCGATCGCGAGTAGACAAAACCCAGCACAATCCCTAATGTCATCAGCGGCAGCACTTCCGAGAGGCTAAGGTGCGCGAGCGCAAAGATGAAGCTACTGAGGACGATCGCACCCCAAACGGGCATATAACAAGTGAGTGAGGGCAACAAGAAGCCCCGAAACAAAATTTCTTCAAAAATGGGAGCCGCGATCGCGGCAGTGACGCAAAAGATCGCAAAAGCAACCTGATCTTTGCCTTCCAGGGCGATCGGCAAAATAGGATTACTGCCGCCCTGCCCCTGCCAAATTTTTTGGTTAACCAGCGAGATGAGAATCACCAGTGGGAGGGCTGCGAAATAGCCACCAAGACCCCAAAGGAGCCATCGGCTCCGCAGCCTAACCTGAAACCAACCGTCGGGCAGCGGCAAGAATTTCCGAATCGAGAAATATAGTACTACCAAGCCGCCAGCCGCTAACAGCAAGTAATTCGCTAGGATGTAAAACGCTCTGGCGCGTTCGCTCAAGGTCGCTGGATTGAAGCCCGCTGCTTGCTGAAATACGCCAAGCCCTAGTGGTAGCAGGATTTGCCCTACCAGGAAGAAGCCAAAGATTAACACCTGCCAGACAATTTCGCCATCCCATGGCACTGTCCATGCTGCCATGCCTTCTGGTGCAAGAAGAGATTGCTTGCGTCGCACGACCCACTGCCCTAATAGAAAGAGCAGAATACTGATGCCAAGCAAACCGCTGATAGTGGGGATGCCGCCGACGATCGCCAAATTAGTGAGCGCCCGTTCTGCTGTTGCCTGTTGCGCGGCTTGAAGATCGGTCAGTGCGTCCTGTCGTTGCTGTAGTTGATATAGTTGGGCGAGCGAGCGATAGCGAAACCAGCTATCCAGATTTTGCTTTAGGGTTGGTTCAGCATCAGGAAACAACCGGGGTGGGTCGCTCCAAAGCCCTGCCAGCACACCAGCCGTTTTGCTCAGTGGCTCAAGGCTAGCGTTTCCGTCTGTTTGCTGGATCACGCCTGCCCAGGTTTTTTGTGCCGTGGCAACCTGCCCCTGCTGCACCTGAAGGACACCCAGCCTGAGATCGAGTTCGGTAAGCAAGCGTTCTAGTTTGGGTGTCGAAGCTTTTAGGGATGGATCGGCAGTCGGAGAAGCTAGCAAAAGCTGCGTCCGTTCCAGATTTTTCTGGGCAGATTGGCGTAGCTCCTGGTACTGCTTAGTGGCTCCCTGTATGGGTTCAGCGCCGATGATGCCTTTGCGGACAGACACCAAGCCCGGATCGTCACCCTGCCACTCGGTCGCCTGTAGCACCAGGTTGGTTTGGTACAGCTCCAGCCGACTTTGGAACTGGGGTTGACTCCAGCTTGCCAGCAGATCTTGACCAATGAGGGCGATCGCCAGCACTGTCAAGATCACCAGAACAATCCGCTTAATTGTCATGCACTCTCCAACGTCACGATTAGCTGTTAGCCGTTAGCGGTCAACTAAAAACGGCTCAAACCTTTGCACGGCACTTTTGCATTGTGAATGAGGATCACAAATCCCGTAGAACGATTGTCGCCTAGATAGGCAAAGGCGGTACGCAAGACGGGGTAAAATTCTTCAGGAGAGAGGGATGAAGAAAAAGTTTTGAGTTTCGAGTTTTGAGTTTTGAGTAGCACCGCTACGCTATGGCTCCCCTTGCTCCCTCTGCCCTTCTGCCTTCTTATAGCTAACAACTATCCACTAACAATGACGCACTGGAGGACAAACTTCTGACTACCCGCATCATCCTCGTTCGTCACGGCGAGAGTAGCTTTAACGTTGAACGACGTGTTCAGGGTCACGGTGATAAATCGACCCTTACAGAGGCAGGGCAGCGATCGGCGGATCAAGTCGGTGTCGCCCTCAGCGATCTGTCTTTTGATGCGGTGTATAGCAGCCCTCTGCGACGCGCAAAGGATACTGTCGATCGCATTTTGTCTCGTCTGAAAACGCCGCCTGTTGCACCGCTGCAAATCACCGATAGCTTGAAGGAAATCAACCTGACTGAGTGGGAAGGCAGGCTGTTTAGCGAGATTGCCGAGCAAGACCCTGAGGGCTACCGCAACTGGCAAAGGCGACCCCACAAATTAAGGATGGCTGCACCTGAGGCGGACGGTGGCAC
>JBGTJW010000569.1:0-5186 GCA_041744955.1 Stenomitos sp. | reverse complement strand
TGGTTACAGTCACAACTCCAGCCAATCCCGGATTGCGAATGCTGAAAATGGCGATGCTTCTGTGTCGATCGAACTTTTGATTCGAGCCATGTTAGCCACTGGTGCCCCACCTCAAGAGATTGGGCAGATCATTGCTGGTGTCAAGTAAGACGACTAGCTCAACGTCTCGACCAGATCTTTGATTTTGCTGCTCAGTCGATCGCGCCCATGCTCTGCAAAACTGACTGCGATCGCACAGTTCTGACCAAATGCCTCAGTGAGCGATCGAACGCTGAAATCAAGGAGTATGCGAGACAGCCACCTGTAACCGCTAAAATGGAGCCTGTTGTGTCGGCGCAATCTGGGACGTATGACTACTGCCACTCCGGTGAAAACTCAATATGAAGCGGTGATTGGGTTGGAAACGCACTGCCAACTCAGCACCCAAACAAAAATTTTCTCCAATAGCTCTACAGCGTTTGGTGCCACGCCCAATACCCATATCGACCCTATTTGCCTGGGTTTACCAGGAGTGCTGCCAGTCCTTAATCAAAAAGTGCTGGAGTATGCGGTGAAGGCAGGCTTGGCGCTGAACTGCCAGATTGCGCCCTACAGCAAATTCGATCGCAAGCAGTACTTTTATCCTGATTTGCCCAAGAACTATCAGATTTCGCAATTTGACTTGCCGATCGCCGAACATGGCTGGGTCGAAGTTTCCCTCTACGACAAGGAAACAGGCACCGCGACTAAAAAACGCATCGGTGTGACCCGTCTACACATGGAAGAAGACGCGGGCAAACTGGTGCATGGTGGGAGTGACCGCCTCTCTGGTTCCACCTATTCGCTGGTAGACTACAACCGCGCTGGCGTACCCCTCATTGAAATCGTCTCCGAGCCAGATCTACGCACAGGTCGAGAAGCGGCTGAATATGCTCAGGAAATCCGGCGCATTGTGCGCTATCTGGGCGTGAGTGACGGCAATATGCAGGAAGGTTCGCTCCGTTGCGATGTGAATATCTCTGTGCGTCCGGTTGGGCGAAAGGAGTTTGGCACGAAGGTCGAAATCAAAAACATGAACTCGTTTAGCGCCATCCAGAAGGCGATCGAGTATGAAATTGAGCGACAAATCGAGGCGATCGAGGCAGGCGAACGCATTCTGCAAGAAACGCGGCTCTGGGAAGAAGGCTCTCAGCGCACCATCAGTATGCGGCTGAAGGAAGGCTCTAGCGACTACCGCTACTTTCCTGAACCCGATTTGGGTCCGATCGAAGTCGCAGCGCAGCAGTTGGAGTCATGGCGATCGGAACTGCCCGAACTGCCCTACCAAAAACGTCAGCGCTATGAAAGCGAACTCGGTTTGTCGGTTTACGATGCGCGCATCTTGACGGATGACCAGACGATCGCCGCCTACTTTGAGGCAACCGTGGCAGCAAATGCCGATCCCAAACAGGCAGCAAATTGGATCATGGGTGACATCAGCGCCCACCTGAACAACAACAATAGCCTGAGCATCACGGATCTCTCGCTGAAGACCACTGATCTCGCTGAACTCATTGGCTTGATCGACAGCAACACCATCAGCAACAAGATTGCCAAAGATGTACTGCCAGAATTGCTGGCTCAAGGTGGCTCACCCAAAGCGCTGATCGAGCAGAAAGGGTTAATCCAGATTTCGGATACAGGCGCGATCGAGGCAGCGATCGCTGTAGTCATTGCCGCTCATCCCAAAGAGCTAGAGATGTATCGCAGCGGCAAAACCAAGATGTTGGGCTTCTTTGTCGGGCAAGTGATGAAGCAAACGGGTGGTCGCGCCGATCCCAAGCTCACCAACCAACTCCTTGCAAAACAGCTTAATGGCTAAGACTGACGCAAGGTTTAAGGCAGCAAGTCGTCACTCTTCGTCAAAAAAACATAAATAGGGGGTGACACCCCCCACCCCTTAGATGGCATAATGTGTTTAGTAGATGCACCCTGATGATAGGGGGAGACGCTTTGGCGACTCTCCCTTTTTTTTGTGCGAAAGCAGAAGGTTGCAGGCTAAAGGCTGAAGGTTGTCCTCGTTTGCGGCAGGTTGCCAAAGCCAATATTAAGCAAGCGGTGCTGCCATACCCCAGCACAGCTACTCCACAGCTTGTTGCCGCTACAAAATATTGCATTCCGGCTTTAGTGGCTTTGAAGCGGTTTTAGCCTTTAGCCTTCATTTTCTAGCCTTTCTTCCCAACTGCTAACCACTAACGACAAAACTATCCCTGCCCCTGATATAATCGCCTGTCAAGCAGTGATTACAGTGGAGGCAAGCATGGCGGACTGGCAGGAAATTCCTGGAAGCATTACGGCTCCTAAAGGTTATCGCGCAGCAGGCATCAAAGCAGGACTCAAACCATCGGGGTTGCCTGACCTGGCGCTGATCGTTTCTGATGTAGAGGCGATCGCGGCTGGAGTCTTTACAACCAGTCAAGTGCGAGCGGCGTGCGTAGACTACTGTCGAGAGCGGCTTCAGGCAAAAGCGGGTGCCTACGCCATTTTGTGCAACGCTGGGCAGGCAAATGCGGCAACCGGTGCGATCGGTTGGGACGATGCGCTGGAATGTGCTACTGCCCTCAGTCAGACGTTAGGGGTGCCGTCAGAGTCGATTTTGCTTGCCTCAACGGGTGTCATTGGTCAACGCATCAAGCTGGAGGCACTGAAAGCGGCACTGCCACAGTTGGTTGCCACCGTTTCAGACACGGGTGCAGACAGTGCGGCGAAGGCAATTACAACCACAGATTTAGTCACAAAGTCGATCGCCCTCGAAACGACGATCGGCGGTCGCCCTGTTCGCCTTGGGGGCATTGCCAAAGGGTCTGGCATGATCCACCCCAACATGGCAACGATGCTGGCGTTTATCACCTGTGATGCGGCTGTCTCGCCCCACCTCTGGCAGCAAATGTTGAGCCGAGCCGCAGACCGCAGCTTTAACCAAATTACGGTGGATGGCGATACCAGTACGAATGATTCGCTGATCGCATTAGCCAATGGACAGTCGCGCACACCCGCCATTACCGAAGCCGGAGCCGAAGCCGAGAAGCTAGAGGCAATGCTAACAGAGGTCTGCATCTATCTGGCAAAGGCGATCGCGCGGGATGGCGAAGGTGCAACGTGTCTCGTCGAGGTGCAGGTGACGGGCACGAATGATGATGCAGAAGCACGCCAAATTGCCCGCACGATCGCCGGATCATCGCTGGTGAAAGCAGCCATCTTTGGACGCGATCCTAACTGGGGCAGAATTGCTGGCGCGGCAGGACGTGCAGGCGTGCTGTTCCATCAAGACGACCTGCAAATCCAGCTTGGCGACTTTCTGATGATGCAGAACGGTCAACCACAGCCGTTCGATCGCGATGCTGCCAGCAACTACCTGCGCCAAGCGGCATTAGGGGCTTATCTGCAAGAGGATACGGTGACGATCGCGCTTCGGGTCGGCAATGGTGCCGGGTCTGGTCAAGCCTGGGGCTGCGACCTCAGCTACGATTACGTCAAAATCAACGCAGAATACACGACTTAGTTAAACGATCGTCGTTTGAGCGATCGCCCCATGCGGGTCAAGCTGAAGCAAATGTACTGTCACCGCAAAGTCTTGCTCAGCCCAGGCATGGGCGATCGCGTCACTCACAGCCTGCGCCACATCCTGGTGTGCCAATGCCAACAGTGTTGGACCCGCACCGCTAATGACTACGCCGTACGCACCAGCCGTCAGCGCTGCCGTCTCCACCATCTCATAGCCTGGAATCAACGCCTGTCGATACGGTTGATGAAGGCGGTCTTGCAGAGCAGCCTGTAACCAGTTGCCCTGTCCCGTTTCCAGACCACGCAACAGCAAACCCAGATGCGCTACGTTAAAAATCGCATCGGCACGACTGTACGTGGAGGGCAGCACCTGTCGCGCTTTTTTCGTCGAAAGTTCAAAAGCAGGAATCGCCACGATCGGTACAACGCTGTGATGCCAGGGAATCTCGCAGATCTCCCAGCCGCCATCAATCCCTGTTGCGGCAAGGCGACAGCCACCAATGAGCGCTGGCACCACATTATCAGGATGCCCTTCGATGGCGATCGCCAGTTCCATGACCTCAGCCTGCGTCAGCGGCGAACCTGCCAGAGCGTTGGCACCCACCAAGCCACCCACGATCGCGGTTGCCGAACTACCCAACCCCCGTGCTAGCGGTACACCTAACTGAATCTCCATCGCGATCGGTGGGGGCACTTGCTTGAGGTGCTCATACACCTTGACAAACGCTTGATACACCAGATTGCTACTGTTTGTCGTGACTCGTTCTGCCTCAGCACCGATCGCCGTAATGCTGGGTTTCGCCCCTGGCGGCAATAACGAAAACCGGAACTGATTGGCAAGCGTCAGCGCTGCTCCCAAACAATCGAACCCTGGTCCCAAATTGGCGGTAGTCGCTGGAACAGTAACAGTAACGGTAGAAATCACAAAAGCGCGTTAAGACGGAACCGTTCCATTTTCCCACGATCGGGCGAGGAGTGAGGGGAGAGGGGTGAGGGGTGAGAAGTTTTGAGTTTTGAGTTTTGAGTTTGAACGTTTCAAGTTAATTCTGACTGCTGACCAAACTTTTAGCCTTTAACCTTCTGCCTTTAGCCTTTAGCCTTCTGCCTTCCGCCTTCCGCCTTCCGCCTTCTGCCTTCCGCCTTCTGCCTTTCTTCATCCTTCTACCACCACCCGAAACCCAACATCATACAAATGCGTGTCGGGATTGAGCTTACTGCGAAAGGCAGAGCGGCAGGCTTTGGGTCCGCTATTCCAGGAACCGCCGCGCAGCACACGTTGGTCAGTAGTGCTGTTTTCGATCCAGGCAGTACCGTCGTCAGGGGCACTGTGGTAGCTATCATGCCAGCGATCGGCGCACCATTCGCGCACCAGCCCATGCATATCGTAAAGACCAAAGGGATTGGCGATCGCAAAACTGCCAACCGCCGTTGTTTCTCGGCGATCGCTCCCAGTTGCACCTTTGCCATAGGAGCCTTTGCTGCACACTTTACCCTCGTACTCCCAATCAATGCCCGAATAGTTGGCTAACTCAGTTGTGATGGTTTCACCAAACCAGAAGGGAGTCGTGGTAGTCGCACTCCGCCCGTCCTCGCTTCCGGGTGTGCCTCTGGTCGGCATCGGGGGCGCGCTCCGCGCTTCCTCACTGCCGACAGGTGGCACACTC
>JBGTJW010000568.1:0-5405 GCA_041744955.1 Stenomitos sp. | reverse complement strand
CACCGTAATGGTTGTCGCCGCCCGCTACATCGATCGCGCAGACATAATCTGGTGATTGGGCTGCCAGATCGACGATCGCCCGGTTCACTTCATAGGGCAGCCGCGTATGCATACACAGAATTTGGCTGGTCACGATCGGGTATTCGTTGAGCCGACTCGCTTTGCCCACGATCGACACAATTTCTGCCATCAGATCAATGCGTTGTACCTGTGTGAGATGATCCGGCGTGCGTAAGTAAGGCGTATAGCGCAACTCAAGGTAAGCCAAATTCTCAAAAATGTAGGCACCCCGCATCAAGCGATAGATAAAGTAAGGGAGAGCCTCCGCCGTTTGCACCGATTCCACCAGGGTATGCAACTCCAGATATTCGTCTAGAGTGCTACGGGGACGGGTGTAAAAAGCCTCAAACTCAGGGTAAAGCGGAAAGCGTTGCGCCAACTTAGAATCATTCCGTTGCAGATACCGCCACAGAACGCGGGGAACAACGGATCCCCCCAGGTGACGGTGTAGTTCAGCGTATAAAGCCACAAGCACCTCTTTAGGGTAAAAATTAAGGGGTTTCAGTCTAAAAGCACTCTCATCTGCAAAAAACAGCAGGCGTTGTCGTCCGTCATTTTTGCTCATTTGTGATATCCTAACGAATCTGCTGAAGCCGCACAGTAACTCTTCAGGTCTACCAAGCTGAATTCAGCCATCCGGCTGAGTGTTGTAGCCGACTATTTTTCGTGTATGCCCGTTGACACAGGTATCCCTTTCTGGTGATAATCAACGTTTGTGCAAACCTAGCGCTGATCAAAACTCTTGGCTAACGTCGTTGTCATCGGTGCCCAGTGGGGCGATGAAGGAAAAGGAAAAATTACCGATCTGTTGAGCAAATCAGCAGATGTTGTCGTTCGCTACCAGGGTGGAGTGAACGCGGGTCATACTGTGGTGGTGGATGAGCAGATCTTTAAGCTGCATCTCATCCCATCAGGCATTCTTTATCCTGATACGGAATGCATCATTGGCTCTGGCACTGTGATCGATCCCAAAGTCTTAATTGGTGAGCTAGACCAGCTAGAGTTGCTCAACGTTTCGACCCGCAACTTGCTGATTTCGGAAACCGCTCACGTCACGATGCCCTACCATCGGCTGATTGACCAGGCATCGGAAGAGCGGCGGGGCGAACATAAAATTGGCACGACAGGGCGTGGCATTGGTCCTACCTACGCTGATAAGTCTGAGCGTACGGGTATCCGGATCATTGATCTGATGGACTCCGACTCGTTGCGGAAAAAGCTGCGTTGGACAGTGGAGTACAAGAATGCCATTTTAGAAAAGCTCTACGCTTTGCCGCCGCTTGATGCTGATGCCGTCATTGCTGAGTATGTGCAATACGCCGATCGCCTGCGTCCACATATTGTGGATAGTTCTCTGCGGATTTATGATGCGATCCAGCGTAAGCGCAACATTTTATTTGAAGGAGCGCAGGGCACTTTACTGGATTTAGATCACGGCACTTATCCCTACGTTACCTCCTCTAACCCGGTTGCTGGTGGCGCTTGTATCGGTACAGGTGTGGGTCCAACGATGATCGATCGGGTCATTGGAGTCGCAAAGGCATATACGACCCGTGTTGGCGAGGGACCCTTTCCCACTGAGCTTCATGGCACAATGGGAGAGTTGCTGTGCGATCGTGGGGCAGAGTTCGGCACAACCACGGGACGGAAACGTCGCTGCGGCTGGTTTGATGCGGTGATTGGTCGCTATGCTGTCCGCATTAATGGACTGGACTGTCTGGCAATTACCAAACTGGATGTGCTGGATGAGCTAGAGGAGATCAATATTTGTACGGCTTATGAGGTTGATGGCGAAACTTGCCACGATTTTCCGAGTAACTCGCGCAAGTTTGCTCGCTGTCAGCCGATTTACAAAACGGTTCCTGGCTGGAAGCAGTCTACTGCCGATTGTCGATCGCTCAACGATTTGCCGCAGCCTGCTCTAGACTACCTCAAGGTGCTGGCAGAGTTGATGGAAGTCCCGATTGCGATCGTCTCCCTCGGTGCCAGCCGTGACCAGACCATCATTGTCGAAGACCCAATCCACGGTCCAAAGCGTGCCCTTCTGTACACCAACGGCACAACGGCAACGGAGACGCTAGAAGTCTAAATTTGAGCGGGACAAGATGCTAGGAGTAAGCCAGGTATTGCTCCTTCCAAGTGCCTTCCTCTGATTGCCTCTTTGTTTTACCCCTGTTTGCTTTTCATCCCTCGTCCTTCATTTGATTCACCATGGAACTTACGCTTGAATGTCAAACTCGCCCTGCTGGCAGCAAGGCAAACGCTCTCCGTCGCGAGGGCTTAATCCCCGCCGTACTGTATGGTCACAAAGGTGCGGAATCAGTCTCTCTCACTGTCAAAGCAAAGACGGCTGAACTGCTCGTTCGTGATGCTTCAATTAACAACACGCTGATCCAGGTCAATGTGCCAGACCTGCCATGGAAAGGCAAAGCGCTGCTACGAGAAGTGCATTCCCATCCCTGGCGCGGCTTTGTCTATCACCTAAGCTTTTTCTCGGTTGGTTCGCAAGATTCACTGGATGTGGATGTACCACTCCACCTAGTAGGCGAAGCAACGGGTGTCAAAAATGGCGGTGGCTCGATCGACCAGGGATTGACAGAACTCCACGTTCGTTGCGCACCCGATTTGATTCCAGAATCCATTGAAATTGATGTGACCGGGTTGGACGTTGGCGATTCACTCCATGTCCACGAACTCGCTCTGCCAAAGGGTGTGACGGCATTAGGCGAACCCGATCGTGTAGTCGTAACGGTGTTGGCACCATCAAGCAGCGTTGCTGCTGAAGCGGCTGAAGAAGAGGCTGCCGCTGCCGCTGCATCCACTTCTGGAGCTTAAACCGCACTATTTTGACGATACCAATATTGCAGTGACTGAGCGAAGGGCATCCACAGGGATGCCCTTTGTCGTTAAAGGGTGCTGTACTCACTTATGCCTTTTCTCTAAGCTTTTCGGCACCCGCCCTACAGCCATAGCTATGTCATTTGATAATCTTTGCAAGCTGCTCTCCGAAAAACACCCCGATCGATTTGCTGCCTGGATTTTAGGCTCATCACCCAGGTCAGTAAAGGTGCTAAAAACTGAGTTGAGCATCGAACCCATTCGGGCGGATTCCGTCACATTTCTGCAAACTCAGGAACGGATTCTGCATCTAGAATTTCAAGTCAGGCTCGAATCCGAGCCGCCCCTACCGCTACGAATGCTGGACTACTGGATACGCCTGCATCGGCTCTATCGTTTGCCGATTACTCAAACCGTTGTCTTATTGCTGGCTCCTTCAGATGGCACAGTCATTGAGACCACCTTTGCCTTAGAAGCCACACGACATGAGTACAGGGTGATTCGTCTGTGGGAAGAAGATCCAGCAATTTTTCTTGCTGATGCTGCGCTCTTACCGCTTGCCCCTTTAGCTGCAACGTCAGCACCTGAAGAGTTGCTTACCCAGGTTGCTGAACAGGTGGGTAAGATAGAATCAACCAAACAGCGCCAGCAGGTTGCTGCTTACACGCAGTTACTAGCGGGTCTACGTTTCGAGAAGAGATTGGTTCAGAAAATGTTTCGGGAGGGCATGATGCGGGAGTCTGTCATTTATCAGGAAATACTCCAGGAAGGTCGCCAGGAAGGTCGCCAGGAAGGTCGCCAAGAAGAAGGTGTGACGCTTATCTTACGGTTGTTGAAATGCCGCTTTGGCACGATCGACGAATCTGTGCGATCGCAAGTTGCCGGACTCCCCTTGCCTCTTTTAGAAGATTTGGGGGAAGCCCTGCTATATTTCTCTGAACCAGCCGATTTAATCAACTGGTTACAAACATCCCAAGATTAAGCAACCGTCTACCATCAGGTGAGATTCAACACCTTCGCAACCGTTTGAACATCTTTGTCACCGCGACCGGAGCAGTTGATGACAATACGAGGATTGCCAGACAAGTGTGGACAGAGCGTTTCAAGTTGAGCGATCGCGTGTGCTGTCTCCAACGCAGGGATAATGCCTTCTAGTTGCGACAACCGTTGAAAGGCAGCAAGTGCTTCGGCATCTGTGACGCTGTAATACTCCGCCCGACCCAGATCTTTCAGGTAGCTGTGTTCAGGTCCCACGCCGGGATAATCTAAACCAGCACTAATAGAGTGCGCTTCTGTCACCTGACCATCGTCGTCTTGCAGCAAGTAGCTCATCGCGCCATGTAGCACCCCAACTCGCCCCTGAGTCAAAGTGGCAGCGTGTTTTTCTGTATTCACACCTTCGCCTGCTGCTTCAACACCGATTAAGCGAATGGTTGGTTCGTCGATGAACTCGTGGAACAGCCCGATCGCGTTTGAGCCGCCGCCCACACACGCCAGCAAAATATCTGGCAAGCCGCCCCATTTTTCCTGGCATTGAGCGCGGGTTTCTTGCCCAATGACGGCATGAAACTCCCGCACAATCATGGGATAGGGGTGCGGTCCCGCTACAGAACCAAGAATATAGTGCGTGTCTTCCACATTCGTGACCCAATCTCGAATTGCCTCCGAGGTAGCATCTTTCAATGTTCCAGTGCCCGCTTCGACGGGGGATACTTCTGCACCCATCAGCCGCATCCGAAAGACGTTTAGCGCTTGCCGCTCCATATCCTGTACGCCCATGTAAATGACGCACTTGAGACCAAACCGCGCACAGACAGTCGCCGTTGCCACGCCATGCTGCCCTGCACCCGTTTCGGCAATCACTCGCTGTTTGCCCATACGTTTTGCTAACAGCACTTGCGCCAGGGCATTGTTGATCTTGTGAGCGCCTGTATGGTTCAGGTCTTCGCGCTTCAGGTAGATCTGTGCGCCTGTGCCATCCGGTCGAGCATAGTGAGCCGTCAGCCGCTCAGCAAAATAGAGGGGGCTAGGTCGTCCTACATAGTCTCGCAAGAGTCCTTGAAGTTCCTGCTGGAAGTCGGGGGCGACACGATACTGCTGAAACGCTGCTTCTAGCTCAATAAGGGCAGGCATCAGGGTTTCGGGCACATACTTGCCGCCAAACTTACCAAACCGCCCCAGGGCATCAGGACGATTTTGCGGTAAAGCGGCTGCCGTTTGAAGCTGGGAGGGGAGAGGCGTTGTAGTCACAAGTTCATGGCAATGGAGATTAGCCTCTATTATACGTCTGAGACTGTGAGGCTTTCAGGCAAGGGGCTAGATTCTGTCCGGAGTCTTAGCACGTCTAACAAACGGCATTAATTGATCGGCACCAGCGCAGGACGTAGAAAACTTAGTCGTCCCGATCGAACCGATGGAGTAGAAAGTCCATGGCAGCGGCATGAAGCTGTTGATACGCTGGCTCACGGCGAATGGCTTCGCGATCGCGCGGGTGCGGAAAGGGGACA
>JBGTJW010000567.1:0-8925 GCA_041744955.1 Stenomitos sp. | reverse complement strand
GCTATTTGACTGTGCAAGCGCCTCACACATGATGCGGATATTTTGCTTTTGATCACATTCCAGGTGCCACCAAACTTGCTATTGGTCATGACGTTCAAAGCTGTTGCTTAACGGAACAGTTGTGTCTTTCAGCAACTGCTGATACTGTGCAGGCGTATCTAAATCAATGGCTCCCTTGGGAAAGGAAACCTGAAAAACTTTTTCGGCGTGCTGTTTGATTAAGTATTTAGCACCGACATTTGCAGTTATTCCCATTAATTCTATAAACAAAGACCGATCGAACAGGGCAGGTACGCCGATCGTATTTGCGTAGGCAGAAGCAATAATGGGGCGTTGCGTCGATCGATACGACTCAACTAATTGATCGATTAAAGAAGAAGAAACAAACGGTTGATCACACAACACAATGACGACTGCATCCAAAGCGGGGTTGATGGTTGTTAGTGCCGTCATACCAGCAGGAATGGCAGTACCCATCCCTTCTGTCCACCGTTGATTCTCCACGCTATGCAGGGCGAGTCCATCAACTTCTAATTTCATGCGGTCGGCTTGTGAACCCAACACTACAACAATGGGATCACAGCAAGAGGCGATCGCCACTTCAGCCATGTGACGCAACAGGCTGCGCCCCTGAAACGGCAATAATTGCTTGGGCGTTCCCATGCGGGTAGATGCGCCTGCTGCCAGAATCATTAAGCCGATGGTAGACATAGGCGCTCTGGATTGGGATCGTGAATGGGAGCGCTGCGATCGCGCAGCATCCCACCAGTACGGTTAGTCAAAACCGCTTGAATTTCTGCCACGATCGCCAATGCAATTTCCTCCGGGGTTTCAGCACCCAGATCAAGCCCAACTGGATGATAAAGGCGTTGCCGTTGGGCGTTAGTGGGAGCAAACCCTTCGAGGCGCAAGTCCTCCAGCAATTGCTGTGTGCGCTGTTTGGGTCCCAGTACTCCTACATATGGAAGCGGCGAGGGTAGGAGCGATCGCAATAAGGCTTGATCATGCAGATAATGATGCGTCATCACAACCGCGATCGTGCGTCCATTCAACATGAGATGGTTTTCAAGCTCATTGGGATGGCAACGTATGACTTCATCTGCCTGTGGAAAACGATCGCGCGTTGCATAGGGCGCTCGATGATCAATGATGGTGACGTGCCAGCCAAGCTGCTTTGCCAATTGCATCAATGGAATAGCATCATACCCTGCCCCAAAGATGAGCAGCGGTGTCGGTGGCTGCATAACTTCAAGCAGCACTTCCACAAAACCATCATCCAACTTATAGGAAACGACTCGCGTTTTTCCTGCTGCGAGTACCCGATCGATGTCCTGCAATAAAGCAGTTGTCAGTTGATGGTTTGCAAGATGATTGACAACTGTACCGTCAGCTTTCAGGCATAAGCGATCGCCAATCTGTGCCTCTATGCGTCCTTCAATATGGAAGATGGTAGCGATCGCGACGGGTTCTTTTTGCTGAAAACAGTCTGCAATCAATGCAAGTTGGCTTCTAGCAGCGTCGGTATGCAGCGACTCAAGTAGCACTTGCACAGAACCGTTACAGCCCATGCCCAAACCCCAAACCAAATCATGACTGGCAGTGGTATCGTATTGCACAGTGATGGGTTGGGAGGCTTGAAGCAAGAGTGGTTTTGTCCGTTCAAACACATCACTTTCTAGACAGCCGCCGCTAATGGCTCCCACCATTTGCCCCGCTTCGGTCAACAACATCCGGGCACCCGGTCTGCGGTAGACCGAACCCATTGTTTTGACCACGGTGACGATCGCCGATCGTTGACCAGAACGTTCGCTCTGTTCAAATGCCTGGAGGATCGCGTGTAATTCTTTCATGCCGTTGATGAGAATACGTGCTCTAATGCTTGCTGGCGCTGCGGGATGAAGCTGGATAGAGCCAGAAGTCTAGCAGCCAGGTCAGACAGGGCATCACCGGGTAAGTTAATAAGGCAGACACAAAGGTGACTGAGATCAATAAACCCAATAAGTGAGGCAATGGTTTCAACCAGTGTCCCAGCAGTCTATCTGCCAGCAAAATGAGTGGATAAACCGCCAGGACACCGAGAATAACATTCTTGTAATACGCTGGCTGGGGCAGTGTGTTGGCAGCTTTTGGCGATAGCGACGAAAACCACATTTCAACGCCACCAAACTGTTGCTGTGAGCGATCGACCACCAAATCACGACCCTTCTCAAACCACTGCTGGAAGATCGGGGAGTTTCGCCAAGCTCTGAAATGGGCGTAGCTGTCAAACTTTACAATCACCACGTATTCAGGGTAGGCATGATCACGAGGACGAATCACATTCACCCCCAGGAAGCCTTCAAATTGTTGAGCCGTCTGATTAAATTCTCTAGACCAGGCTTCATAGGCTTGAATACAGCGTGGTTCAACCACCTCTGAGATGACTAATGTGATTGGATCGGATGGTCGATCGGCGTTTTCCATAGCAAGCAGTTAATTGACTGAGCAATGCCGATTGGGCTGGGTCTACGCAACCCAACCGACAGCAGCGGCTCTGTATGTCTTCAAAGGGGCATAAACCAGATGTTTAAAGCGTCCTGAAGCAGCCGTTAAGCAATCAGCTTATCAGGGGTGAGCGGCAAACTGCGGAGACGTTTGCCCGTTGCGTGATAAACCGCATTGGCAACGGCTGCCGAGACACCCGTAATGCCGATCTCACCGACACCGCGCACACCCGCCGGATTGAAGTTCAGGTCCGGTTCGCCAACAAAGGCAACATCAATGCGGGGAGTATCGGCATGGGCTGGGAAGTGGTAGGTCGCCAGATCGTAGACGACGGGATAGCCCGTGTTTGGGTCAAAATGGCATTCTTCCATCAGAGCATGACCAATGCCCATAATCACACCACCGCGCACCTGACTGGCAGCAGCTTTGCTATTGATGATGCGCCCCACATCCATCACCGAGACCCAGCGCGTTACTTGCAGTCGTCCGATCGCTTCATCAACCGTGACTTCACAGAAGTGGGCACCCCAGGACTGAAACGCCCATTTTTTCCTTTCGTCACCCGGAGCGGAAGACGCAGAGGCTTCGATCGCCGCTCGTCCCGTTTTTTGGAGCGCTGCACAGGCTTCGGCTCCCGTCGTGCAGTTGGCGGTTTTGAGAATCTCCTGACAGGCTTTCATGACCGTTGGGACGAGGGATGCGGTCATCTGAGAACCACCTGCCAGCCCACCATCGGGCAACTGCGAGTCGCCCATCTCCACTCGCACCTTTTCAACCGGAATGCCTAAGGTTTCGGCGGCGGTAATGGCAACGACTGTGTACGATCCCGTGCCCATATCATTACCAGAGGTGAGGACATGGGCGCTGCCATCGGGCAACAAACGTACTTTTGCAGAGGTTGCGCCCCGCAGACCAGGGAACGTGGCAGCAGCCATGCCCCAGCCAACGAGTTTGCCATCGCGGGTGAGCGATCGCGGCTGGGGTCTATCCTTCCAGCCAAAGCGCTCCGCCCCAACGTTTAGGCAGTCAGCAAAATGTTTAGCAGAGAAGGGGAGTCCCTTGCGCTGATGCTCCTTGGCTTCGTTCTTGAGCCGTAGTGCGATCGGGTCGAGCTTTAGCGCCCAGGCAAGTTCATCCATTGCCGACTCCAGCGCCCACATACCCGGATTTTCTCCGGGTGCTCGCATGAAAGTGGGTGTGCCAATGTTCATCACTGCCAGTTCTTGATTGAGCAGTAGATTAGGAGCGGTGTACATGGCTGGTGTAACCGACGTGCAAGGCTCAGTGAATACATCCACGGGAGATGTACTGGATTTCGCTTCGTGGGCGATCGCGCTCAGCATTCCATCTGCCGCTGCCGCCAGCCGAACGGTTTGCTCCGTTTCCGATCGATGCCCCGTGTTAGCGGTCATCTGTCTCCGGCTCATCACCACTTTCAAGGGACGCTTGATCTGACGAGCCGCCGCCGCCGCCAGAATGCCGTGGGGCCAGGGGAAGGCTTTAGAACCAAAGGCTCCCCCCAGGTAAGGGATAATGATGCGGACTTTTTCGGAGGGCAACCCAAATAGTTCCGCATAGGTGCGCTGGCTCAGGGCAACAAACTGAGACGGTTCGTAGACCGTGTGGGCATCGGTTCCTTGCCAATGGGCAACAATGGCGTGAGGCTCCATTGGTGCATGGAGTTCCGTCGAAGTCGTGTAGGTTGCCTCCATCTTCATGGCAGCATTTGCCATGCCTGCGGCAACATCTCCCTTCACAAACTTAAACTCCTCACCCATCTGAGGCGGCGCTTCTTTAAAGGCAGCGTTCTTGGCTTCGATCGTAGGCTTTTGGGCATCGTACTCGACCTTCACCAGTTGTGCGCCGTGTCTTGCCCGTTCAAAGGTGTCTGCCACCACTAAGCCAATAATTTGCCCAGCGTAATGAATCTGGTCGTCGGACAGGGGCAACCGGGCTTCGTAGATTTTTGAGGTCATGAAGTTGTTGCTGGGCTTGAAGACCTTGGGGGCATTTTTGGGCGTGAAGACAGCAATCACGCCAGGAGCCTTTTCTGCCTCGCGGGTGTCGATCGCCGTGATCCGTCCCTTGGCGATCGTAGATGTGACCACAACCCCATGCACCAGTCCCGGAACGTCGTGTTCTGCCGAGTAAGTTGCCGTGCCTGTGACTTTTGCGAAGCCGTCTTTGCGGTTGACCGCTGTACCCATCACTTTGCTCATGCGATCCCGCCTCCTTTGGCTGAAACTGTGAGGGCGCGTCTCATCGCCCGTTTTGCTAATTCAACTTTGAAGCCGTTGTATGCCAGTGGTTTGGCTCCCTGCAAGGCAACCTCCGCTGCCTGCTGAAAGGTTTCGATCGTCGCCGCTTTGCCCGTGAGAAATGTCTCTGCTTCCGTAAACCGCCAGGGTTTGTGCGCCATCCCGCCCATTGCCAGTCGTGCTGTTTGAATGCGGTTATCCGCAAGCTCCACGGCTGCTGCGACCGAAACCAGCGCAAAAGCGTAGGAGGCACGATCGCGCAGCTTGAGATAAACACTCGTTTTGGCAAATGAGGCAGGAGGCAAGATCACTGCCGTAATGAGTTCTCCCGGTTCCAGATTCGTGTCCCGTTGCGGCGTGTCACCTGGTAGGCGATGGAAGTCGGTAAAGGGAATTTGGCGCTTGCCGTTGGAGCCTTCCACTTCCACGATCGCATCCAGTGCTGCTAGAGGCACGCACATATCAGAGGGATGCACTGCCACACACTGATCGCTGGCTCCAAACAAGGCGTGGATGCGGTTAATGCCAGTCAAGGCGGCACAGCCTGATCCGGGTTCCCGTTTGTTGCAGTTAAAAGCGGTGTCGTAGTAGTAGGGGCAGCGTGTGCGTTGCAGCAGGTTGCCGCCGGTCGTTGCCACGTTGCGAATTTGCTGAGATGCTCCCAGCAGAATGGCACGCGCCAGCATCGGATAGCTGCGCCGGACTTCGGGATGATCGGCAACGGCAGTGTTGCTAACCAGTGCGCCCAGGCGTAGACCGTCGCCCGTCTGCTCAATGCGAGTCATATCGAGGCGAGTGATATCGATCAGTTGGGACGGTTCATCCAGAAAGACCTTCATGCGATCGACCAGATTCGTGCCGCCCGCAATGAACATTGATTTGGGGATCGATGCTTGCTGGACTGCCTCTTTAACCGACGTAGCACGGACATAGGAAAAGTTTTTCATGCTGAAACTCCTGCTTCGCGTACCAACATCGCTGCCGCTGGGGAGGGAGGCGTTTGCCCGGTTGCCTGCTGCACGGCTGCAACAATCCCGTTGTAAGCGCTACAGCGACAGAGATTGCCGCTCAAGCGCTCTTTGATTTCAGCCTCAGAAAGATTCGCCAGTTGGGGAGGCTTAGTCAGATCTGCCGTCATGGCGCTGGCACAGCCTCGTTTCACCTCATCCAGCAGCGCAACGGAGGCGCAAATTTGTCCGGGAGTGCAGTACCCGCACTGAAACCCATCGTTCTCAATGAACGCAGCTTGA
The DNA here is from genome assembly GCA_041744955.1 of Stenomitos sp. Taxonomy (GTDB): domain Bacteria; phylum Cyanobacteriota; class Cyanobacteriia; order Leptolyngbyales; family Leptolyngbyaceae; genus Stenomitos. Next base: position 2,933 of record JBGTJW010000567.1, on the reverse strand, counting down.
ACGGGATGCAGCACGTCTCCTTTTGCCAACCCTTCAATGGTGACAATTTGCTTGCCCTCCTGCATCACTGCCAGCGACAGGCAGGCATAGACCCGTTGTCCATCCACCAACACCGTACAGGCTCCGCATTGTCCATGATCGCAGCCCTTTTTGCTGCCTGTGAGTCCCAGTTGCTCGCGCAGGGCATCTAGCAGCGTGACTCGTGGCTCGATCGCCAGGGTTTGTTGTTTGCCGTTAATGCTAAGGGTTACAGCCATTTCACCTTGTCCAGTCGTTGGGGTGGGCTTTTCAGTTTGAGCAACGGTTGCTTGATTGAGCAATGAGGGAGCCGCGATCGCCGTTCCGGCTGCGGTCAACGCCTGCCCTAAAAAGTTTCGTCGCGTTTTATGTTTCTTGCCGTCGTTGGGGGGATGCATCAGCCGTACCTCTGGTTTGCGTCCAGTCTATGTCAAGACTATAAGGTATTTCACCTTAGTAGCGTTCGTCCCCATACAGGTTCTCAAAAACTACCCTACGTTTGCTTTGGCAGGACTATTGTTTGACCTCGATCGTGCCCAGGCACACTCACAACCCAGCTTCACTAGTGGGTGACACGCCCTGGCAACATGGCTTTTCTTTTTGCCTTAGTCTCTCCCTTGATTCAGTTACTTCATTTGAGTGACCTCGTTTATGTGACTGGTGACTTAATTGGGAACATCCTACTTTAAATGCAAAGACTTTCAATCGCTTCCGCAAGTGCTGTGCTAATTGAAAGTGATCAGTATGTAACACCTTTGCTGCGTGGGTTCTACCCGTTACTGCCCGTAGCAGTGTACTAACTTTGCAAGGAAGGTATCCCATGGATCGACCCTTTGAGAGTGATGTAATGGAAGATCTGGCGGCAGAGACACCCATTTCATCGGCTGACGAGTATGACGCGATGGAGGAAGAAGGTTTTGATGCCTTCGGTGATGACCATGCGTTTACCGATGGTATGGATGAATTTGCAGCGGAGGGTGCTGCTGCCTTTGAAGAAGATGCGTTCGGAGACAATCTGGAGGGCGATCTATGGGATGACCCGATGGCATCGGGTGACGAGTTTAACCCCCATCGCACAAATCAGCGAGAGTCTAACCGGACGCAACATGAGCAGGGACAACGCCGCCGAGGGATGGATCGCGGGGGGGAGCGGGGTGACGATCGCCGCCAGGTACCGCGCCGCAGACCATCAGGGCACCGTGGATCATGGCCACCACGCAAAAATTCCTTCTCAGATGAATCGTTCTTCGACGAACTGAATGAGTTTGAAGATGGCTTTGAGGAGCCTTTTGACGATAGGTTTGCATCGGGTGATGCCTTTGCTGACAATGGCTCAATCAATGCCATGGATGCGATGGAAACAGCGATCGCCGATGCCTTAGAAGCTGAAGACAGTGACGAGTTCTTACGTCGTGCCATGCAGGGAGTGCGTCGGGCAGCACAGGTGGCTCGTCAGGTCGGTCGAGGTGTTGGTCAAGTAGCACGGGTAGTCGCCCCCGTTGCCAGCATGATTCCACTGCCGCAAGCCCAGGCAATTGGAGCGATCGCCAACATTGCTGGACGCTTGTTGGCAGATGGAGCCGATGAATTTGAGGCACTGGACGCAATACTGTCATTCGCCGAAGAAGAAGATGCGGTGGATGCCGCTGCTCCCATCATTGCCGGACTCACCGTTCGCACCATAATGCCCCGCGCCGCTCGGCTGAATCGCACGACACGACGGCAACTGGTTCACAGTGTGCGTCAGTCTACGCAAACTCTAGCTCGTCGTCAGGGGGCACGAGCCGTCAGAGCCGTTCCTCGCGTAGTACAAGCTGTTCAACGGACTGCTCAACGCCGCCGAACGCCTGCTCAACAGCTTCCTCAAGCCATTCGTCGTGCGACTGCCAGCGTTGCTAGAAACCCTCGGTTGGTGAGTCGATTAGCGCAGGCAACCCAACACGCTTCAACCGTGACTCGTCGATATGCGACGGGAAGCAGTACAAGCATTCCACAACGTTTAGTGATTCGTGGACCAGTCGAAATCACTATCCGCAGTAGATAAAAATTTTTGGCAAGTCGGTTCAACGAGACATCAAACTATGCACTACAGGTTTGACAGTGATCTAATGGATGAGTTTTTTGATGATGTCATGACTAATCTTTACGAAGAGGAAGGCGACGAATTTGATCCTCCTGGTGACTGTACTCCATACCGTCATACCTTTCTGCAACGAAAGGTTGGTCAGTACTGTAAACGAAATCGGGCTTGTGAACCTGGAATGAGAGGGTGCAACAACTTGAGCCAGAGAATCAAGCTCAATGTTCAGTGCGTCAATGCCAGGAGGATCGTTAATCAGGAATGCTTTCGAGGTGGCAATGCAGGACACCTCAAGGCAGAGCGCGACGCAGCTAGAGCTGCAAATACATGCCGCCAGATGTGGCAACGCAATGAGAGCTGTCGAAGACCTCGCCCTGGCAATATCCGACGTTTTGATGGTTAGGTCTGCTGTTAACTCTAGTTTTCATAAGGAGAAATTGAACAATGTATCAAGCCTTTGAAGCCGATGTCATGGATGATTTGCTTTACGATGCAGCGGAAGGACCATCTCGGACGCGCCGTTCAACTCAAGCCTATGATGCGTACGATGATGGATTCGATGCCTACGATGAAGGTGATGGCTACGATGCCTATGATGAGGGCGATGCTTACGACGCATACGATGAAGGTGATGCCTTTGAAGAGGCGATGGCAGATGCATTGGAAGCAGAGGATAGTGACGAATTTTTCCGGCGGATTGCTCGGGTTGCCCGCACAGTAGGGCGAGGGGTAGGACGGGTCGCACGGGCTGTTGCGCCGATCGCCAGCATGATTCCCTTACCACAGGCTCAAGCTGTTGCTCGCGTGGCCCGCGTTGCCGGACGTTTGTTAGCAG
>JBGTJW010000566.1:0-16794 GCA_041744955.1 Stenomitos sp. | reverse complement strand
GATGAGCTGCAAACTCTGAATAACACAGCCTCAAGCCTCAAGCAACGGTTGAGCAGTCTCCTACCCACTGACCAACCAGATCAAGCCGAACTACAGGTGATCGAGACAGAGATTGATCAGGCGGCTGAAGGCTTTAAGGCTTTAAAGGCTAAAGTTGAGCAGACTCCGCCGATCGAAGATATAGGAGACTTCACGCGTGGGGAAGGCAAGTCCGTCATAGGTGACCCGTCTGGGATTGAGCCAGTGATCGAAGTGCCCACTTCATCCACCACTGCAATCCCCACTTTCTCAGCCGATAAAAATCCGATTCTCAAAGGTATTTCGTTCCTTATCCCCAACCCGAACCAGCGACTACAACTCTTTTCCTTTGCTGGGTATCTAACCACGATCGCATTTCTAGCAGGCACAGGATTCAATCAACTGTACTTGCAGCGTTCAACCTTTGGTGCCGATGGTCTAAGGGACTATTTTGCCCTGCTAGCCTGGGGCTTTGGTGCCGAAGCAACTCGCAGCGCTGTTACTAATGCCTTACGCAGGACGGATGAGGTAAAGCAATAGAAACTTTTTCAGGCACCTCGGATGACAGAACGATAACAGCGTAAAGAGCATTATCAGCGATAGAAAAGGTTACAAATGTCATACAACCTCACAGAATTGCCAGCTATCTTTGATCGCATTGAGGCAGGGAACCGCCTCAGGAAGCAAGACCTACAAATTTTGGTGACGGCCGCCCGATCGCAGCAAATAACGATCGCAACAGGCGATCGATCTGTTGCAATTGGCGGGAGTGCTGATGGTGCGGTGATTGTGACAGATGTCCCAAAGTTTCGTTAATACAACTCCATCTAGTGATTTCTTACTTACTCTTTGTCTTGAGAACTGGAGTGAGATATTCTGGAATCCCTTGCAAATCAATAGCATTACAACCAAACTCATATGCGTCCTCAAATGAGCGTTCATTTGCTAGAGCACGGTAGAAGCCTCTGGCAAAATTAATAGCAGCATCATCACCAATTTCTTGGGTCATTCCTACAACATGGTCAATATGCTGATTGATCGCTTCTGCTTGCACTTCTGAGTAACATGCGTTTAGTACAACACAATTCACATGTTTACTCAACAGCTTAAATAATCGAGCTAAAGCTGCTGTCGAGACTAATTGAGTTTTCCCTGCCTCACTCTCTAAAGCAAGTCCTCCTGCTCCTGCTCCATGACCACAAAAATGTACAATTCTTGGCTCCACATCTAGCAGTGCATCTTGTAAATCGTCAGGTCGGACTGCCCAACGTTGATCCAGAACAAAGTGGTGCCCTTTTTTTGCTAGTCGAAGCACTTGTGAGATCTCTCGGACTTCTTTGTCGAGACGTAGTCGAGCTTCGCCAATTGGACTGGCAGCTAAGACGAGGATAGATACCCTAGGGTTAGTTGGTGGTGCAACTATCTTTTGCCAGGATTGAATTTCATCTGTTAGCGCAGCACGCACAGCTTCTCGAACAAGATCAGGAGTGACAAGCTGATTTGGGGCGGTGCGTGCAAATTCTTAAATCTCTTCAGCAGGCGCACCTTGCTGGATATCAACAAGAAGATTGCGAACAATTTCTCGAATTGACTCAGCATCTACATCTTGATATAAGCGATCTCCTATATGAATCTCTCCTCCTTCTCCTACGTTGACGTTGTATTTACCCAATTGCACAACATTTTCTAGGTTATCCCGCAAGAGTGCTCTTACAACCGCCGCATCTGCCACTTCCACCACTTGATTGTTGTCGCCTGTTACGATGACTGCTCCTGAAGCATTACCACTCAAGCTGATTGAGCGCTCACCCGTTGCAAGTGCCAACTTACCTGAAGTTATCAGATTTGCTACTTCTTGAATATCTGCTTGGGATGCCGTGCCATTAATTATTCCTTCAACAATATTTGCCACTTCGTTAGAAGTCATCATTTGCTATTCCTCATTCACCACAAGGTTTTATTACTAGGAAATATTTGCTGGTAGTCCTGTAGGAAAAGAGTAAGAGAAAACGCTAATTTGAACTTTGGTTTTTCCGCTTTTCGATTTCGGCGATCGGTAATATTAATGACTCTTCAGTACGTGACTTAATCTCTTTGCTTACCACCTTATTACTCCTTAAAATAATTACAAATAACCGATTAGCATTGTAGTATAGCGTTTCCTAGTCTGTTGAGGTACAGTAACAGCAGTGAGTAAACCAACTGCGGATATCTTCTAAAGAGACCTTAGCAAACGCTATTTCAATGGCTTGAGCTAAGTCAGGATAAGTTCTCGCACCGAGGGAACGTAGCACGCTTTTCAGCTTGGACCAACAGTTTTCAATGGGTGAGAAATCAGGCGAATAGGGTGGTAGATAAAGCAGTTTTGCCCCTGCTGCCGTAATCAAGGCTTCGATAGCTTCGCCTTTATGAATCGAACAATTATCCATCAAGACAACGGCTCCTGGCCAAAGTTTTGGTACGAGTCGTTGCGCAATGAAGGCTTCAAATGCCAGACCATCCGCCGCACCGAGTAAACTGCTTTGAGTCAGCAGTCCTTGGAGCCCAATGGCACCGATGAGAGAGACATTTTTGCCGCGCTTTTGCGGTCGTTTGCCCCGGGCGCGTTTGCCCTTCGGTCCGCGTGCAAACAACCGGGTCAGGGCCAGATTCACACCCGACTCATCCAGGAAGATTAAGTCTTTGGCCAGGATCCCTTGCACCAGTTGCCAAAACTCGACGCGTTGCTGCTGCACACGGTCACTCTCTTTTTCGGTCGGATGCAGTGTTTTTTTTGACGGTGAGCTGCAACTTGGTCAGCATCCTGTCTACGGTGGAACGACCAATCAAAACACCTGTTTTTTGTTCTAATTGGAAGCGGAGTTCGTCCAAGGTGGCATCATTCTGCACTTCGACCAGTTGCCCCAGCACCTCTAATTGCTCCTCATTGAGCTTCGTTGGTGTTTGCTTTGTGCGCACTTTTGGTGCAAGGCTACCAGTCTCTCGTTGTTGTTTGAGCAGTTTTTCGATAAAGCTCAACGCGACACCAAATTGTTGCGCTAATTGACGTTGGGAACGACCGCCTTGCGCATAGGCAGTGACAATTTTCTGGCGGAGGTCTAGCGAGTATGCTTTCATCGCAATTGCCAAGAAACCTATCAGTAAAACTGCCTTTGGTTATACCTCATCAGGTCGGGAAACGCTATATCTCTTCAATATGAGGAGTTTGAGGAGTACGATTTAGAGAAGTATGATAAATAATTTGCTTCGCAGAGTAGCATATAAAATTGTAAATACTACCCAGATAAAAAGCACGGATAGCAAGTGGACTATATGAAGCATGAGTATTTATAGATTTTTTGTATATCCAATTAAGAATTTGATCAAATTTTTCATCTACCTTGATCAAGCAATTTACTGCTTCTTCTATTAAGAACAACAAATGGTTAACGTTCTTCCCTGATTCAAATACTAATAAAAATACTTCGAGCCAATGGGACTCTGCAATATAGTTAGCTAGGCTTTGCCAGTCAGTCCGATCACAAAACCACTTTGCCACTAAATACTCTTGAAACGTCAGATGTGAGAACGACCAGATTCCATGTGCCCGCTCAATCAATAATCCATGCTGCTGTGCAATCGCCTGCAACACGGTTCGGCTCTCTTCAACCGAAAGCTGCAAATGCTCTGCAATGTAGCCGCAAAGCTCCGACTCCTCATACAGCACAAAGTTTTCTGCCTGCTCAAACTTGCGGACTGCCACATAGCTCAGCAATCGCTTTTGTTCCTCAGTGGTTAATTGATGATAGGGATCACATCCCGAATCGCGACTGATGCCCCGCCCTTCATCCCACTGACGCAACAGCAAATCCAGCCCCTCTCGATATAAATCCGATCGCTTTTGCGGCAAGTCCTTCAAGTCATCGAAAATCCAACAAGTCAAACTCAGCAACACTGGAGTCACTGCCAGTTCAGCCGTCTGGGGACTTTCCCGCAGCTTTTCCATGAAGTGGTTTTTCAACGCCATTCCTTGCTTCGACGTTCCTGCCATTGCCGTAAACCAATGCAACGCAAAGCACTCCACCTGCTCTGGCTTAAAATCCGCGACCTCTACTGCCTGAAACTGCTCCGGGATATATTCCGTCGTCTGAGTGCGGCAGGTGAGAATGAAACGATTTTTGTCATACCGCTTCGCAAACTTTCGCAGTTCATGCTGCACCCTTTGCCGCAACGAACTGGGCACCTCATCCAACCCATCCAATAAAAGCAACACCCGTCCCTGCTTCAAAAGCTGCTCTGTCTGCGCTTCCTGCTCCAGTCCAAATTCCCCATGAAGGTATTGAAACAGACTAAAAGCTGCCTCATCGACATCCCGTAATTCCAGCAAAACTGGGATGTACTCACCCAGAAACTTGCCCCTGGCACAGCTAACCGCTAAATGGCGCAAAAACGTACTCTTGCCTGACCCTGGCTTGCCCGACACCATCAATCGGGGAAAGTCCTCACTCGCCGCGATCGCTAATCCTGGCGATCGTTCTCCTCGTTTACCCAAACCGAAGCGATCAAACTGCTCCCGCGCATCCTGCCCTTCCAACAGCCCTGGAATCGTGGCACGGAAATCCCGCACCTCCAGCACATAAACATCCACATATAGCCGATCCACCGCTACTTGCCGTTTGTTCAACAACTGAATCTGGCTGAATAGATTGAGAATTTTGGTTGAAGCCCGCGATCTCACCTGCTGAAGCAATTCATCCACCGATACTGGTTGCACTGATGACTGTTGCAGCAGTCTAGCGATCACCTCTGCCTCTAGTCCTTTTACGACAGTAACTTGATTGTGATTGCCTGTGACATTCACCGAATCGTTGGCATCTCCACCGATCGCGATTGCACGGTCTCCAGTTGCAAATACGACCTCTTCTGCCCGAAGTGCAGCCGCGATCGCCTGTAAATCTGCCTCATCCCTGCTACCAGCAACGACTCGTTGGATAATCTCTTGAATCTTCTTCGTCATGGCTCAATTCCCTAAAACCGAGTCTGATACCGTTTTAATATGAAGCTGCGCCAAATAGGGCTTCGAGAATGAAATTGTAGGAGGTCAATGACGCAATCGTTTCAGAGGTGATCGCATCAAGTTTGGAGGAGAGCAGTTGGCGCAGTGCCTCCAGAGTTGGACAGTTTTGCCAAGCGAGTTGCTTTTTCAGAAATAACCAGAACCGCTCAATAGGATTAAGTTCTGGACAATGAGACGGCTGAAAAGTGGGGAAGATATTACTGGGCCAGAGGATGCCACTTGCCGTGTGAGCGGTGGCTTGATCTACTTGAATCAGGGCGACGTCATCACCCAATTCAAGCGAGAGCAGCTCTAAAAACTGTTGAAAGCAAGTGCGGTCGAGGTGGGAGAACTCATAGAAAAAGCTGAAGCCTGTCAGGGGTTCGACAGCCCCATAGAGCCAAAAGCAGTCCCGTTGCCATTGCGTCTCTCCCCTCGGTTTGACTCCACGCGCCGTAATCAACCGTCCGGGTATGGTTTTCAAGCCTAAGCGGGTCTCATCTTGGCACAAGTAACGCACCCGTTTTCCCGGTTTTGCCACGCCACGCATCCCTTTGAGGCTCAAGGCAATTTTTTTTGGAAAGCATTGAGTTTTTGGGGGTCTTGCTTGAGCGCACGGGGACGAGGCACTTTGGGTTTCGCCTTGAGTTCGTAGCGCACCACCCGGTAGAGTGTGCCATACTCCACCTTCAACTGACAGGTTTGCTCCAGCCACTGTTGGATTTCTTGGTAACTGTGAAAGCCTTCCGGTTGGGCTAAGCGCGCTGTCAGTTGCGCCAATGCCTCCCCTTGAATTTTTCGACTCGCCCCAGGTGCATGACCGAACGCGAGTAAAGCGCTGAGTCCCCCTTGCTTATAGCGAGCGAGCCACCGAGTAATGGTGGCCTTGTCTCGACCGCACCGGACGGCTAGATCAAAGCGGTTGCTCAGCGCACCCTGCTTCAACCACACCAGCAGTTGCAACCGTTCTTTTTGGCTAGCGGTACGAGCGTTGTGCAGTGCTTTCTCTAACTGTGCCAAACTCTCTGTCACGGTGACTTGAAAGGGGCGTCCTGGCATGACCCATGACCTCAAAGGGGACGCCTTTAGTTTGGCGCAACTTCATATTTAATTGGTATGACGAACAAAGCTTCCAAAGCCGAAAACTCTTATCAAATCATCTTTTAACCAGGAGTACACCAATGCTGTAGCGGGGCTATGGCCAAAGAAATGCTTTTCTGATAAATGGTTGCCACGAGGAGGGTATTTGATCCACACCGCGCATTCTGGTCTCAGGGAGCTAAGTTGCTGTAAAGCAGTTTCCATTCGCTCATGCTCGCTTTCGTAGATGTAGTCTTCACTGATATTAATTTCAACTTCGTTGAATTGACCTTCAGGCAGTGCTTCCAGGAACCAGTAGAAGTCTGGAGGATCTGTACCAGCGAAACCTTGACGAAGCGTGGGTGAAACATTGCCGACAAGTCGAGCAGGGAGCATTGCAGCAATTTTCAAACCCGGCTGTAGTGATTGAAACCAGGTTTTGATCATCTGTTGATAAAGGTCAAGTGCCGCTTTGTAAACCTCTCGAATACGTACACTTAATTGTTGAGGGCTATACAACTCCCACAGGCGTTGCCCCTGAGGTAAATCTGGACCAAGCCAAGGATAACAAAGCTCCGGTATATCCAAACCCTGAAGCCGGGTGATTTCCTGACGAAGATGTTTGAGGTAATACTCTTGTTGATAATCGCTACCAGAGCCAATGTCATGAAGCACGACCCGACAATTTTGAGCAGCCTTATCCTTGATATAGGTAAGCGGTGCTTCCAACTCAACTAAAGGAATTTTGTTTAATCCCCACCATTTCTGATTTTTGTAACTAGCCGTCTTTCCATGCTGGATAATTGCCAGCGCTGCTCGCCAAGCAGCTTCTCGGATGAGTGGTTCGTTTTCTACTAATAGTGTAGGCGTTTCAAGCCTCCTTTCTAATTGGCTGACGAGACTATTCAAAGTCCAACGCCATGCCCAGGCTGGTTCGTCACCTGGATAGGAACTGCTACCGCTCGTCCAGTTTTCCCACGCCCTCATCATTGGATTGTCCCAGTCAGATGTCAGTAGAAAGACCTCTTCCAAGGCTTCACTTCCCTTGTACCAGGCAGCTTCGAGGCGAGTACCGTCTGTTTTAACACCCAACGATCGCACTGTACCATCCTTGTGAATGAGTGCGATTAGTTGAGCTAAAGGTCCAAGTCCTTGCACCCAGGCTTTCATGGCAGCTTGGATTTGCTTACCACATGCTTTGAACGGTGGTAATGGAGTTTCCCTACCGCTCCAGCGCGTGGAAGCCTCAAGAATGATTTCAGCCGCAAAGGTTGGATAGTTCTGCGCAATGGGTTCCAGGAGTTTGAATACAATCTCCTCACCGAAGGACGCAATGGCGATCGTCAAGGAATAGCGCCAATTTTCGAGTTGTTGAGGGTGAGTAACCAACTCTTCAACCTTGGCTGGATTATCTGCCAAGCTTCTTGCGGCAAACCACTCTGTCAAGATTGGTAGTGGAAAGGAAAGCAATCCTCTCGAACGTTCAACAACCAATCTAGAATTCAGTAGCGGTTTTAACGCTGCACCGGTTGGGTCTACATCAGTGGCTCGAATCCATCCACCCCCACGATCAACCGATAATATTGCTAATTGCTTCAGAAATTGCTCGCAGTCATTGTAGTCAGCATTCACTTGTTCCAATGCATGATTGACAAACCACCATAACAGTTCGCCAGTGGAACGTAGGGCTTGAGTCGAGCCTTCACGCAAATACCGAGCCAGGATGAGAGCAAATAGAGGACGGCGTACAGCGTCTTTTAGGGATGTTGTCCAGTGAGATTCTCTTGGTGTTTGTCTAGAAATCCGTTCGATCAGTACGTATGCTTCTAGATCCGACAGCGGTTGGACTTCGATTTTCCTTATTTGCTTGTTATCTGCCACATCACTTATAAGGCGAGTCGGTCTGCTAGTAATAACCACGGTCGTGCTTGGCCATTTCCTTACAAGCAGACAAGCTTCTCCTAACATTTGATTGGCGAGTCTCGAATCAACTTCATCAAGTCCGTCTAGTATGACGGCTGCTCCTTGTACCGTTGGCTTACCCAAGCCGTTGGCAGCCATTTCCACAGCTTGCTTGAGAGTGCTTACCCGTTCCCACTCCCCTGATTCCAAATAAATGGGGATGGGAGCAACTTCGTTTTCCTGTGCCTGTTTGATCGCCTGTTGAAAGAGCCGTTGCGCAAGCAGCGTTTTACCAATGCCCAGCTCGCCAACCAGTAGAACGACCTCGCCAGAAACAAGGCTCAATTCGCCGGGAAGAACGCCAATAGAAGGATCATCTGCAAGGTTCGTCGCTTCATCAATATCTGAAACTGCAAACCAGAAACGCTGAATGCACCAGTCTCTGGAGTCTTGATATAACGTCTCTAAACGACCTATTCGATCAGACTGTGCTTCTCGTAAAAGCTCTCGAATTTCTTCTGCTGTAGTGCCAGAGACCAAAATGGTCGTACTTTTATCAACAGTGTTATTACTGCCAGTGACATTATCGTTACCCGTCACAACGTGAGAATCAACGATATCTCCACCGACTTCCACTGATCTAGAAGTATCAGCTAGAATAAGCCGCTTAGACTGAATTTCAGCCGCGATCGTCTGTAAGTCCGCCTCATCCTGATTACCTATCAGCACACGCTTAATGACGGCTTGAAGATCCTCTGGCATAATCTCAGTCAACAATTCTTACCCTCCATCATGCCCTGCATGGAGGAAATCGTTGAGGAAGTTTCTCTGCTTTTAGCGGTGTAGCCAAATTTTTGTGGTTGACTCGACAGCCTTATGAGCGTTAGCAGAGTTAGGTGAAGGAATCGCCCTGCTAGCTCGCAGCAAATGAAATCGTATCCTCAGAAGGAGCAGCGGTGCTGCCTGTTGTCTGCTCATCTGGTTAGTTGTTGCTAAGAGAACGGGTGATCGAGACAATTGCCTGATGGATTTAACGCGATCCACACATCACCAGTGCTATAGAAATCACCCCGTTGCTCTAAGATAAACTCACCCAGCAACAGTCCTAATAAAACCTCTACCCACGGCATCCCTAACCCAGAGCACAGGTCTGGCAGGCAAACAGGCTCTGTTGGCGCATATTCTTGTAGCCATTGCGCGATCGCCATTGACCATTTGATGGGATCTTCCTCGCCTGCCAACTGCCGCATCATTTGCTCAGGGTTCGGCTCTGCTGCCATTTGGTCAAGCATCGCTAGCAAAGACACCTGGTCTACCACTGCCGCAATGGAGTCAGTTGCTTGAGGCTGATGGTTTCTCCGACTGCGCTTTGATATGGGCTGCTCAACAAATACATCCAGGTCGATCGACATGGATTGCCGAATCCAGTCGTCTAATGCCTCAGCATTTAGAACGGGCAACGAGGGTTCTGAAGCTTCGTGGGTTGCTTTCCAGCTTGCCATCAACCAATCAGCTTTCAATGCGTACACCTCTGCAATTTGCTCGATTGCCTTGCCCGCTGCATCGAGTTGCTGGCTCTCTGGCAATTGCGCAATCGCCCCATCAACAAGGTGACAAAGCCGTTTAAGGTCAGCAGACTGTGGGAGTGCAAGAGCATCCTGAAGTGCTTGCCATAAGTCTTGTTCCAGTGGCTGCCTCACTATCCTCAGCCTGCGGAGTTGCTAAGCGGCGCTGCTTGAAACGGATTAGCGACAGGACACTCAAAAACATGGCGGTGTACTTTGGCGGCGAAGCGGTGAAATTTTTTGCCCTGGTTGTATGACTCAGCAAACCGTCTAGAAAACTCTTCCAGGATCAATGGCAGCAGAACTGCTACTTCATCGCCCCGTTTACCGTAGCAGAGGGTTGGTACCATTTGCTCTTTGAGTATCGTTCCCACCCACAACTCGGCTCCAATGGCATGGACGGGTGTTTCGCCAGATTTAAAGGTTGCAGGCTGTTCGCTGTAAATCACTAAAATTACGCCAGACGAGGCTTGGTGAGAAAGCGCAAAGGGCGCTGACTGCAAGATGCTTCGCTTCGACTTATAGAGAACGCGACGAGTGGTATTGCGATCGCCCCGCTTGAGATAGTGTGATCGTCGCTTATGGCAAAGCTCACGTTCGTCCGTCCAGCATGGGTGCTGCCGTGCCTGGTCAATCGTGAGCTGAGCGCACTCGATACATTTACGATTGACTGGTCTTGCCATTGCCCACCGTTTCCCCCAGCACGATGACTCTCTGGCTCTCAGTGTAAAGAATGCGGCTGTTTCAGGCTACCGCATGGCAAGCGTTGTCAACGTACTTTGCATGACCACGAAATTAGATGGTCTACGGCTAATTTAGTCAGAGTTTACTTAGATACGGATAATGGTTAATTATCTTTAGCTTATGGCTGCTTGCAAGTAGCCTGCGGAGTCTGAAACTCAGCAAAAAGCGCCTTCCATAGCCGACATCAAGAGGGCTAACGCGACTACTACGGCTTTGGTTTGGAAAATTTACTAGGATTACTCGCTGCCTCAAACTCCTTAAAACAAATAGTTTGGTAAACACCTCTACAACTTTGCTTAGATGGCAGCAAGGCTAAGCAGTTGTACTACTATCGAGGTGGCTCTGTCTAAATCTATGGCGGTTTATGGATGCTACTAATCTAAATTTTTTTAAGTTTCCGAACCCGTCTATCTCTCACACAACTCCTACCCGGCAGTTACAAAAGCCCCTCCACGCTAACCTCAAAGAACCTTCTGCAGGAGATTTACGGTGGATGCGAGTTGAGCAATGGCTAGCGGCTAAATCTTTAGCACCCAACACCAAGCGCTGCTACATCAAGGAGCTAAAACGCTTTTGGCACTGGACAGAGAAGCCGTGGAATCAGATAACAATCTGGGACATGACGCGGTACAAAGACTATCTAGAGAAAGCGACCATTCACGACCCAAAGACTGGCAAAACAAAGCAGCAGTTATCCACGAACTCTGTGGCCCTTGCTGTACGATCGCTCAAGAGTTTCTTTGGCTGGATGCAGCACGCTTACTACATCACAGAAAATCCTACGCTTGACGTGAGTGCGCCAAGTGAGCCAGAGCCAGAATCAAAAGAACTTACTGATGCTCAGGTCACAATGCTTTATGCTGCCTTGGAGCGACGCGGTCATCTGAAGCTACGAGATACGGCATTGCTAGCTGTGCTGAGTCATGGATTGCGTGCCGAAGAAGCCAGCCTCTTGAATATTGAAGATTACGACGGCGGTCGCCTGCATATTCGGAAGGCAAAACATGGCTCTACCGGCAAAGTCCCTGTGGATAGAGCCGCTCAAACTGCCATTGATGCCTACCTCAAGTGGCGATGCGAGCAGGGCGATCGGTTGGCAGCGGATACACCTTTATTGCTCAATTACTCCCGCAACCCCAGTGTGCAAGGCAAGCGACTTAGTTATGACGGAATTTATTTAGTAGTAAAACAGCTAGGACAACTGGCAGTCGAAGTTGCCCTAGAGCAGATTCCAGAAAAGCCTGAAGAGTATAGCGTTGAGGATATTGTAGGATGGGAAGTCGCAGCCCTAACACAGATTCATCCTCACCAACTACGCCATACCTTTGCCTCCAATCTGGTGTTGGGTGGCATGGATACTTACTTAGCAATGGCACTAACTCGACATCGTTCCCTCTCTGCCTTCAGACGGTATAGCAGCAAAGCACGAGAGCAACAAGCAGAACGTGCATTCCGCCAGATGCGTGGGGAAGTCTCTGATGCCAGTGATGCAAGTAACGGAACATAGAGGCACGCTCCGTATAGCTTCTACGAATATTCTTTACCAATCCAAACAACTTGCCCCAAAATTTTCAGCTTTTCAATTGGGTGTGAAATCGGCTCGTAGACGCGATCGTCGCTGATTAACTTAGCCGTATGCCTATCTATGTACTGCAACCTTCTTACCATGTCTCTAGAATCTTCTAACCGAATATAGTAGATTCCAGATCCAATCTCTCTTTTGCTTAAGTCAACGATGACCAAGTCACCAATCCCTAGGGTCGGCTTCATTCCCTGATCAGATTCGATTTGAATCACTTCAAGATTGGCAGGGTCGCCACCAAATTTTTGACTCAAGAGCCACTCCGCTTCAAAAGAAATTACTGTTAAGCCCTTTAAACGAACCATATTATTCACCTTAGAGCTGCCATTAGTTGAATGGTCAGAGGTTAAGGGTGCTGTCTTACCCTTGAGTAACCAGTCTAAGGAAACTTCTGCCGCATCTGCAATTCTCACCAATACTTTTGAAGTTGGATCGCTTTGAGCATTGATATATCTATAGATTTGCCCCTCCGATAAACCTATTTTCTCGGCCAGTGCCCTTTTTCCTCCCAAACCCTCAGCAACTTGAGCGATTCGTTGCCCAAGCCCCTTCTGGAGTTCTTTTATATCTTGCTTGTTAGGCTCCTGACTTCGCATACTAAGTAATAAGTAATACAAATACTCTATTCATTACGCCTCTGAAGATTTTTCAGAGCAGTTGACTTTGTTCGCACATATGCTATATTTTTGCCATGACTCTTGCAAATGAGAGAGGCATGGCAAGCAATGAGGCACCCAATATGCATTAGGTACTTGGTTTTCCGCAAAAAATGTGAACAGCACAAGAATTCAGTTTTCACAAACTGAAAAACGAGTCAATTAAGTTCGTAGCTAACTCGCTTTAGCGTCTCTCAGATATGTAGGACTTACCCACAACTGTGACAGCATAGCGCCCATTTTAACCTTTCTGCGTGTGGTGTGACTAATCACATCTCAAGTTACCGAATGCTTGGCTAACAAGGCTTAATTCCTTGTAAAAACTTTAGCCGTGGGTATAACTACTCCGCTTAGGTAACCTCTGCGGAATTGACCCACTTCCCGGCGATAGAGGCGCAGATTTCGCCCATCCTCTCAAGCCTTCCATATATAGGAGACATAAGAGGGTGCTGAGAGATGTCTAAGCAACTAAAAACGTCTAAATCAGTAATTTAAGAACGGTAAGAAAAAATGTGTAGTCACATTTATACTATTTTCCTCGTAAAAGCATATAGAGTGCTGCTTTCTGAGCAGAATGCTGCTCCAAGGTAATCCAGTTTATAGGCGGATTGCTCCATGGGGATTCACACAATGGGACATCTTCTGTTCGCTTCAGGAGAAATCTTTTTGACCAAAGGGGCAATACAAGCATTTGAGAGAAATAACGTTGATTACCATGATTATCTCACTCAACACTGTTCTGGTTGCTGGGGGGAAGTAGGTAATTACTCAGAAATTAAATTGTCCGAGACGGAGATTCGGAAAGGATGTATGGAGGACGCTGGAAAACTCAACGTATTGCTCCTGAAGCGTAAAGAAAATGGCTCGATTATGAGCCGCTATAAGTTAAGCGATAGCACCAAAATTTGGATCATCACTGTACGTGATTTCTGTAGAAATAAACACTACACAACAATACTGCTTCCCTCCGATTACTAGCTTAATTTTAGTCAAAACAGATCATATCTATGAATTCCTCAGAAAAGCCCATACCTTTTGAGAAAGCTATGCAGACTATTTTGGCGCTCTTAACGATAGATCAAGACAGTCGTCAGTACCTCTGGAATATGAGCATTGAATATACGCTTCTTATCAATGAAATCTTTCAAAGAGTAACCCAACATCCTAAATTTCAAGAATGGCTTAACCAAGACAAGCTTCCTAGAGGCGTTGTGAAGTTTATTTGCAACAAGCTAGAGGAAGACGAGTTTACAGAGCTTCCAAAACGCGTATATGTCTCTGCTACTTTGCTAGTTTCACATACTCTCAAAGCCTACTTTGCAATGCAAAGTGATCTCCGGCTCAAGCTTAAGGGAAAGCGACGATGGTTGGAGGTGATGGAAACAGACCTTGAGTTAGCTAAAAACACCGACATTGCTCCTGAATTGATCCGCGTTAGAGCCGCAGAAATCTTAACAGAAATAGAAGCTCAACGAAATTCAAGTAGTAGTCAGCAGAAAAGCCAAAGCGAACCTCAAGAGCAAAGTAATAGCGCGTCTCTAGCTTCTAATTCTCTCATGAGCTTTTTGTTTAAGAAGTGGGACATTGCTGAAAGTTCTCTAGAGCGTCACGCCATTGCTCATCTCCTTAGAAATGGTTGTCAGGTGAATAGCGAGGAGGAAGACCCAGACAAACTTTCTCTACGCCTTGAAAGGAAGGAAATTGAAATTCAGCGCTTAGAAGATCGGTTGAAGAGTAGACTACCAAAGGGGCGTGATCCACTAGGCGAACGATCGCAGCAATTTCTAGAAGAAGCGATCGCCTTCGCTGAGCACTACTCATACGTTATTCAGAATTGGTTTTGGCTTAAGTGGCACCAAACCATTCTAAGCAGACACCCCGCAGACGCAGAACGCTTGAACTATTGGACTCTCTTTCTAATTTATTATCGCTGGAACAATGCCGCTGAGTTTAAGGCTTGGGAACAAGATTTATCAAGGCGTGCTGCTAATCTTCAAACCAGCTTTTCGTCTTTGCCATATCCCCTTCTCTTTGAGAGTACTGATGATCTGTACTGGTCATGGGAGAAAGAGGAAATAAAAGACCAAACACGATCTCAGAAACAGAGTGTTAACAAAAATTGTAAAAAAGAGCAGAAGCCGAAAAGATGTCGAACTCGCAAAAAGAAAAAGCAACTAGAAAGGCGAATTTGTGTGCGCTTCAAGAGTAAGGGCTTAAGCCATCTTCGATTCAAACTCTTTTGTGATCACCGTCAACTGCCAGTTTTTCGCCAGTTTGCCACTGATTTTGAGGCATACAGAGCACTCCCTAAAGAAGATAAGTTCTCGATTGGTTTATTTGCGCTGAGATCAGCCCATCTATTGTGGAAAGAAGATAAACAAGGATTAGAGAGAAAGAAGCATTGGCGGCTGCAAAATCTTTGGCTGAAATGGTATGGCGAAATACGACACAATAGCAGCCTAGAAGGCGAAATCATGGATTTATGCTTTAGAAGCCTTATCTATCTTGAGATCAGTATCAGATTACCCTGGAAGACACATCGTTTACATCTTCAATGCACGTTCGATCCACGCCTGTTATCAGCTGAGGGTACAGAGGCAGTGCGGCAAGAAAAACTCACGCTGTTCCGTAAAAAGCTTGACAATGTAGAGAAATCCTTGGAACCCACTGACAAGAGCATCCAAAGCTGTCAAAACAACGAAGTTCAAGGTGTTGATGATTTAGAAGAGTTAGAAGAATCGTCTACGCCACAAAGTGAAAAAGATAGAAATCAAAAGTTGATTAACCGCCAGGAGGCAAGAATACGTACTCTATCTACTTTAGAGCGTTTAGAGAAACCTATACCAGTTCGTCCTAGCAGGGTTCCCTATAAGGGGAACTGCGATATTGTTGCTAGTGTTTGTCTTAGTCGCCTGAACGTTATCGGAATAGCAATAGTTAGCACCCGATCGCAGACCGTGCTGGAATACCAGAATCTTCGAGGTCTATTAACTGATCGCCGCATCGAAGTACTAGCACAACGGGCTGCAAAGATTAAAGGGAGAAAAAGGAGAATTATTGTGAAGCATTCTGCAGAACACCCTGCAAAATTTAGAGCCAGGAAAAAGTCTAAAGATCGACGAAAAGGTCAGCGAAGCGTTGTACAACTTAGTTTAGAACAATATCGTTTGGTTAATCGCTGGCGGCATGAGCGAAGAAAGAACCTGACCGAGAGAAAAGAGGAGCAGCAAAGAGGTTTGTATGCCGAAAGTAATAAAGAGTCAAATCAAGCACAATATCTCAACCGACTCATTGCTAAAAGACTCATACAATTATGTCAGAAATGGCAAGTAGGCAGCATCATTCTGCCCGATTTTGGAGATTTAAGGGAAAGCATTGAATGTGAAATCCAAGCTCGGGCAAAAAGAAAGTTTCCTGATGACAACGTCAAGCTTCAGAAACAGTATGCCAAGGAGTTACGCATGGCGTTTCAGCGGTGGAATCACAAAGGATTGTCTCACGCTATCTGCAGTTGTGCTGCATCAATCGGCATTCCAGTGAAAACTGGACGACAACCTAGGCAAGGGACACTGCAAGAGAAAGCCTTAGCCATGGCGATCGCTATATAACCCTACCATTGTCCGTATTATTCATTCTTGCACCTTGACAATTTAAAAGAGACTTCATGGCGCGCTGCTTCGGCAGAACAAAAATACTGGGTCAGTTTATTTGCTTTCCGTCCCAGGTAGCTGTCCGTTTCCGGTAAGTGATGTGGTTAAACTATCCTGACTTGTGCAGGACGGTCGCTCATGTCATGGATGTAGGGTTGCGCCACTTTACATCAGGAAGCAGTTTTTGTTACTAAAGCTATCAACATAGTGACAAGGATACCGAATTACAGGTGCTGACTGCCAATAATTTCTTTCTATTTATAGAGCGATGCATTGGCAGGAAGGGGACAGCTACCATACGCCCCAAGCATGGGTTGAGCCTACCTTTTTCTTCATTCAAGATTTGGCAAACCGAAGCGAGGTTATTTTTACCGAGCGGTTTGCCAATCTTGAGAATCCATAGCTGGAGTACTTTTTAGCCGTAGAGGCAGCAAAATCTCACTTTTGAGGCATCAGCTTCAGAACTAGGGACTGTTTTAAAACTATAACCACATCATGATAGAGGCTAGAGTCAGCATGGCGAGGTAGTTTTCAGCCTTTTTCTCATAACGGGTGGCAACCC
>JBGTJW010000565.1:0-2544 GCA_041744955.1 Stenomitos sp. | reverse complement strand
GTTTGCCCAAAGAACTGTTCTGAAACACGGTGAGAGTCTTGCTGGGGGCTTCGTTGACTTTGTGCCCGATCGTCGGTTTGCGAGTATCCTGATGCTAAATGATTTGTCGAGTCAAATTCGTTCCCTCAGTGCTTTGCCATGACTCAGCCGCATCTACTCGAACTTGCAAAACAGGGTGATCCACAGGCGATCGCGACACTCATTAATGCCGCGCTGGAGCCACAGGGCGTAACAGCAGAGACGTTTGTTGAAGTGGATTGTCTCCATGTGGTTCTCAATGCTGCTCGTCCGTTAAATGCCCAAACACTGGTAGCGTTTGTGCAACGGGGCATTCTCCGTTTGGGCGTTGCGTCTATTCAACAGGTGCAGGTGTATGGGCAGCGCCTCGGCGAGGAAGAGCCTTACTGGGTTGAAACGTTTGCAGTGCCTCGATCGCCCGTAGCTGAAACTTCAGAGATACCTTCTAGCGCTCCAGAGTCTAACGTCCCAGATTCTACTAGCTCGGATTCTAACGCCTCGGATTCTAATGTTGTGACGGATTCTTCGAGCGATCGTTCAACCCAATTTGATCCGTGGAAGCAACGCTGGAGCAAGTTCAAAGCAAACCTCCAAGCTTTACGTTCTCAAAATTCACCGTCTCAATCATCTTCTCAAGCTTCACTACCTCAAGCGTCTTGGTCTAATGTTTTGGCAACGTGGAATGACGTACGCCAACAGATCAATATGCGCTTGCCCTGGCGCGATCGCTCTTGCCAGGAAGCACTCAACGACTCACCAACGAGCGATCGCTCGGTTAACTATCTCAAGGTGTCAGCACTTGTAACAGTGGTGTCTTTTGCTGCGGGTGGAGCGGTCGCGCTCCTTGCCCACTCCTATGCCTGGGGTGGTGCGGAACGAAAAGCGGGTGATCAGTCCTCTGCGATCGCTTCTAGCAGCCAGATGTCCAGTCAGTTCAAGGCAGAGCGTACGCGCGACCAGCAGCAGACAGCGGCTAGAAACTACCTGGGCACAATGAATAAGGCACAGCAGGCATTCTATCGCCAGAACACTCGCTTTGCCGCCACATTGGAGGAACTGGAGCGATTTGCGGCTGTCCCGATCGCCACTCATAGCGACTACACCTACAAGCTCACAGTACCCAACAACAATCAAGCTCAGCTTACCGCCATCCCAAAAGCTGAAGGCTTAAAAAGCTACACGGCAGCCGTGGCGATCGCGAAGCCAACCAACCAGGTCGTGACAGCAATTTGTGCGTCTCAACAAGCTGCCAAGGTGCCACCGTTAGTCTTTCAGTCAACGAACGGGGCAGTGCAATGTCCGGCTGACCCTCTGCTAAAGCCTTGTGATTGTGCCAGGACATCATCATTTGAGGCGGCTCTAGAGCGTCCTTAAAGTTTTGCGCCTGCATCTTCTCACCAATTTTTAAGCATGGCTTCAGCACGATCGCGGCTCAACGCAACAGACTGGAGACAGTAACAGACTAGAGACAGAGGTTTACGCTTACATCACCTCTATCGATCGGCGTGTTCTTCGTTAACGCTTGCTGATCCTTTCACCTAAAGGCAGACGCAAATGCTCTAGAGAAGGCTTTAATCTCCATAAGAAGACACATTCTGGTAGCCTAAGCCTGAGCTTCTTGCTGTCTCAAGGTTTCCCCCTTGCTTGAGACAACAGAGTTTTTGTCAGCCTTTAAAGGCTGATACCTCCATAACTGACTGGCTTAAGACTGTATGGGCTTAAACCCCTGGAAGTGAAGAGGGACTGGGATTTTTCGCTTTGCACTTCGTCTTGATCTGTATGACTACTCGATTAAGGCGTTAGGCAAGAGCACCGTTTGCAGCGTCTTGAAAGATGGGAGCGATCGCTCGCCTGGAGGCATCATCAGTCGTGAGCAATTGCCTCAGCAGTCGTTAGTGATTGCTTCAGCAACTTGGGGAACGAGAAATACACCGTCGCCATTACGCAAGGAGATCCGTTTAGTGACCATTGTGCAATCAGAATTAGCTCGCCTACGCTGGATCACGTTCAATTCGTCAGAGGCAACAAGCCGCGAGGGAGAAGATGTCATTCAAGGGTTAGAGCAAACGCCAAAGACGCTCCCTTGCCGCTATTTTTATGACGATCGCGGCTCTCAACTCTTTGAACAAATTTGTGATTTGCCAGAGTACTATCCCACTCGCACTGAGCAGTCAATTTTAGAAACCTATGCCCCTGAAATTGCCCAACTAACAGGTGCTTGCGAATTGGTAGAGCTAGGCAGCGGCAGCTCTCGCAAAACCCGCTTGCTGCTAGAGGCATACAGCCAGTTTAATGACCAGTTGCAGTATTGCCCGATCGATGTCAGCGCTGGCATCCTTAAAACCACCGCACTGGAGCTACTGCATCAATACCCCAAACTCAAACTGTGCGGATTGGCTGGCACCTATGAGCAGGCGCTCGATCAACTGCCCTCGGCTGAATTGGAAAACCGGATGCTGATCTTTTTAGGTAGCACGATCGGTAATCTCAGTGTAGTGGCGTATCAACAATTTCTCGATCGGGTTC
>JBGTJW010000564.1:0-3899 GCA_041744955.1 Stenomitos sp. | reverse complement strand
GTAGACGCTTGGCAATCTGTAAATTAAATTGCAACTCCTCAATCAGACTTGTCGGTAACATTGTTACTCGACTTTCCATCCCCTTGCCATCTCTGACGTTGACCTGTTTTTGGTTAGTGTCATGAATTATTCGCGGAAGCTTTACGGTCATGTTTGGCATGATCTCGCTCTAGCACGAGCCAAAAACTAGTCAAACAACTGGTTTGATGAGGGAATGCGCCAATCTCATCGGATTTCGTGCGAAATTCTCGAAACAAGCGTTCGAGATGGTTAGTAGTACGGATATGAGTGTGCAGGCTGAGATCAAACTGATAGAAGGTCAAGGTCAACGGACTGTCCTTGAGGAAGGTACGCACGGCATTGGGTTCAAGCGACTGCCACTTTTGCTCGAAGGCTTGAAAGCGGCATGGCGCATCTGATTCGTCGAGTGCAGAGAAAATGTCATAGGCATCTGAGGTGATCTCAAAGCGACGTTGTTGCTTAGCGTCCGTGGGGTTGAGAGGCTGATTTTGAGCCACTACTGGAGGCAACTGGGCATACTTAAGATGCCGCTCAATCCCTCTGACTTTATGAGTAATACAGCGTTGTTGTTGGGCGTTAGGAAAACAGGTGGAAATTGCCGCAGGTAAGCCCAAACTACCGTCACTGCTGACTAATTTCAGCACTTGCGGGTCAAATCCACGGGCGATCAAATGCTCAAACAATGTCGTCCAAGTCGCTTGACTCTCCCCTGCTGCGACCTGGTAATGTAGTAGTTCATGACGACCGTCTGCCCAGACTGCCATCACCGCTAATACCACCCGTTCTTCCACCTGCCGACATTGCCGTAAATGCCCTGATTGGTCTTCCTTGAATTCATCGGCAACCACGTACTGAATCTCTACCCACACCCCATCCACGAGGATCACTGCCGGGGTTTGACTCAAGCGCACTTGCCGTTTCGCCTCTAGTTGTCGCTGTACATGGAGCGTAATTTGATTCACTGCACTTACCGATAGAACTCGACCTACTAGAAAATATAAGGTTTCTTGCAGGTCGCGCAACGACAGTCCCATCACATATAAACAGCACATCCAATCGAGCAAGTTGCCCAGACTGCGCTGGTAGCGCTCCCAGACCTGCCACTCTCGCTCCAGGTTGCGTTGTCGTAACTTCGGCACCCTCAGCTCCGCAATATGTCCATACTGCGTGTTCAGTCCGCGACGGTAGAAGCCTGACCGATGCGGCTTCTTGCCCTCTATCTGCGCCAGAAATTCCGTCACTTCTTCGCGCCAAGCACTCTCTAAAACGGTCTTGACCGTCGCGACGACTTCCGTTCTCAACCTGGCAGCAAGTTCTTCATCCAGTTCAGGATGCAACCCTTGCTGACGCACACGCAGGATTTGTTGCTCTCGTTCAACGATAGTCATGGGAGACACCTTCAATCTCGTCGGTATCTCCTGGTTTTACGCCTTTTTCTGCTGCCTGACATTACCGCGAATAATTCATGACACTAACCCGGATGCCCACTCCACCCAGTGAGGAGATAGACATTTAGTCCCTAACCCCTAACCGCTAACCCCATCTTCAACCTAGAATAATGAAGAAGCCGAGTTTGGTGAGAATTTGAAACTAGGAGGGAGTGCGTGCCGAAATCTGCTAAATATTTGTTGATTGGGTCAACCGAGGCTTACAGTGGTAAGTCGGCGACGGTGTTGGGTTTGTCTCATCAGCTTCAGGAAAAAGGATTGGATATTCTCTACGGGAAACCGCTGGGTACTTGTTTAGGTGAATCCCCAGCAGCAGTGGTAGAAAAAGATGTCCAGTTCGTGACTGAGATTCTCAAACTGTCGCAGAATCGGCTGCTTCCAACTCTCTTGGCTCTAGATGAAAAAACTATACTTAGACGCTTACGTGGTGAAGATCGGATAAATTATCAGCAGCAAATAACGCAATATCTCCAAAACTCAAATGGGGATCTAGCTTTGTTGGAAGGTCCCGGTACGTTGGAAGAGGGTAGCCTGTTTGACTTGTCTTTACTTCAGGTAGCTCAAAGAGTCGATGCCAAAGTTCTTTTGGTAGTTCGCTACAAATCGCTTCTCTCAATTGAGTCACTATTGTCTGCTAAGCACCGCTTAGGCGATCGCTTGATTGGTGTCTTGCTTAACGATATTCCTGCTGAACAATTAGCAGCTGTTGACACCCAGATGCGCCCATTTTTAGAGCAACAAGGTATTCCTGTGCTAGGAATGCTGCCAAAAAGTAACTTACTGAGGAGTGTCAGCGTTGCCGAACTAGCAAACCAGTTGCAAGCAGAAGTCCTCTGTCGCCGCGATCGCCTGGATTTGATGGTAGAAAGCTTAGCGATTGGGGCAATGAATGTCAACGCGGCTCTAAAATATTTCCACAAGCGGCAGAATATGGCTGTGATCACAGGAGGCGATCGCGTGGAAATTCAGCTAGCAGCTTTGGAAAGTTCGACTCAATGTCTAATTCTCACAGGACAACTTCCTCCTCCCCCCTTCATCCTCTCCAAAGCTGAAGAACTAGAAATTCCCATTTTGTCAGTTGACCTCGATACTCTGACAACTGTGGAAATTGTCGATCGCACCTTTGGTCAAGTGCGTTTACACGAACCGATTAAAGTCCAATGTATTCGTCAACTGATGGCAAAACATTTTGATATTGACCGCTTGCTAGCCCAACTTGGCTTAGAGCCAGCGATCGCTTTGCAGTAGCGCTAGGTTTGATTTTCAAACCCTCTAAGACTCACTTTTTTTTCTGGGACGCAGCGGCAGTCCTTTAATAACAGGTGACGACGGTTCCGCAATTCTTCGCTCCAAATGAGCGGTGGAGGAAGTAGATATTCTGGTAAAATGACCAGTCTCTACCATGCGGCGATGAGCCTCCACCGCATCTGGTAGGTTGCTATCTGCTTGCTCCCAGTGAACAACTACAGCTTCATCACACCATTTCTGAATGTAAGGCATGACTTGGCGCTGCGCGCCGCAGTTGCGATAGTTCTGCATTGCTGACTTTGAAGCCCAAGTAGTCAGTGTCCAAGAACCTCCGCGAGCATCTCCGAATAGCTTACCACCCAGAAATCCAGGAGTATTGATGATTTGCCATGTACTCAGTGCCGTGTGCCACAAGAAGGCTGGTCCATATAGGGGCGATTTGAGATGCAAGCGCGTAACTGAAACTAACACCATTGGATACCTCTTTAAGGTACTTTGATGATCCTCAAGAACTGCCTTTACCAGCAAAATTTCGCTACCTAACTCTCCGCAATGGCATCCGTTATGAAACTGAGTGCCTGGCTTGGTGTGACGAAGCCATCCAGTTACTGGGCAGTTGAGCTTTTCCAGATTTATGCTGCAAGACAGCAATTCCAGCAGCTACCTTGTTTGCTAGAATAGCAAGGTTGTTCAATCTGATTTCGTCTTTGAGTCAGTCAATAGACCTACCTAAAATTGATACATTAGCCCAGGAACTGGCGACGATCCAGCAAACAGGCTCTAAGCGTATTGCCTTACTGGGTTCGCGGCACGTTCCTCTTACTCATCAGCATCTAATTGAAATGATGAGCTATGCCTTGGTTTTATCCGGGAATCATCTGCTCACTTCTGGTGCTACGGGAACCAACTCAGCCGCCATTCGAGGTGCTATGCGGGCAGATCCTAACCTGTTGACAGTGATTTTGCCCCAAAGTTTGGAGCGTCAGCCATACGAATCGCGTCAGCAACTAGAACAGGTAATGCATTTGGTGGAAAACGCTGGTAATGATCAGCTGTCCCTCGCAGAAGCCAGTTCACTGTGCAATCAGGAAATTGTCTCCCGTTGTCAGCAACTGATTTGCTTTGCGTTTCACGATAGCGCCACTTTACTGCAAACTTGTCAAGAGGCAGAAGCTCAAAGGA
>JBGTJW010000563.1:0-2404 GCA_041744955.1 Stenomitos sp. | reverse complement strand
GTTCAACCAACGATTGCAGCGCCTGAAAGGCCCAGTCGGTTGGCTGTACATCTTCTAGCTGCGAGACGGAGGTGACTTGATTGAGTGCAGTGCCGTCTTCAAGCACGGCACTAGTGGCTAGCGGTCCTGGCACGTCTTGAGGTGACAGTTCTGCTAGGGCAGACTGAGACACGAGTGTGCCAAGCACAACGGCTGAGGCGATCACTCTGCTGTGACAAACGATGAAGCGCATCTCAACTCTCCCACCTAATCAAACTAGACCCAAACCAAATTATGAAGCAAGTTCTGCAAATGCTGCGGTTTAGGGACTAAGTTTAACTATCGGGTATGACAACGATTCGATACTGTTGGCGAATGTGCTACCAGCAGGATTACAAAAATGTGACAACTGCTGAAGCGCTTGATCTTTCATTAACCATCAATCCTTGTATCACGCTTGTAAGGGTAGTTGTAATATATTCGCCAACGGTATCACGATTCGTGCAATTTTGTATCACGACAAGCTTGAACCGCCAAGGCAAACGCATCATGTCAATAAGGTGAAATTCTGACAGATTGTTGCGAATATTCCTAATAGCTAAAGCCTTATTGACAACCAACTCTCCAGATCTAGCGCATGTTTGAAGCATTGACGCTATGTATATTCTCCGACGAATTTAGATGCGTTTGCCCTGCTTGAACCGCCTGTTCAGTAATACTTTCAGGAGTTGCTTTCTGACAGATCTGATTGACGGGTTTAGAACGTAAGAATGCGGGTTTGAGCGACTTTGGAATGAGAGAAAAGTCAGAATAATGCTCAATTACACGGATCATTGCCATACCCGAATAGGGGATTGCGATGCCGTCTTGACCACACACCTCAAATCTTTAGCGGGGAAACCAATGTATCTGGGATGACGCCGCGACGAGTGAAGGTGATGCGGCTCGACCGAAACAACGGGATAAACGAGTACCGCCCAGCGGCGATAGTAGGTAATCTGCAATGCTTAAAGGGCGCTCCGCCCAAGGGATGCTGAACCGATTTTGGGCACTCAATGCGATCATTTGCACTCCCTGAAGTTGAGGATAGCAAGCGAGGGTGGTTGTCCAGTCCTGTGCCTCTGCTTCTGAATCGGCATCCAGCACTACTAGATCGACCAACGACGGTAGCGAGTCCGCGTCGATCATCTGTGGATCAGCCATGAATGTGACATTAAAACCATTGATTGCTAGCGAGTCTTTGAGTGCCTGATCGGATTGATCACCAGCACCGATCACCAGCACCGCCGTTACATCTCTTGCACCACTTGGATGACGCGGCAACGCTTGCGGCTGACAGGCTTGCCGCACAGGTTCGTGACACAGCGTACAACTGGGTGTGGTGTAGGTATGACCGGTCGCGGTCGGAATGGGAAGACTGCAACGGGCGCACTCTGTCACCGTATAGCCGCTGCCTAGAAAAGCTTGAAAGGCGATAGCATCACCCTGTAGAGACAGTTCAGGGAAGTCGTGCCGTTGCGATAGCCGTTGCCAAAAAGCGAGAAAGTCGCGATGGTACCCCCAATAGTGATAGACCTCGCCCTCAAAGGGGAGCACGCCCTGATGGGGACTGAGAACACTTTTGCCCCGACTCACGTAATAAGCCACGTAGCTGATCAGCAGATCCTGCGGAGTGACAACCAGACTCTCCTGACACGGTAGCTCAACGGTAAAGCAGGTCTGCCCACTATGGCTTTCTGCCCAGATCGCGCCACCCAACGCCAGGGCTAACGCCTTTGCCAGAGCTAATCCCAAGCCTGTGCCATTGTGCTGCCAGGGATCATCAGTGGGGATGCGGTAAAATTTGTCGAAGACTTGTGCCAACGCGTCCGCTGGCATCTCTACGCTTGAGTTGATGACCTGAATTTGCAGCCGCCCCGCTAAGGCAGAAGCCGTGACCGTAATTTGTCCGCCTTTGGGGGTGAACTTACAAGCGTTGTCCAGCAGATGTGACAGGAGGCGCTCGAGCAGAGTGAAATCAGTGGTCAAGGGTGGCAGATCCGCCGGCAGCTCCAGCTTGAGCTGCCGCTGCTGGCTTAACGCCTGTGCTTCAAAGGGTTCGACGAACTGTAAAAGCCAGTTTTGCAACAGCAGCGGCATTGGTAGCAACTCCTGAGTACCGGACTCAAGCTGTTGGAGCGCCAAGAGATCGTTGACCATGCGGATTTCTTGTTCGCATTCCCGACGCAGCACGTTGAGATAGTCAGAAATTTTGGCTGGCGTGGTGCCCGCTGCTGCCGGTTCATTGTGTACGCCCAGCATGGGCGTGAACTCATGGGGTGAAAGTCCCCTGTCGGAGAACCAACGTCCAAATGATCGAAAAGATCCGAGTGACGATAACGACTAGCTTAAGGCAAAGGCGTTTCCGCGAGGAAAGGTCTGAAGG
>JBGTJW010000562.1:0-2052 GCA_041744955.1 Stenomitos sp. | reverse complement strand
AGTTGTCTTACTGTTTGCAGAAATCATTGTGATTACATGGCAAGTGAATTCTGAACATTAGTGTCTAAATCGGATGATGCCGAAACAAACTCGTTTTGGCAACGCGAGATAGAGTCAAACGCATTACATGAGGAACACCATGAATAAGCCCAAGTTTTTTGTTACCCCTGGTTATGGGGAATACATGCTGAATAAATCGCACTACTCGCAAGCGGTAAAAATTGGCGATCGAGTGGAGACATCAGGTCAAGGTGGCTGGGACGACAACCTGCAAATCCCAGAATCGCTTGTGGATGAGATCGCCCAGGCGTTTCGGAACGTAGAGCGCACCTTGGCGACTGCCGGTGCTGGTTGGGAGCATGTTGTCCACGTCAATTCTTACCATGTTGGCGGGTTTCCCCCGGAGGTTAACGAGGTGATGGTCAGGCTCTATCGCCATTACATGCCCAACCACGCCCCCATTTGGACACAGGTAGGAGTCGCGGCTCTTGGACTGCCAACGATGCGGATTGAAATCCGTGTTACTGCAATTGTTCCGTGAATTTTGCGTCAGTGGCAGTGCTGCTCTACACCGATCGGAGCAAGCAGATGGAGTAATAACTCCGACACGAAATTGATGCTAACTAGAACTGATCCATCAGTAGGACAATCATGAAACTTCAAACCATTTTCAGATTACTAACAATCGCTACAGGGTTGCTCGGAGGTTCATTCACTCATCCAGCGATCGCACACAGCATTTCTTCACAGCAAACATCACCCGTTCTGATCGCAACTGCCTACACTGATTTAACCTTACCCACCTTGCGCCAAGGAGATCGCGGTAGAAACGTGGAACTGTTGCAGCGTATTCTTCTTGACAATGGCTTTTTAGGAGCCGCAGTCGTGAGATTAGGCAATCCAAGTGGTGCGATCGTCGATGGCATCTTTGGTGAGATTACAGCTTCTGCAATACGAGATTTACAGCAACGGTACGAAATCCCAGTCACAGGGCAAGTCAATCCTACAACTTGGGAAGTCCTGGATAGGCGCGAAACCCCCTATCGATCGCCGCTCCCCTGGAAACAATAGAGTCAGTAGAGTAGGCAATGCTCACGAGCTAAAACCTAATCAGAGCAAGTGTTTCATCGGGTATGTACAGGAGAGATTCAAATGTCAGAGAATAATAAAGCAATCCTAGAAGCGGCAAACGCGGCGATCGCTACAGGCAACTATGCAGGATTCTTGTCGTTCTGCACCGACGACACGGAATGGACATTTGTAGGCGACAGGACCCTGAACGGAAAAGCAGCCGTTCGCCAGTGGATGGCAACAACCTACGTAGAGCCGCCCAAGTTCAGGGTCGCTCACTTCATTGCTGAGGGTGATTTCGTCGTAGCACTCGGCGACATCACACTGAAGGACAAAGACGGAAAAGCGGCTGATTACTCGTACTGTGATGTTTGGCGTTTTCGCGACGGGCAGATGGTCGAATTAAAGGCTTTCGTCATCACAACCGAGGTCAAGGATGAAACCAGCAGCACGGCGTAAACAAGTGACAGCGAACCCTCAGCCACGAATCATTTTGATTACCGGGAATAGGGCCGCTGGGAAATCGAGCGTTGCCCAAGCCCTTGCCAAACGACTGACCAAAAGTGTGCATCTGCGTGGCGATATCTTTCGTTGCATGATTGTGAATGGACAAGCGGAAATGACCCTAAATTTGTCAGACGAGGCATACCAGCAGCTTCAACTGCGGTATCGTCTAGCAGCAACGGCAGCACGGCACTATCTCCAAGCGGGCTTCACTGTTGTCTATCAAGATATCATTATTGGTTCGACACTAGCTAAGGTGGTGGCTAATTTTCGAGATGTGCCGTTGTCAGTGATTATGCTATGTCCCAAGGCAGAGGTTGTCGTGGAACGAGATAAGGCTAGGGACTGTTTTAAAACTATAACCACATCATGATAGAGGCTAGAGTCAGCATGGCGAGGTAGTTTTCAGCCTTTTTCTCATAACGGGTGGCAACCCGGCGGAATTGTTTTAAGCGATTGAAACAGCGCTCAACCCAG
>JBGTJW010000561.1:0-9228 GCA_041744955.1 Stenomitos sp. | reverse complement strand
TCAAACCGGGCGCAAAGTCAGCGCCGAATTTAAGGAAAATATGCAGATTGTATTCGACGAGTTTCTACCCCGTTGGAACTACACCGTCAAACCACAACCTTGACAAGAAGTGAAAGTTATTTAATCCGCGATCCTAAGCTGCCTTTCGGTTCTTTGTGTCGGTGGGTTGAGCGCAGCCGAAACCCGACCTCAAAGTGGTGCTTAATTTAGCCCTGCTACGGACATCTCTTATTGCAGAGATTGAGGGGGATCAGGCGCTGGAATCTATAACCAGCCTTTTTTGCATTGGTATGAGCCACTGGTTCAACCGATCGCTGAGTGCAGCAATGTTAAACATATTTGTCTTCAATAGCGTTCTGCATCACCAACGATGTTGCAGAACGCTGTTTTGACCTTACGGCTTCAGCACAACCTTGATACAGTTATCTTTCTTGTGCTTAAAGAGTTCATACCCTCGTGGGGCATCAGCCAGAGACATCGGATGGGTAATCACAAACGAGGGATCAATGTCACCGTTTTGAATATGCTCCAACAGTGGTTGCAGATAACGATGGACGTGAGTTTGCCCCATCTTAAAAGTCAACCCTTTGTTAAACGCGGCACCCATCGGCACTTTATCTAGCAAACCACCGTAGACACCTGGCATTGAAACGTGTCCACCTTTGCGGCAGGCAAGAATCAATTGACGGAGCGCTGTGGGTCGATCGGTTTCCATACGGACGGCTTGCATTGCCTTATCGTAGATGGCATCAATACCAGTGCCGTGGGCTTCCATCCCAACCGCATCAATCACGGAATCAGGACCACGCCCACCTGTCATTTCCTTCACCGCTTCGCCAGCATCCACTTCTTCGTAGTTGATGACTTCTGCTTTACCCTGTTCTTTTGCCATTTGCAGACGTTCGGGAACACGATCGATCGCGATTACCCGTTCCGCACCCAGCAAGTAGGCACTGCGGATAGCGAACTGCCCTACTGGACCGCAACCCCAAATAGCAACCGTATCACCGGGTTGGATGTTGCAGTTTTCGGCTGCCATGTAGCCAGTGGGGAAAATATCGGTGAGAAACAGAACTTGCTCGTCCGTCAGCCCTTCGGGAATCTTAAACAGACCGACATCAGCAAAGGGCACACGCGCATATTCTGCCTGCCCACCCGCGTAACCACCAAACAAATGGGAATATCCAAATAAGCCTGCGGCAGAGTAGCCATAGAGTTTCTCAGCCATCCAGGCATTGGGATTGCTGTTATCACAAAGGGACGACAAATCGCGGCTGCAAAAATAGCAACTGCCACAAGAAATAGTGAAAGGAACAACGACGCGATCGCCAACTTGCAAGTTTTTCACCGAAGCGCCTAATTCAACCACTTCTCCCATAAACTCATGACCCAGAATATCCCCCGACTTCATTGTAGGAATAAAACCATCATAAAGATGTAAGTCGGAGCCACAAATGGCGGTAGAAGTGATTTTGACGATCGCATCGCGAGGATTGAGAATTTTAGGATCGGGCACATTATCGACCCGAACATCGTTGGCACCATGCCAGCACACTGCTTTCATTAAAGACAAACTCCCAGCGACAGTAAATTAATTGAGGCGAAATCATGCACTCGTAGCCAGGATCTAATCGAAGGTGTCTTTTACAGCATCAGCCGCACGTTCAAAGGCACCACGAGTATTCTTGCCCACATTTTTAGCCGCTTGTTTGGTGCCAGTATTACGCTTACTTTGGGGCGTATTTTTCCCTGGGGGCGTTCCACCCTCTTCACCCGTGCGGAAGGCGCGGCGATAATCCTGAGTTGCCGCTTGAAGGTTGTGGTAAGACCGATTGACAGCGCTGCTATCACCCTTAACGTTAGATACATCGTTAGTAGCGCGAGAGTCAGCCGCCAAAGCGCTTTGGGTCACATGGCTAAACGCTGTGCCTAGAACCAAAGCAACTGTGAGCAGCGAAAGAGTGAAAAACTTACGTAGTTGAGCAATCCGATTCATGAATCTATCCTTTGCGAAAAAGTAGGTATAAGTTAACGTTTGCGAGGGTTAAACAACATTGCCTTTGTGGATACTGCGTTTATGGCTTAATGTCATTCAAGAAATCTTTGGTGCTTTGCGGTAGAGGTTCATCCAGGTTGAGCTTGTCTCGTACGTTGTCAGCCGCACGCTCGATCGCATTTTTGGCGTGTTCAGTTGCTTTTTGGGCTGTTTGCTTGGTGTAAGCAGAGTCTTTCCGTAAATCTTTTTTGTAACTCTTAGCTTTATCCTCAAGCCTGGAATGAGCCTCACCCGGGCTGGCAGACTGATCAATTTCATACGCTGCCGCTTCGGGAGTCAGTGGTGCCGCGATCGCAGTAGTCTGAAGATCACCAACAAATAGAGCACTTAAAAGCAACACAACGGCGACGAGAGCGCTGAAGTGTTTACGTAATTGCGTTATACAAATCACAAAAAACTCCTTGGTAAAATCTAAGGTTTGGATCAACATTGCTTTATCTACAAGCTGGCTGACCTTCGGTTGTGGCAATTTCACCCGCTTCCATCAATTGCTTAAAGCGGTTAAGTTCATCACCAATTTGTTGTTCGGGTTCTTCACCAAACAGTTTGGCTAACGCACTGCCCAAAATGCCACCGGGAGGATTGTACTCGACGACAACTTTCACTTCAGTGCCCCGATCGCCAGGAGCAGGCTTGAAGCGAACAAAACCAGAATTATCCACATCAGCACCTTCGATCGATACCCATGCAATTAATTCATTGGGACGATCGTCAATCAGATCGGCATCCCATTCAATACTTTGTCCCATGGGGGCTTTTGCGACCCAGTGCGATCGCCGCATATCCATCACGGTAACGGATTGCACGTGCTTCATAAATGTCGGCAGGTTTGCAAAATCATGCCAGTAGGCATAAAGTTCTGCGGCTGGCTTATTGATTGTCACCGTTCGCTCGGCTCGAATGACCTTGTTCAAACCAACGGCACTGGTGACGACATCAGGAAGGCTCTTTTCACCTTGAGCGCCGTGATAGGCAAGGCTACCACCCGCTATGGCAGTCAAGACACCACGCAGCGATCGCTGTTGCAAACCAAAAAGCACCATGGCACCGCCGCCAATGATTGAAGCCCACCGTTCCGTCTCACCAGGCGATGAAGTTGACGGTTGATCGGTTTGAATGGTCGTAATCTCTTCCATAATTTCACGTTCTCCTGCGATCGTATTTGTTAATGCCGTTTGCTAAAACCAAAGCTCTATGAAATTGGCTCTGTCTCATTCCAGTTCGTAGTTCGTGTTCACCCGCTGCTTAACTCTTGCCACCGGATGACTGGGTTGCCAGCAGGGCTAGAACGGCGGCTCCCACAGTGCCAGCAACACCCCAGACGAGTGCAGGATGACGATCGAACCAGTCGGTCACGCTCGGTATCGTCAGATTGCCAAAGTCACCTTCAATGCGATCGTGCTCTGCTACTGGCTCGTAGAGATTATTGGGTGCATCTGCTGATTTCAATTCATCTGTCTTCTGCCCCTTGAAACCTGCTACCACCAGCATGGAATCAACCAACCCTGGAGAAACTCGTTGCAGCACATCCAACACTTTGCCAACGTCACCCACGATAAAATCGCGTGTGGGATGTTCAGCGGTATAGAGGATGGCATCCACAACCAGACTGGGTTCGTAGTAAGGAGGAATACCCGTTGGTTTCACGCCCAGTTTAGTCAAACCATTGTTATAAAACGGCGTATTAATTACCGCTGGTTTAATGCTGGTAACACTGACTCCACTGCCTTCGTGCTGCAATTCCACTCGAATCGATTCAAGGAAACCTTCCACACCATGCTTGGCGCAGGAATAAGGGCTTTGCAACGGGAGTCCCCGTCGCCCTTCCATCGAAGAAATATGGATTAAAGCACCCTGCCCTTCACGCTTCAGATGAGGTAAGGCAACCATTGCACCATAAACCTGTCCCATCAAGGTGACATCAATGACACGGTTGAACTCTTCTGGTGTTATTTGTTCAAACGGGGCAAAGACACCCGTTGCGGAGGAGTGAACCCAGGTATCCAAGCGTCCGTAAGTGGCAACGGCTTTGTCTGCGATCGCCTGCACCTGCTCAAAGGCAGCCACATCCGCTGTAACCGCAGTTGCCTCTCCACCAAGCTGATGAATTTCATTCACTAACGATGCCAACCCTGACTCGCTCCGAGCTGACACTACAACCTTGGCACCGCGTTGTGCAAAGCGAAGTGCGGCTTCCCGCCCAATGCCACTGGAGGCTCCAACAATGGCGACGACCTGCTGTGCTATTGGCTTAAGTTGCATTTCTGCTCCTAAAAATGGTTTTATTTCTGTTTGTTTAACGCACGTTTTAATGAGCGCAATTTGTGTGTTGCCCATCCCGATAGCAAAAGCCTGATAGCAAAAGCAAATGGGTCAACGCTTTAAAGCACCCTTCTAAGCTACTGAGAATGACCGTTTCGTCCGTCCATCACTGGGAAGAGGCATTGTCTATCTGAAGGGGGAGCCTCTGTTAAGCCGTGCTGTAGCAACGTTTGTAAGTAGCTAGGCGTAATTATTTGAATGATTGATAAGATGCATCTCAATTTCGCGTTCGACTAAGCACCCTTCGGCTTAAGCACTCCGATCGAACGCTCACATTGAAGTCTCACTGCTCTCAGTCTCATGTACAAGCAGGTTGAGCGCAGTCGAAACCCGATCTCTCAATGGTACTGAATTGCGTTACGCCGTTTAAAGGATAATGCCGCATTGCGTGAATGATTGAATCAATAGGGACAAGCGTTGGCGATCGCACGTTTGACAGCGCTACAGATAGCTAAACGCCAGGAAGAAACTTGGCAGACGGTCGTTTCAAGGTGGCGATCGCCCCGACTTTATATACTGCCTCCCCGCGATTGATGCAGATAAAAAAGCTGCTAGCAATGCCCAGTGCGGGTTGATGCTAGCAGCTACATTTCTTGCCTAGAGATTGGAGATTGAGTTCAACGTGAATACCCTTAAGAAACCGTTCTTAAGAAGCGAGGTGAAGCATACGGACAACGCTGTAACCAGCAAGATCCCAAAGCAGGTAGGCTACAAAGCCAATCATTGCCAGACGACCGTTCCAAAGTTCAGCTTGAGGAGTCCAACCAAACAGCCATGCGTTGCGGTCCTTGCCGTTAAAAGCAGGAGCGGCTGTGGGGGTTAAAACGGATTTATCAGTAGAGGATTGCATGGTTGATTTCCTTAACTCAGTTGATTCCATCACTGTAACGATTCATAAAGGATGCCTACTCTACCAAAAGTTACAGATTGTTACATCATCAGCAATGTCGTTTGCATAACCAGGCGGAATGTTATCTGAAAGCCTCATCCCAGAAGCTTTTCACCGTTCAATTACACCAGGATTGAGCAAAGAATTTAGCAATCGCACTATTTGAAATTGGAACCAACTGCACTCCCATAGTCTTTAGGGGCACTTTGGCTTCATTCCTATTAGCTTCAATGCGCGATCGTTAGTATTTATGATGACTATTAGGTAGTTGGGCGTAATGATTTATATGATGCATTTGGACTTCGCATTCGACTGAGCGCTCACGCCAAAGTCTCAATGTTCGCAGTCCTGTATATAGCGGTTTTTAGTCAAGTGGAGTATAGTCGCGAGCAGGCAGAGGGTAAAGGGCAGAAGTAAAGAAGATTGCGGTTTTCCTTATGCCTCCTGCCCTCTGCTTCAAACTAAAAACTTGTACCGCATTTAAGTGAGAACTGTTATGTAGGCAGGTTGAGCGCAATCAAAACCCGATCGCTAAGTAATGCTTAGTTTAGTTCTCCTGCTGACAAGAACGCTTTAAAGAGCATCTACTTCTCGTACTGAAATTTTAAGGCTTATAGCTGTAATGCAAGTATCTTGCCCTCATAGGCGAGACACTTGCATTACTTGTTTCCACAACTTGCTAGAAAAGTTAGTCCGTCAAGGAGTTTAGTTTACTGAACGTCTAACAGCATCAGCCGAATCAGCCGCCTTATCTTGAGCAAACTCACCCGCACGGTTCAACACTTTACCCGCTTTATCGATCGGCTCTTTAACACCACGGGAGATGTCCTTACCAGCCGCTTCTACATTTTGCTTTGCTTGATCAAGGGTACGCGAAGCGTTTTCTGGTACGTCTTTCACGTTACGCTCAACGTTCTTGGAACCCCGATTGCTAAACTCTTGTAGGCTATCCTTAGCCTCACCAGCCGCTTTAGAAACATCTTCACCAATGTTTTCAATGCGCTCATTTAGAGGTGTGCCGCTGCGGTAGTTTTTAACGTACTGTTCAGTGCTGTCGATACCTTTTTCATCAATGTTGCGCTGTACCCGATCTCTCAACGCTTTGGCTTTCGCATCGACACTGGTTTTGTCGAGGCGATTAGTATCAACGTCCTCAAAGTTATTCATACCACCTTTATAGGGCTGAACCTGACCTGGAGTAATGGGATCGCTAACGCCACGATTTTTCATTGCCGATGTATCGGTTGCATTTGCGCGACTGCAAGCAGTACTCAGTAACATCAACAGGCTTACTGTGGCGATCGTGAGAATCCGATTCAACTGAATGCCCTTAAAAAAGGAAAAAACTTTGTTCATTCTATTACTCCGTTAGTGCTAATTAGGTTGCTCAATCTTTGTCAGACCTTATAGTCAATCTTTCAAAGCTGCTTAATTTAAAGAGTCGTGTTGCTACTGCTTAAAGGACTAAAACTTCCGAGCGATAGAAGCACTAAGGCAACGCTGCTGGAAAGGGTGTAGTCCACCGCCGCAGGTAAAACATCAAGATGATTAAGTAAACCTACGACGATGTTCGTTTTAGTAGCCACGACCTTAACTGTCAAACCGTGCAAATAGCCTCACGCCTTATTGAAAGGAAGCTATTGATCAACTGCACGGTTGAACATGACCGAAAAGCGCTATCAGTACTAACGATCGGACTGTACTATGCCTGATTGTTCGATCGCCTTCTCAGTAGCACCTGTCAAATGCTTGCCAGCTTCTTTGAACGTTTGAGCCGTTTTCTCTAAGATTTTGACATTTGGATCACTGCGATCAATCACTTCTTGAGGCTTCTCGGGGATCTGCTTCGCTTCTTTTACCGTATCTCTCATCGGGTTTCCAGGCTGGCTTGTACTCATGCCTGCATTGGAATTCTTGCGAGCCGAAACAACTCGATCGGATATGGAGCGTTCTGTTTGATTAGCATTTGCAGCTAATAGCCCTGATCCCGGTAATTCTGCACGATCGCGCTTTTTAACAGCGGGATCAGTAGACATTTTATATTCGGTATAGCCGTCTCCGCCACCTTTGTGGGGGTTATTCTGTCCACCCATTTGCACAGGCGGATTGTTGGGGCGAGCATCAGTAGCAGTGCCATTACTACAAGCAACATTTAAAAGTAGCAAAAAACCTGCGGCAAAAGCAGTAAAAAGCTTGCCAAGATGCAGCCGTTTACAGAATGAAAAAAGTGTATCCATAAAATCATTTCCTCATTTCTACATTGGTCAGACGGTTGAATCAAAAAGATTAAACAGTCTTTATGACGTACCTGTTCCAATGACTTCAGTTAAACTTTTACGCCTATTAGTCATTGGAAGACTTCGCCTTACTATTTTTGGCTTGCTTTATGCTGAAGTTCTTGGTGAGAGGCAACGCGAGAAACGACGTTGTAAGCATCTGAACCGGGGTGAGCAATTTCTCCTGTCCCTTCGGTAGAGCCAGCGATCGCTTTCCAGGCTTCTAGACCACCCTTAAGCACTGCTACGTTCGTATAGCCCGCCTCTCTCAACTGGGTCGCTGCCTGCGTCGATTCTGCTTCGGTAGCACCGTAGATATAAATATCGCGCTGTTTAGCAATTGAAACCGTGTTACCGACTAACTTAGCCGAAGGCATGGGCATCGCTCCCATAATGTGACCCTCATTAAAGGCTTCACGATCGCGTACATCGAGGATAGTCAGCGCAGGTTCGCCCCACTCTAAACGCGATTTCAAGTCATGAGCCGATGACTCAGTTTTGAACCCAGGTGGTGTAGGAGTGATGTTAGGTAAAGCGTCTTTTGCCGACTTAATCACATCTTCAAGATTTTCCATGACTATTAACAAATGTGTAACATCACTGTTAACATTAACAACAAGCTTTAGGTAAGTGCTCTTCCTAGAGGATGAGGATTTTTCCGAATAGAATAAAGTTTGAGTTTAATAAAATAAGCCTGGAAAACAGAAAAAACTAGCTTTGATTTTCTTAACCATTGCTTAAGCTAAACGTATACAGGTATGGAAATATACCCTTTCGCTTCACATGATTAAGCGGCATCTCCTTAACTTAGATGATGCAACTACTTTCGCACCTCAGTACCATAAAGCAGTGCAAACAAGATGCACAGTAAGCTCATAAATCCGTACTCATTGGGCTGGTAGAATCTACCAGCCCTTTTTTAGAAGTTTTTTAGAAACAATGAGGACGCTTGCTCAAACGTTACAGCGAAGGGTAAATCTTCTCAAAAGAAAGGGGCGAACTGATGTACGCCCCACTGATCTTTTAGGTAACAACTAAACCATTAAAGCTTATTTGAGGGCAGCCTTTAGCTGATCTTGTAGCTGGCTTTTCGCTGCTTTAAATTGGGTTGCCATTTGTTCAGTTTGGTCGCTGTTACAGTTACTACGGATAGCAGCGAACATGGTACTCTCTTCCTGCCGCACGTGATCCATGACGATATCTTTGAGCTGATTGACCTTGATCTTAAATTGAGAATCAGCCGGGTTCATTGACTTGATTGCATTCAGCAAGACGGTCATCTGAGCCTGCTCATCGTATAGCTCTTGAGTATCATGGT
The DNA here is from genome assembly GCA_041744955.1 of Stenomitos sp. GTDB lineage: Bacteria > Cyanobacteriota > Cyanobacteriia > Leptolyngbyales > Leptolyngbyaceae > Stenomitos. Next base: position 367 of record JBGTJW010000561.1, on the reverse strand, counting down.
CGCCGTAGAAAGAGCGAATAGCAGGATACACAACTTGCTCTTCTGCTTTAGCATGAACTGTCAAGTCTTTGTAGATTTGACCAAAGTACTCTTGGATTTTCTGCGGATCATTCGATTGGTTGAGTTCAGTAAAGAGGACAGTAACCTTCTGGTGATCCATGCGAATCACATCCTGAACATTCATGTCAGACTTGTCAGAATTTTGAGTGATCACGCTGCCTGCTACGCCTGTTACGGCTGCTACTGCATCTTGCACCCGTGCCCACAATCCTTGATCGGCTTCTTCTCCAGTTAGCTCACGTACACCCAAAACTTCGAGCACACCTTTTAGTTGCTCCTGGTGGGCACGGTTCTCAAAGTTAACTGT
>JBGTJW010000560.1:0-4886 GCA_041744955.1 Stenomitos sp. | reverse complement strand
GACTGAGGTTGAAGAGTTGGCTGACTTCACTTTTCTTGAACCCATCCAGTTCAAGCGCTTGCATCACTTTTTGCCGGAAATCATAACTGTAAGCTTTTGCCATTGCAGAGCACCAAGAGACGACTGCCCTTAGTCTATGTCTTAATCAGACTGGCGACAGCTATATCTGGCTTTTCAAGAGTCCGTACCAGTAACGGCTCTAGAATTCCATGCTCTTTGAGTGAGAGCACGAGTTGTTCCATCTTTTGCGGATCAAAATATCGACGTGGCTGCTGGGCTGGTAGTTGGATATGGTCAATCGCTACTGTATTAGGAGGGGCAGATACAGTGTCAACCTCTCCAAACAACGTTACTGGAGTCGTGATCTTGCCGCCAAAAACACGCTCACGTTTAGAGGTCATTCTAGCTTCTCCATCTCTTTTGCAATTCCGTCAAGCACCTTCTTAGCGGGATGCTTGGGGCTATAAACAGCTAATGGGATTCGATCCATTGAAGCATCTGCAAAGACAGTTGACTTAGGAATCATGGGAAAAATTTTGCCGAGGGGGGCAAGCTGCTCCTGAATTGCTTTCAAGGTTAGCTCATCATGAGAGTTGCGGCTATCGTACATTGTGGGCACAAACCCCGCTATTTTTAGATTGCGGTTCGGCTTCGCTTTTACCTTTTGCAAAGTCTGTAAAAGCATATCTGTACCCTGAAAGGCTTTGAACTGCGTCTGAATCGGAATGAGCAGATAATCTGTTGCGACTAAAGAAATATAGCTCAACATGCCTAAGCTAGGCGGACAATCGATCAAGATGAAATCGTATTGCTCCCGGACTGGCTCCAAAGCATCTTTAAGCCGAATATCACGCATATAAGCAGTCACCAATTCTTGCTCTGCATCAGAAAGCTTCAACTGCGGGGGCACTAGATCCATACCATGAAGCTTCTGATGGATCGGTAACGCTTCTTCCGCTACGATCGCATTATAGATTGTTCGTTCTAGTGCTTCTGGCTCCAGTCCCATAAATGTGGTGAGAGAAGACTGAGGGTCCATATCGACTAACAGTACTCGTCGCTTCCTCTGAGCCAAGCTATAGCCCAGATTCATTGCCAAAGTTGACTTACCAACTCCCCCAGCTTGATTAAACAGTGCAATGACTTTTCCCATTTCTTCCAATGCCAATTGCTTTCAGCAGCATACCGTAATAAAGATTTGCGATCACTTTTAGTTCCTACTACGCCCAAGTGAACAAGGAGCCAAACGCCAAGGCATCTAAACCTGTGTAGAGGTTGCCGCTGGTGAACAAGAGTTTGAGTACAGTCGCTGCCAGCTAAACCAGGAGGGGGAGATTTGGCATCTGAGCGATCACAAGGTTGCCATCGCTGTCACAAAACGTTCGATCAAACAGGGTCTTTGCCATGACTGCAAGTGTACTCTGGACTTTAGCCGTCATCAACCGGAAGCGGTGGCAAGTCAAGCGTGGTAGGCTAACGTTTGTCTATCGCTGCACCCTCAACGATGGAACAGCGCGATCGCTGCGCTATGTCTTGGCTATTGATAACCTGCCACCGCCCATTTGATCAGCACCCCTTGAAAGGGCAACCCGTGCACAGTGCTGAAAAAGCGCAAGCACTCGTCCCACGCAGCAAAGCCGTCTGCAAGGGCAAGCTGAGTCAGTGCCTCCTTGGTCAGCCAACGATCTTTGAGCTTGATGCCCAATGCGTCATGCATCAGTAACGGCTCTACGCTGATGCAGAGGGGATCGGGGGTGACTAGCTTCCGGCAAGCTTTGGTTCGCATCCCGGTATAGAGCTGCATGGCTTCACCCGGCTTCGTATGTCGCTTACGTGGTGACCGGATCGTTTGCTGTTTCGCACCCGTCTCAATCAAAGGCACAAACTGCTGTTTGAAGTTGTAAGCCACCATCTAAAGCACTTCCTTGAGCGGCAAGGGCACACGCTTTTGCTTTTTGCTGCGCCCTACTGGTACGGGTTGAAGCATTGGCAGCGGAATTTCACGCACTTGGAGATCCTCTGGCAGTGCGGTGATATTGCCACCTTTGGGATCTTGCAGCGATCGCTGCACTGAGTGTAAGTGGCTGGAGTCGATCGCGTGAGCACCCGTCTGCTTGAAAAAGAACGCTACACCAGCCGCTTGACACTGTGCCCGTAGAGACCGTGCCCATTGCAAATCGAAGGTGCGCGCCTCCTTGCCCGATTCACCACCACAGATGATCCAATGCAAACGGTTTGGCTCCAACCCACACGTATCTTTCGCATCAGCAACGGTGGGGAGGCATTGCCGGATGTTGATTGCCTCTAGCAGCGGCTCACAGCTCAGAAAGCGTAGAGTCGTGGGGATTTTAAGCAGCATCGGAATGCGATCGTTTGCCTGCTGCTGCTCCTCTACCGTAGTACCGAGCCACACATTCACTGGAGCATTGCCCGCTAACCAGGTACTTGCAATGGTGGCACCATCGTGAGTCAAGCGGCTGACAGCCTGCAAGCGATCGCTCCAGTGCTCAATCCGCTTTGTCAGTAGCAGCCAATCGAGGTGTGGTGTGGCAGCAATCAGCGTAAGCAGGTCTGCTAGCCAGTCAACTGGCACTTCGTCGTCGAGCCAGTCTGCTAACGACGCACAAAACACACGTTCGCGCTGACCGTTCGCCTGGGCTTGCCGCTGCCAACGCGCTGGCTGTTTCCAATAGTCCGCCGTTGTGCGACTGCGGGGCTGACCGACACCCCACTGCACGCGATGATACCGACGCTCCATCATGTCTCTGGCATAACAGTGAGCGCAGCCAGGTGAAACCTCAGTGCAGCCAATCCAGGGGTTGAAGGTATGGGTTGTCCACTCAATTTTGCTGTTGGTTGCCATGCCTGTCCTTCCAGCTTTGGGTAGATTGATGCGGATGCTTTCTCCGGTATAGCAGCACTTTGAAAAAATGGAGCCTACGTTCATGCGGCTGCCAGCAACTTGTTTGGCAGTGTCAAATCCACCTTTCGCTGAAGCTTGCCGTCAGTGCTGACAAAACCACCGTTGGAGTGAGGGTAAACCCTCAGCAGACGTTGCCCCCTCACCATCCCCACGATGCCTTTGAAGTCATCTAATTTGAGGCGATCGTCTTCCCAGTGGTGCCAGGTTGCAGTCAGCTCAAAATAGGTTGTAAGGCTGGTGGGAGGAAGCCTCTCTACAGGCGCTCAATCCAGTCCTACCTTTACGGTTCACGCAGGCAGCCTATGCCAGCTTACCGGGACTGTTAGCTGGCTCCGTGCCACCGACTCTGGACGCTTGCTTTACAGCGATCCTGCTGCAATAGGTGAGGCTGAAACATGATCAGCAAGTACCAGAGTGGCGAGACTAACACCGTCTGCATCGGCAAGAACGCGCTAACTTTGGGCATGATAGTGAAGGCGATCATTGCTTTGACCGTTGGTGCCGTCACTGCCTTATGACCACCTTTGTTGCCTTAGATTTTGAGACGGCTGATCACGGGCGCGATAGTGCCTGTTCTGTGGGCTTAATCCGCGTAGAAGACAACCGCCTTGTGCAACGGGTACATTACTTGATGTGTCCGCCACGTGCGAGTTTCCGCTTTACCCACATCCACGGCATTCGGTGGCAGGATGTGGCAGGCGAACCCACTTTTGGTGAACGCTGGGCTGCAATCCAACCCCTCTTGCAGGGTGCCGCTTTTCTCGCTGCCCACAATGCTGCCTTTGATAAGGGTGTGCTTTACACTTGCTGTGACCTTTACGGCATTGCTCGACCACTACAGCCCTTTGTTTGTACAGTGCAACTTGCCCGTAAGACCTGGAACCTGCGTCCGACGAAACTGCCCCACGTTTGTGAGTATCTGGGTCTTGAGTTAGAGCACCACCAGGCGTTGTCTGATGCTGAAGCCTGTGCTCGCATTGTCTTGGCAGCGCACCAGCTACAGAACGTTTGTCAGGATCGACGTTGAACTGATCAGCGGACATAAAAGTGCAAGCGGGACTAGAAAACCTGATTAGGCTTGAGTGATGGAGTGCGATCGCAGTGAGGTTGAGTAAACGAAGCCAAAGCCAGCCAGGGGCGTTAAGAGCGTGCTCTCTTGGGTAGCCCTGGATTAGGCTGGGATAGCTGCTCTTTGGGTACAGGTGACAATGGCACACCAGACCCGCGTGCTTGTCGCCGGAACTCCCGCACCTCTGCTTTCAATTGCCGCAACAGTACCGCATGACGCGACTGCTCTGCTTGCTCCCAGGCATTGTCTAGTCGTTCAAAGTCACTCATCTTAGCGTCTCCCGCTTGCAATCAAGCATGTTCACATTAGCGTAAGCAGGCACGATTGCCGCTAGTTGGGGTATGACACCGTTCCTGGCAATTAGGTACCACATCGGTTAGAACCTTTGCTAGGAAGCAATTCCAGCAATCAATTTTCTACCAAAATGAGCGGTCTGACGACATTTGAGCAGTGATCAGGACACCATAATCCATCAGAAAGAGTGGAAATCCGGGCATGATTGACCAGTTTAGACATTCATAGATAGCGATTGATCAGTTCTACTGAAGTAGCAAAAGCTATACTACAAGCTGGCTGGACTCTTTTTGGACTGCGCCAGCCTCACAAACTGTACTACAGGCGTAATCCCGCAGGGTTTAAGGTCTCCAAAGTCCGATTCCGTCGTCGCACTTCTGCCGACCCCGCAACGGTACAAGCCTCACAAGATGATTAGTAGAAGTGATCAATCACGCTCTGCCCCAACGCGAGCGGGTGGTCATGCATAGTAATGATCAAAGTTGTAATGAGGCATTGTAGTGATGCACAAAATCCCAAACGGCTCCAATGTGATTGCTCAACTTTTTGGAAAAGGATAATGTTTGACGCACTAAACGCCCGACTCGTTGCCGCACCGTG
>JBGTJW010000559.1:0-3977 GCA_041744955.1 Stenomitos sp. | reverse complement strand
CTCGAATATGCCATTTACTTCTAATTCTAGTGCCTCAGCCAAGATCCCAAATAGGCTCTATAGAGAGTTCCCAAAAAACAGCAGAGGAAACGTATCTTAAAAAATATTGTCAAGGTTTAATAACAATTAAGTGGAAATAATAAATGCCTCCTTCAAAGCACTCGTTTACGCGACAGGTCAAAAATCAGTTTTTTCAGTACGGTCACAAAAAAGCTCGTCAGGCAGTAAATATAAAATTAATGTGATATTTGGAGAAATGTATCAAATGTCCCTTGAGTTTGTAAAGAAATGTTGCTATTCTCTGTCTATAGGGGGATTGACTCGCAGTCAAAGTCCAAAATTAGTTTCCAGGATTAGTTTTTCCCTTTGAACAAGCATTATCAGGACAAAACGATTTAGAGCAGTAGCCGCATCAGTTCGCTACAGGTTGATGATGCTGCAAAGCTCTCTGATTGCTTGTTTCAACTATAGCTAGGAAAACACAAATGTCGGTCCTTACGATTTCATCTACTACTGCTCTAGAATCTGCTCCTCGCATGATCCCGGAACAACAAATCACTCTATTCAAGTTCTACATGGATCAGTCTATGCAAGATGGAGTGACCTATGGCAAGGAACTGTATCAGCTAGCAAGACAGTTTGTTGCAAGCGATCGATTAGAGGCTTATCGCTACGGATGTGAGCTGCTTGGACAAGGTGTTCCAACCCTGATTAGCGTCTCGAAACAGCGGTATATCGTGTGGACTGGCTTACGGAGACCTTTAGCTGTTCCACAGTGATTGCAAATTCAAACTTGTTCGTATCAATCTCTCTAATTGTTAACATCAGGGCTTACAGTGCATTATGTCTCTCTCCAGAGCGATTCAAGATTCGTTTGCCTTAACCAAAAGATGTCAAGGCAAACTTAGCCCAGCTAACTACCCTGACGCAGATAAATATGAGGGTGGGACGGGTGAAGATTTTGCAGTATGTACCGCTTCTGAGCCAGAGCGGCAGCAACTTTCAGCGATGTTGTATAGCTACGAGCGGATTATTTCCGCCACCCCAGATTGCGTGTCCTTAATCGATCGCAACTATATCTACCAAGTCGTTAACCAGTCCTATTTAACCTGGAATCAGAAAGCCTACGATGAAATCGTGGGGCATTCGGTTAGCGCTTTATACGGGCAAGAATTTTTTGAGACCATCTGCAAGCCAAACCTCGATCGCGGACTTGCCGGGGTGACAGGGCATAGTGCGGAGTTATGGCTGGACTATCCCGATGGTCAGCGGCGCTTTATCAGAGCCACCTATGCCCCTTATCAAGAACTGGATGGCACGATTTCCGGTGTAGTGATCAATGTCCAGGATTTGACCCAACTTAAACGGGCAGAACTCGCAAATCAAGCATTGCAGGAACGGATGCAATGCCTCCTCGCTGCCAGCCCTGGTGTGGTTTACTCTTGCGAAGCAGGGGGAAATTTTGCCTGTACCTACATCAGCGAAAACGTGACCAGGATGTTTGGCTACGCCCCCACTGATTTCTTGGGAGGGTCAGACTTTTGGGCTGAGCATCTGCATCCCGACGATGCGCTGAGGCTCTCCGCTGGACTGCCTCGCTTGTTTGAGCAAGGACACCATAGCCATGAATACCGCTTTCGGCATCGCGATGGACACTATTGTTGGGTGCAAGACGATCTGAGGCTGATCCGGAATCTTGAGGGAGAGCCGCTTGAAATCGTAGGGTGTTGGATGATCATTGACGATCGCAAAGCTGCCGAAGCTGCACTGGAGCGGTCGCAAAAACAATACCAAACCCTGGTGGAAAATTCTCCCGATATTATTGAACGGTTTGATCCGCAACTGCGACATCTCTATGTCAACTCAGCCCTCACCAAAATTACTGGCATTGCCACAGATGCCTTGTTGGGCAAAACCTGTTGCGAATTGGGCATGGATGAGGGTATGGTCGATACCTGGGAAGCCGCTGCTGACTCTCTGATCACAACGGGTCAAAAGCAACTCATCGAGTTTGAACTGTCTACGCTTGACGGTTTCCGTTCCTATGAAATGGCGATCGTTCCAGAGTTATCTGATCAACGCACGATCGAGTCACTTCTTTGTATCTCCAGGGATGTGACGGAGCGTAAAGCTACCGAAGCTGCATTGCGAGAGCAGCAGCAGTTTACCGAACAGATAGCCGACTCTACCCTGGCAATTCTGTACGTGTATGACCTGATTGAGCAACGCAATGTCTACTGCAATCAACAGATTGAAGCAGTTTTGGGCTATTCCGTAGACGAAATCCGGCTGCTGGACAACGATCTCCTGCCGCGGCTGACCCATCCAGACGACCTGCCCCATCTGATGGCAAATCATCAACGTCTTTTGATGGTTCAGGCTGACGAATTTGTCGAAACGGAATACCGGATACGCCACAAAGCTGGGGACTATCGCTGGTTTCTCAGCCGCGATCGAGTTTTCAGCCGGACAGCGGACGGCTTGCCCAAACAAATCTTGGGCGTGGCAACCGATATCACGGTTCAGAAGCAGACCCAGGCTTCCCTGCATCAGCAGGCAATGCGTCAACGATTGCTGATGGTGGTCACCCAAAATATTCGGCAAACACTTGATTTAAGCCACATCCTCGAAACCACCGTGACCGAGGTGCGGCAGTTCCTGCAAACTGATCGGGTGTTGATCTATCAGTTTGGCTCTGACTGGAGCGGCAGCATTATTGCGGAATCGGTAGTAGAGGGATGGCAATCTATTCTGGGCATGCAAATCACTGATACCTATTTTGTGAACACCCAGGGAGAAGCCTATGAGCCGGGCAGCATTAAGGTAACTGATGATATTTATAGAGCTAACCTAGAGCCTTGCCATTTAGCACTGTTAGAGCAATTGCAGGTACGAGCGAAACTGATAGTTCCCATCCTGTATGACAATCGCCTGTGGGGATTGTTAATTGCCCATCATTGTCAATCACCCCGGCAATGGGAGGCATCAGAAATTGAACTGCAACGACAACTGGCAACGCAAATTGCGATCGCCATTCAGCAAGCAGAATTGTATCAGCAAGTACAAACCTGGAACACTAGCCTGGAATTGCAGGTACAGGAGCGCACAGCGCAACTTGAGCAAGCTCTCGCGTTTGAAGCGTTGCTCAAACGCATTACTGATCGGGTGCGCGATAGCCTAGATGAAGGACAAATTTTACAAGCTGCTGTGGAAGAATTGGCTCAAGGATTGCCAGTTGCGGCTTGCGATACTGGCATCTATAACGCGGAACAAACCGTGTCAACGATCGTCTATGAATACACCAACACCCTCACTCCCGCTCAAGGTTACACCTTTGAGATCGCGACCGCTTCCCATCCCGAGGTCTATCCTCAATTACTCAGTGGGCAAACCTGTCATTTCACCGACGTCACTCCTTATCCGCTCCGTCTTGATCAACAGCGGCAGACCAACTTAGCAGTGCCGATTGTGGATGATCAGGGAGTCTTAGGGGATTTGTGGTTGTTCAAACCACCCAGTAGTGTGTTTCATGACCAGGAAGTGCGCCTGGTACAGCAAGTGGCTAACCAATGCGCGATCGCCCTGCGGCAGTCACGTTTGTATCAAGCGGCTCAGACACAGGTACAAGAGCTGGAACGGTTTAACCAACTGAAAGATGACTTCCTCAGCACCGCCTCCCATGAATTGCGTTCTCCCATGTCCAGCATTAAAATGGCAATCCAAATGCTAGAAATTAGTTTGGAGTCGCTGGGTGTATTAGAAGATAAAGCCAACACGATCAATTGCTATTTCAACATCCTGCGAGAAGAAGCAAACCGCGAGATTACTTTAATCAATGATTTGCTTGATCTGGCCCGACTTGATGCTGGGACGGAGTCGCTCACTCTCACCACCATTGCGCTTCAGTACTACATTCCTCACCTGGCAGAAGCTTTTAGCGAACGCACTCGCCAACAACAGCAGCACTTAGCCATTCA
>JBGTJW010000558.1:0-17433 GCA_041744955.1 Stenomitos sp. | reverse complement strand
ATCGCATCTGAGTGTTCTGTAATCTTTTGTAACCAGCGAATCCATTGAATTCTGCGGCTATAAGCGGTCTGACGCTGCTTGTGTGTGACGACTGAAACAATTTCGGGAGCGCCGATCGCAATGATACTCACGCAAGCTTGCTCTACCAGGGTTCCTACCGCCGCGCCAGGACCAGCAAATTCGGCATGATGGGCTTTGCAGATAATTAAGCCGCTCCGTTTGTGCTCACTAACTGCTAACAATTGATGCACATTCAATGCGGTGTCTAGTTTGTCTGTCATTAGAACCTGGGAGGTCTGGTTCATCACACCTTTACCCTGCGAACGCGCTACGTGAACCCTATCATGTCGTTACCCAGTACGCACCTAAGCAGCGCACTAACCAGCAACATTTAGCAACACTACTTGCTAATGCACTCATCCTAGTGCAGGTTCAAAATGCCGTACAGTTGACCGACGTTGCTTTGCTGAATCTATACATTCATCCACTGAATCAGTAAAGTTTAATGAAACCAGACGGCTAGACAGTTAGTAGAAAAAAATGTTGGGAATAAGGAGAGCAAGACATAAGCCGGGTTCTGTTCTCCCAAATGCAAGCACGCAGGAGGGCAGTTATCTATCTGGGACACTTGTTACCAAGTACCTCAAGCGGACGGGCAAAAACAGGATCGCTCCTACCTTTGCATGGAACTGGAAAAAGACCAACCAGTGTTCCGCAGCCTTGCTTCCAACCGGGGTTTACCGAGCCAGCACCTCTCGATGCTGCTGGTGCGCTCTTACCGCACCTTTGCACCCTTACCTTGAAAGTCTAAAGGATAAGGTCTGAAGGATAAAAACGTGATTTAGCTTTTACCCTACTGCTTCGCAGAAGCAACCTACAGCCTTCAGCCTTTCAATCGGCGGTATGTTTCTGTGGCACTATCCTCACGATTGCTCGCACTGGGCGTTACCCAGCAAGTTTGGTCTTTCGGAAGCCCGGACTTTCCTCGGACTGTCGTCAAGCACACAAGGCTCTTGGTACAGCCCGCAACCGCCTGCGCTTACTCTCCTTTTGATCAGTCTAGTCGGTAGAGGGAACAATCGCCAGCCAGGGTTACGGGCGGAGGTTACGGCAAGTGAGCCGTACTGTATTGAGGATAGTTGTGGTGTCCAAGCCGATCGCCTTGGTAGCAAAGCTGCATACGACCTAGTAGCGCAGAATGAGAGCCAAGCGCTGCTGGCTTGCTAAGGTTTCATCATCGACGAACACCACTTTGCCCCCTTTGCTCATCACTGCTTCAATCAGTTCATCCACGGCATCATCCATCACATCGATCGCAGCTAGATTGTTGGTGGGGATGAGCTTCATGCCGTCGGAGGAAACCTTAGCCGGGTAGTGAAACCCTTCTTCCACCAGCAGTAAATCGCCACGCCCTTCTTGTGCCATTCGCCATGCCTCCTCAATGCCCGCTGCACAGAGTTGGGCACCGATCGCATTTTCTAGTCGCTCCAAAGCAGCTTTTCGCTGTTCGGTCAAAGCGTCTTGCACGAGGGGATACACCAGCTTGCCCAGATCATGTGCCGAGGTTTTGTCGTGGTTGCCGCTCAGGGTAGCGATCACCGCCTCCTTGTGTTCTGAAACCTCATTGAAAAAGCTGAAGTAGCGATCGATGCCCACCAGTACTAGCGGCAATGGATCGGCAGCCATCAGCGGTTTTAGGGCAGCATCGGCTTTGCGAAAAAACTGGCGATGATGATCATCCCGATAGGCAGAGGTATTAATGCCTTCGCCACCAGGGAGGTTGCTGCCACCGCCAGGACCACCATGCGTTAATGGAAATGCCTTTGTCCTTACTTCCTCTAGGCTGTCGAGTATGCCAGCAAACAGGCTGGTAGACTGCTCACTCAGTGCCAGTACCCAATAGCGCGGTGTCCGGTTCAAAGCAAAGACTAGATCGCGTGTAGCAAAGGTTTCGTCTACTGCAACGCGGTCTTGGAAAGCAAAGGCGTGATAGTAAACCCGATGCAGTTCGTGGTTTGCGAAGATGGCTAGCCCCTCTAACGTATGGGGATAATCGATCGAGTCAACGGCTTGGTCGAGTTGAGCCAACACGGGACTTAGCTCACGCTCAGAGAAATTAGCCTGAAGCCGTTGCTTTGCTTCGTCTACCAGATTTTTCACCCGAATGGGATCTTGTTGATTTTCAGGATTGCTTCGGTGCGTTGTCAACAAAATGGAAACAGCCGGATAGCCCTGAATTGATTGCAAAAATTTGACATCTTCTTGATTCATCACCGTTTATCCTTCAGTTTTTTGACTCAGATGCTTTGGTGAACAGAAAGAGAGGCGATCGGTTGCTAGATTCAGTCAGTCGCTCCATGCCCATGGAGCGATCGCAGTCCTTTCTGCTGCCAACTGACGATCGCCGCTTTCTGGTGTCTTTCAGTGTGTTGCATGGGTAAAGTTAAGGTTCCGATGCCCTATGCTTTGAGGCATCAAAACCTCTGGTTGAGCCTTTGCCCAATGCCATTCCTTTCACTACAGAAGATTAGCGGGCGGGTTTTCAGGCACAACCCAGTAATAGACGGTCTTACCATCGACTTCTACTACCTGATCAGGCTTCCAGTCGCCCATATCAAAGGCATGAGAAACAATGCGTGTGCCTGGTTTTAGTTCCCGTAGCAACTTCGGACGCAGCTTCACATTCAGTTTTGGTAGTAAATAGAGTGTGACCACTGTGGCATCGCTGAAGTCTGTCTCAAACAAGTCTTGCTGACGAAACTCGACACGATCGGTCACACCTGCTTGTTTGGCGTTTTCATTGGCTTCTCGAATACGGTCAGGGCTAATGTCGATACCAATGCCCCGTGCGCCAACTTTTTGGGCGGCTGTAATCACAATGCGACCATCGCCACTGCCTAAGTCATACACCACATCATTGGCTTGCACATTTGCCAGTCGCAGCATCTCGTTTACCACTGGGACAGGTGTGGGAACGTAAACAACATCAGGATCACGAGTCGGAGCTTCTGTTGTCGGGTTAGAAGCCGTTTGAGCTTGATTAGGAGGTGCGACGGACCCTTGAGCCGTAGGAGCTTGAGCCGTGGGGCTTTGTGCCTGTGACTCTGCCTCAAAGTTACGCGATTGGCTACAGCCAACGATCCCAAGGCTGATAACACCTACCCCGATCAGTAGCGATCGTGTAATGGTTTTGAATGACATGATCGAGTATCTCCTTTAAGAATGATTATTTGGTGAGGTCGTGCGACCAACTAGCGGAAGACCCAGTAAAACCACCACCGCGCCCGCGATCGCGCCAACACCTGTATAGATCAGGCTGGAGTAAAGTAAGTACCCACAAATGGCGCAGAACAACATGGGAACGATCGGGTAAAGCGGCACCCGAAAAGGACGGAGGCGTGTCGGTTCCTGAATGCGTAAGACAATCAACGAAAGAGTGCTGAGTAAGAAGAAAAACCAGAAGATGGGCGCAGTGTAGTCCACCATTGTTTCAAAGCCCTTCCGGGTGAACGTTCCCAACCCGACTAAGGCGATCGCAAGAGCACCTTGCAGCAAGTAAGCTGTTATCGGCACACTAGGTTGAGCATCCCACCGTCCTAAAAACCGTAAGGAAAACACATCTTGCCCCAACGCAAAGGCGCTGCGTGCGCCCGTAAAAATAGTGGCGTTGATTGACCCTAACGTGGCGACTACAACCAACAAACTTACAAAAGCGGCTCCCGGTTCACCCAAGCTCTGCCGCAGTAAATCTGCTGCTACCGCTTGAGACCCTGCCATGCCAGCCACACCTAGCCCCCGCAGGTATGCCAGGTTGAGAAGTAGATACAGCCCCGTAATAATGCCAAGACTCCAGAGCAGAGATTGCACAATATGCCGTTGGGGGTGGCGCATTTCCGCAGAGATGTACGCAGCTTCATTCCACCCACCGTAAGACAACAGTACAAAGACGAGCGCTAAACCCCAAGAGGGAGAAGACGTAGAGGAAGCAAGGAAAGGCACAGGAACCACAGGGGCAGCGGCGAAACCAACCAGAATGACCAACAACAAGCCTAAAACCAGGGTGATTGCTAACCAATTTTGGAGGCGGTTACTCTGCCGCAAACCAATGATGTTCAGCACTGTCAGCAGGACGATCGCGATCGCAGCATAAAGCGAAGTAGAGTAACGACCTAAGGGAAAAAGCTGGGAGGCATAGTCACCAAACACAAAGGACAGCAGGGCGATCGAACCTGTCTGAATGACCGTCATGCGTGCCCAGGCAAACAAAACGGCGATCGGTTGCCCAAAGGCACGCTTCAGGTAGTAATAGTTGCCGCCCACATGGGGATAGGCAGTAGCAAGCTCGGCATAGCAGAGTGCTCCCAGCAAAGACACAACTCCACCAACGATCCAAATCCGAATGACACCACCAATGCTGCCGGTGTTTGCGGCGACTAAAGCAGGCGTTTCAAAAATACCTGCGCCAATGACCAGCCCCACGATCAAAGCAACCGCATCAAACTGAGTGAGAGAAGGGCGTGGAGCCACGTTCTGAGGTTCCTTACCATCCAGCACTATGGAATCTAGTTTATGCACAGTCATACCTTTTAACGACTAGAAGTTGTAGCCAACACCTAGTCGTAGACCCACTTCCGTCTTGCCAAAAAAGCCGACGTTGACCCCTGCATTGGCTGTGAATTGCTCTGACAGAGGCACATCAACACCGCCCGACAGCAAGCCGCGCACGACGCTATCTCTGCCCGTTGAAACAACTGCCCCACCACCAATGTAGGGAGCAAAGCTAACTCGTCCATCGACAGAACGGAGGGGAAAATCGAATGTCACAGGAAGCAAAATGGCGGGTCTGCGAGTGGCAAGGAGGGCCGGTCGGGCAGACAAATTTTCGGTTAAGCCAATTTTGCTAAAGAGCGTAAAGCTCCCTCGTCCCAAATCCGTACGTCCCCCAAAACCAATGTTGCCACCGACACCGACATAGCTAGGACCCGATCGTGTGGCGCGACCCGGACTGAGCGTTTGGGAAACTGGAGAAGGATTTGTTTCAGAGGTTGCCTCAGGTGCATTTTGAGGCGTTGTTTGAGGGGCGACACTAGGTACTTCGCCTTCGGGCGTTGTTTGAGGGATAGAAGCAGGTACGCCTTCGGGCGTTGTTTGGGGGATGGCATCGGGCGCGGCTTCAGGTATAGAATCAGCAGCCTGGGCAATTAACGTGTCAACTTGCAAGCTAGCAGCTAGCGTTTCTGCGGTGCCGGGTTTGGGTGCTAGTTGAGCAACTGGCGTTAGTGCCGCTACTGAAAGGACGGCTTCAGATGTATCAGTGGCTTGGGTGTTAAGGGGAAGAGATGCAGCATCAGCCGATCGCCCAGACACAACAAGCAAAAGCCCAGCCAAACCAGAGACGAAAAAGAGTCGCTTGAGTAAAGTATTCATTGTCAGAAAACTATGATGGGTTAGTTAAACAGGTAATGTCTACTTTTAGGGTTAACCGTAAATGTGACTGGAAAGTGACAGCGACAAAACTTCCTTCATTTCCCTCACTAGCGTCTCAACTCAAGTTGGCGCTTGACGTACGGACTGCCTGAAAGCTAGCCTCTGCCTCTACGCTGCTTGGGTTACAGGGCAAAGCCGTTGCTTTGATGTTTGGTTAGGATGCAAAAGTAAGGCATTTCTCAACGCAGGAGACTATTGTGTACGGAGCCGATCCAAAAGATAAGCATCCAATGAAGGGGTTTCCGCAAATCTGCTTCATTCAAAACACTGTGTCAAAGCCGAATATCATCATTGGCGATTACACCTATTACGACGATCCGGAAGACTCGGAAGACTTTGAACGTAACGTGCTTTACCACTTTCCCTTCATCGGTGATCAGCTCATTATTGGGAAGTTTTGCGCGTTGGCAAGAGGCGTAACGTTCATCATGAATGGTGCGAATCATCAGTTAGATGGGTTCTCAACCTATCCGTTTCAGATTTTTGGTAATGGCTGGGAAAAAGCTACCCCTCAGCCTGAAGCACTACCGTATAAGGGCAACACAGTCATTGGCAATGATGTTTGGTTAGGGTATGAAACAGTGATTATGCCAGGGGTGCAAGTGGGAGACGGAGCGATCGTTGCAGCAAAATCAGTCGTGGTGAGCGATGTGCCGCCTTATACAATTTTTGGAGGCAATCCAGCTAAATGTATCCGTCAGCGTTTTGATGATCCGGTGGTCCGATCGCTACTTGAAATCGCCTGGTGGTATTGGGACATTGAGAAGATTACACGCAATTTGGAGACGATTGTAGCGGCAGATATCGAGGCTCTGAGGCAGTGTGAGTAGAACGGCTTTTTGCCAAGAACTTCGATCGCTCATCATCCACTATGCGGCTTATTGACGATCGCCTCATTGCGCCCCCTATCAATACTTGTTGTTCTTGACAGAGTTATCAAAGCCTCTTTCTTGCATCACCACACAACCGCTAGACTTTTAAGACAGCTTCTTGAAACTCAAAACTTAGCCCTTCCCTCGTGTCCCAAATTTTTGTCCAAATTGCCAGCTACCGCGACCCTGAACTTGTGGCAACGGTGGAGGATGCGATTCAAAAAGCCGCAGCGCCACAAAACCTGTCGTTTGGCATTGTTTGGCAAGGCAAAGCGGGTAGTGATCCGTTACCAATTGAGTTTTTATATTGCTGCCGCTTGCTTTTGATCGATGCCGATCGCAGTCGTGGGGTGTGCTGGGCGCGATCGAAAACCCAGTTGCTCTGGGAAGGAGAGCCTTATACGTTGCAAATCGACAGCCATATGCGGTTTGTGCCGGGTTGGGATGAGTTGCTCCTGCGAATGCTGGCAAATTGTCCCAGTCCAAAGCCCTTGCTAACAGCTTATCCGCCCGCCTATACGCCGCCGGATATCCTTCATCCCGGTGCACCTACCACGCTGGCTGCCTCTCATTTTACAGAGCAAGGTCTTTTAAGCCTGGTCAGTGGCACCAGTTTGGAATACTTCACAACACCGCAGTTAGGTCTGTTCATAGCCGCCGGCTTCTGGTTTGCACGATCGCAATTGCTGTGGGAGCTTCCCTACGATCCACTGCTGTACTTTCAGGGTGAAGAAACCAACCTGACGGTAAGAGCCTGGACACATGGGTGGGATATTTACCACCCCAACCAAATCGTCTGCTATCACGAATATATACGCCCTGGCAAACCTCGGCATTGGGACGATCACCAACACTGGTGGCAGCAAGACCAGCTTGCTCATCAGCGGCTGCGACAGCTATTGGGCATGGAAACCAATACCCTCGACTTCGATCGCTATGGGCTAGGAACTCACCGCAGCCTCAGTGCCTATGAACAATTCAGCGGTGTAGACTTTAAGCACCAACGGCTGACCGAGGCGGCAAGAAGTGGTGTGAGCGCTAAACGTCCGATGGCTTGAAGCCGCAAGCACGCTTCAGGTGATCTTCAGCCATCAAAGGCTGGAAGCGGCATCGAATCGCAACACCGATCGCTACAATGAGAATTGATGGAGAATTGATGCCAAAGACTATAGGAGCACGCGGTCTTCATGCCAGGTCAACTCTTGTTAGTGGATGATGAACCAGGTTTGCGTGAAGCCGTGCAAGCATATCTGGAGGACAGTGGCTTTAGCGTTGTGGCTGCCAGCAATGCGGGGGATGGGTTGCTACTAGCGCAACAATCGCTGCCTGATCTGGTCATTACAGATATCATGATGCCGCAGGTTGATGGCTATCAGTTTCTCAAACAGTTACGCGAAGATCCCAAGTTCAAAACGCTGCCAGTGGTGTTTCTTACTGCTAGAGGCATGACCTCCGATCGCATTCAGGGCTACAACGCTGGTGCCGATGCGTATTTGTCGAAACCGTTTGACCCTGATGAACTGGTGGCGATCGTCACCAATTTGCTGCAAAAACGCGACACAGTACGCGCTGCTGGAGAAGACGAACCGCGTAATATTGACGACGTGATTCGAGAAATTGAAGAAATCAAGCGGCTTCTGACGAAGGGAGGCTCGATCGCTCAATTGCCCAACACCGTTCAGATTGATTTCACCCCTAGAGAGCAAAGCGTCCTCAATCTAGTGGTAGACGGTCTGATGAACAAAGAGATTGCTCGTCGCC
Source organism: Stenomitos sp. (assembly GCA_041744955.1). Classification (GTDB taxonomy): domain Bacteria; phylum Cyanobacteriota; class Cyanobacteriia; order Leptolyngbyales; family Leptolyngbyaceae; genus Stenomitos. The sequence continues at coordinate 9,313 of JBGTJW010000558.1, read as the reverse complement.
TTGAAACCAGCGTCCGCAACGTCGAAAAATACGTTAGCCGTTTGTTCAACAAAACAGGCACCAGTAGCCGCACAGAATTAGTACGCTACGCCCTAGAACATGGGCTGATTCAGTAAGTGTGATTTGCTCTTTGCCAGCAAAGCTTGAGACGGCAGAGCGCGCACCAGTTTGGTAGCGCCGTAGAGTAATCCCAAGCTTGCTGTGCCTACTTATTGGGCTGACAGCAAAAGGATGAAGGATGAGGGATGAACAGAAGCCCTTGCTCCAAGGATGTTTCAAGGTTTATGTCTGTCCTCACGTTCTCTTCGACTGCTATGTAGGACAGCTTGCTATGGCTGCTCAATTTTTGTTTTGCTTAACGAAGAGAGCCTGGTTGTCTTGAAACTTAAAGCAGCTAAAGCCACGCTCGCAACTAGCCATTACTCCTCCTTGAGAGAGAGAAGCCTTAACACAGATCAGAGTGCAAATCCATCGGTGTGTAGATGTGAACAGGGATAGGAATCTGAGTATATGGAGTAGGGTTTGTTGTACTTACTTCAACAACCTTTTCAACGATTTCTAATTGCTATAGCTTGGAGGAGCCTGCTATGAAAGATGTTTTAACCGCATTACGTCCGCTACGTCACCTTGTAACGCTTTGTCTCTGTGCTGTCATGCTGTTTGCTTCCGTTGCGCCAGCGTTTGCTGTACCCGCCAGAAACGAACCTAACGCAGCCGCTAACAAAGCTGCTAAGCAATATGAGCAAGAGTCACGGGATGCGATCGCCACTGATCACCCCCCTAACATGAAAGAAACACAAGCAAAAACAAAAGGTGGCGGTCTTAACGAGGTACAGGGTAAAGCGGGTCTCAATGAAATGAAACGACCTTCTAATACCTCACAAACACCGTCGGTCGAAAAAGACGTTAAGAACATTATTGAGAAAGTTCAAGAAAAATTTGGTGGTTAAGCCGATTTAAGCTGAACAAACCATTTCCTTAACTGTGAGAGCAGTCGATCGAACATCGGCTGCTTTCACTTCTTTAAAGTAAAGCTGGATCATCTCGCGCAAGATACAGCACTGCCTTAGCGTTGTCCTGCTGGAGGCTATTGCCCTTACAACTTATCCTTACAATTTATAAGGTTGACAGGTCATTTAATGCCTTTCTCCCTCATCCTTTGCCCGTCTTCCCACTCCCTGGTACCCTGAATCTTTAAACTCTGCCATCTAAAGTTCAAGCTTCAATCGCTATGGTTTCTTCTACTCAGTCCACTATTGGCATCGCGATCGTCGGTACAGGCTTTGGGCAAAAGGTACATATTCCAGGGTTTCAGGCGCATCCTCGGACGCAAATTGTAGCGGTCTATCACCGCGATCGGGCAAAAGCCGACGCGATCGCCCAGCAGTACCAGATTCCATCTGCCTGTGAGACGATCGAAGCCATTGTGGCACTTCCTGCGGTGCAAGGTGTCAGCCTCTCTACGCCCCCCTTTCTGCATTACGAACAGGCAAAAATCGTCCTGAAAGCAGGCAAACACCTGTTACTCGAAAAACCAACCACGCTATCCGCCAAAGAAGCACTGGAGTTGCAGCAATTGGCAGCAGCAAACGGCGCGATCGCCAACCTTAATTTTGAGTTTCGTTGCATTCCTATCTGGTTGCGACTGGCAGAACTGCTGGCAGAAGGCTACGTCGGCAAGCCACGACTGGTTAAAGTGGATTGGTTGGTATCCAGCCGTGCTGATGCCTCCCGCCCCTGGAACTGGTATGCACAAAAGGAGCAGGGTGGGGGTGCTCTGGGCGCGATCGGCTCTCATGCCTTTGATTACATTGCCTGGTTGTTTGGTGATGTCAAACAGCTTTGCGCTCGTCTCAGCGTCTCCGTGCCAGAGCGTCCCGACCCCGAAAGTGGTCAACTGAAGCCCGTTGATGCGGATGATATTTGCACAATACTGCTGGAACTAGCGGATGGTACGCCCTGCCAACTTTGCCTGAGTGCAGCCACCTATCAAGGACGGGGGCATTGGGTCGAGGTCTATGGCGATCGCGGCACGCTTGTCCTGGGCAGCAGCAACCAGAAGGATTACGTTCATGGCTTTAAGCTATGGGGCAGCCAGCAGGGCGAACCCTTGCAGGAGTTAGAAATTCCCCAACGGCTGGAGTTTTCCGAAACGTTTCAGGATGGTCGGATTGCGCCCTTTGTACGGATTATCGATCGCTGGGTGCAGGGAATCGATGAAGGCAGAGCGATCGCCCCTTCGTTAAAAGAAGGAGTGTATTCGCAGCGACTCATGGATTTGGCACACGAGTCGAATCAAAGTGGGCGTTGGGTAGCGGTGGAGTAAGGGGTTTGGCAGAAGGCAGAAGACGGAAGGCAAAAGGTTAAAGGCTGAAGGCAAAAGGTTAAAGGCTGAAGGCGAAAGGCTGAACGCTGACTGCTGAACGCTCTCACCTCGTGCTGCTATTGCCCAACTGTGGACTTTACAGGGTTTTGATGAAACCTGCATTAGACTAAATCAGTTTGGATAGAATGAAAACGACACAGCAGGCTATTTGATATGTCACAGAGTCAAGCAACCATCCTGGTGACTGGCGGTGCAGGCTACATTGGCTCCCATGCCGTTCTGGCGCTTCAGCAGGCAGGCTACCACGTCATTGTGTTAGATAATTTGGTGTATGGACATCGAGACATTGCTGAAACGGTGTTAAAGGTTGAGTTGATCCAGGGAGATACGAACGATCGCCCACTCTTAGATCAGCTCTTTGCCACCCACAATGTCAGCGCTGTGATGCACTTTGCAGCGTATGCCTACGTTGGTGAATCGGTCACTGATCCGGCAAAATACTATCAAAACAATTTTGTGGGCACCCTGACCTTGCTGGAAGCAATGCTGGCAGCCTCAGTGAAGCACTTTGTCTTTTCCTCAACCTGTGCAACCTACGGTGTACCGGAGATCATTCCCATACCTGAAAACCATCCCCAAAACCCGATCAATCCCTACGGTGCAACCAAGCTCATGATCGAGCGGGTGCTTGCTGATTTTGCTCATGCTTATGCTTTCAAATCGGTTAGCTTTCGCTACTTCAATGCCGCCGGTGCCGACCCTGAAGGACGCTTAGGCGAAGACCATAATCCCGAAACGCACTTGATTCCGTTGGTTTTACAGACAGCGCTGGGGCTGCGCGATGCGATCGCCATTTTTGGCACCGATTATCCTACCCCTGATGGCACCTGCGTCCGTGACTACATTCATGTCACTGATTTAGCGCAGGCTCATGTGCTGGGGCTGGCATACCTACTGGATGGCGGTGATACCACTATCTTTAACCTGGGTAATGGCAATGGCTTTTCGGTACGCGAAGTCATTGAGACAGCGCGTGAGGTGACAGGACGAGAAATCAAAGCGATCGAACACGATCGTCGTCCAGGTGATCCGCCAGCACTGGTTGGCAGCGCCGATCGTGCCCGCAGCATTCTGGGGTGGAATCCGCAATATGCCGATCTACACACACTGCTTTCTCATGCCTGGAACTGGCATCAAAAACGTCACCCGGCTCCAGTCGGTAGCTCTAAGTCTTAGGGAGAAGAAAGTTTGGGGGCTTTGCCCCCAAACAGGCGGTTTCACCCGCTCACCTCAAAAACATTCTTCATGTGAATCTGGGATAAGGAATCACCCGAAGCCCTAATTTTCCGTGACTTACTGCCACACTCTCGATCACGCTTTGCCAATTAGCCCCACAATTGCCAATACTTGCAGTAGCGAATCTTATTAAGAAAAGGTGACTCACTGCTTGCCTGACTCAAACCAGTCACAGTAGGGATTTTAGCTTTCAGCCTTCAGCTTTCAGCTTTCAGATTTCAGCCTTCCACCTTACCCCACTAAGCCTTTTGCCTTCTGCCTTCTGCCTTCTGCCTTTTGCCTTCTGCCTTCCGCCTTTAGCCTACCAAGCCCGATCGCAGTGCCCGTACTGCTGCCTGCGTACGATCGTCTGCACAGAGCTTGTTGAGAATATTGCGGACGTGGGTTTTAACCGTGCCGACAGTAATGTAGAGTTTTTCAGCGATCGAGGCATTGCTGCATCCATCGACAATCAGTTGCAGCACTTCGAGTTCGCGCTCGGTTAAGGGATATGCCTCAATAATCTGGTTATACTCTGGCGCAGCGGCATTAATCGCAACCGTTTTTGCTTCCGGCGATTCAAGATTGGGCGCATTTTGACCCGCCTGATGCAGCACCACACGCGCGATCGCAGGATCAATCCATGAGTTGCCGCCATGAGTGACCCGCAGCGCTTCGGCAAGACTATCCAGGCTGACATCTTTCATACAGTAAGAGTCTGCCCCAGCCCCAAACGCCGCCAAGACAACTTCTTCATTATCTTGCAATGTCAAAATCAGCACTTTAGTGTCTGCGATCGCAGTGCCTTCAGAGTCTGCCTGCGTTTGCTTAAAGCGGCGGGTCAGCTCAATCCCATCCATATCAGGCAAGCCAATGTCTACAATCGCGACATCAGGCGCAGTTGATTCTAAAAGTTTCAGCCCGTCTGTAGCATTCGCTGCTTCGCCAATGACATCAAACCCCCGCTGCTGTAGCGCTGTACGCATACCAACTCGTGTCAGATCGTGATCTTCGATGAGGGTGATCCGAATGTTTTCCATACTTCAGTTGCCTCAACTTCAAAAAATAACGGAGTAAGGGATTAGTGACTGAATCATAATCCTAAACAGTGAATCGTGTAGATGATTTGCCTACAAACGATTGCATCACCCTCGCATACTACTCTTAACCAGTCGTCTCGGTCACACATAAAGGGCGATCGCAAACTGCCTTGCAATGTTGCGCTTGTACATCTCAATGCCATCAGTTTACCAGATCGCTTTTTTCACCGAACAGGAAATTGTAGGCAGCTCAAGGCTAGAACCTCTACCTGAAGTCTGAACTGTTGCCGTAGGTATGTTCGGAAAGCGTCCTTAAGTTTGCTCTCGAAACCATACCTGGATGCAAGCCATACTCAGGACTTGAGAAAAAACGATGGAACGCCGCTAGACCCACTTAAAGCCAAAGAAAGCTTTAACCTGTCAATAGATTGAGGACATAACCAGAACATTCCGTGATGATTGAGTATGAACAAGTGTAAATAAGTGCATTAGTTGTACTTAAGACGCAGTGCTTTGAGAGGAGGACTAGCGATCGGAAGCTAGTCGGGCATCATGACTGCTCCTTAAGCTCTAGTAGTGGTGCCAACTTATGCAAGAAACTCTAAAAATCCTCCTGGTGGATAGCGACGCTGAGGCACGACTGGCAGTACGTCGATCGTTTAGCGACACAGGTCTTAAGGTAGAAGCGATCGAAGCGGAAACCTGTGCGGCTGCGATGACGCTTCTTCAAGAACAGGCATTTGACGCTGTGCTGCTGGACTATTACTTGCCAGATGACAACGGGCTGGTGTTGGTAAGACAGACACGACGGTTAGGCATGACTGTGCCGCTTATCGTCCTCACGGGTCAGGGGGATGATGAGGTCGCGGTGGAATTGATGAAGGCAGGCGCGGCTGATTACTTATCCAAGCGAAGGTTAGCGCCCGGCGCGCTGATGCGTAGTCTGTCTAATGCAGTACGTATTCACCGAGCCGAACTGCAAGCGGCAGAAGCAACGGAACGGTTGCGCGTTAGTGAGGAGCGCTTTCGACTGGTGTTAGAAGGTTCGCAGGATGGCATTTGGGACTGGTACATTTGCCGCAATGAGGTCTTTTGTAACGATCGCCTCCTCGAAATTGTTGGTATTCCGCGTGAGTCGATGAGCACTGCCTACGATGCGTTTTATCACCTGATTCATCCCAACGATCAGGCACGGGTTCTAAAGGCACTCACAGGGCATCTGAAGCACGGTACGGTGTTTGATGTCGAGTTTCGGCTCCGACACGCTTCGGGCGACTACCGCTACTGCACGTCACGGGGCAAAGCCCAACTTGATGGGCAGAATATACTCTTTCGGATGTCGGGCATTGTGAGCGATATTACGGCTCGTAAGCAGGCAGAAGATGAAGTCGTCAAGCTGAACCGCGATCTGGAACGGCGGGTGGCAGAACTGCAAACCCTTTTTGATGTGATTCCGATTGGCATTGCGATCGCAGAAGACCCCGAATGCCAAACGATTCGTGTTAACCCCACTTATGCGGAGATGTTAGGCATCGACTCCGATGGGAATGCTTCGTTGACCATACAGGCAGACGGTGATCCCCCCTATCGACTGCTGCGTGAGGGGCAAGAGCTAACGCCGGATGCCCTGCCGATGCAAGCCGCCGCTACTTCAGGGCGCTCAGTGCTGGATGCTGAAGTGGATATTCTTAGAGACGATGGGAAGGTCATTCATGCCATCAGCTACACAACACCGCTCTTTGACGAGCAGAGTCAGCCAAGAGGCTGCGTGGGTGCCTTTTTGGACATCACGGCACTGAAGCAGGCAGAAGCAATGCAGCGCTTTCTGGCAGACGCTAGCTCGGTACTGGGGGCTTCGCTAGACTATCAAACCATTCTGCACAACATTGCCCAACTCGCCGTGCCCGTGTTGGCAGATTGCTGCTTTTTTGACATCCTGACTGGGCAAGACACGTTTGAGCTTTTGACCTGGCAACACGTAGATCCGGTTAAACAAGGATGGATGCAGCGCGCCTACTGCCACACCCCTACGACGAAACAGAAGCAGCATCCAGTTGTACAGTGTTTGGAAACTGGGCAGACCGTATTTTTGCCGGAGGTGACGGAGGCATGGCTTGAGTCGATCGCCGACAATGAAGAGCATCTGGAGTTTTTGCGTGCCCTCGATATCGGCTCGTTGATGACATTGCCCCTGATTGTGCATGACCGCAAGCTGGGTGCCTTAACGTTGTGCCTGTCGTGCTCGTCTGGGCGCAGCTATACCGACACCGATCGCCAACTGGCAGCCGATCTGGCACAGCGAGCCGTGTTAGCGATCGACAACGCACAGCTTTACCAATCAACTCAGGAAGCAGAGCAAAATCTGCGGGAGGCACTCATTATTCTGGGTCAGCACCAGCAGCAACTGCGTACCCTCCAACAGTTGACCGATCTGCTCAACCAGCACTTGACCAATTTACCGGAACTCTTGCAGGTCATGGTGGCTGCGATCTGTGATGCGATTCCCAACGCAGCCTTTGGCTTAATCGTGCTGCAAAATCCCTACACGGGACTGCTGGAACTGACCGCTTCGACTGGAACGGCGACCGATCGCTTTCAGCTTGAAGAAGCGTTTGCACCCGGTGAAGGGCTGCTGGGCGAGATCTTTCTCACGGGTGGTTCACGCCTCATTCAAGCAGCGGACAACCCAGAGATGCAGGGCTGTGATGAGTCTCCCGTTGTGATCGCTCCCTTTGCCTTGCCCCCGCTGCCGCGCTCTCTTTGCATTGTCGCGATCGAGTCTGCACGAGCAGGTAGGTTGGGCGTACTGGCGATCGGCAACTGGACTCATTCAGCGGCATTTAACATGGATAATCTACATCTGCTAGGGGCGTTTGGCGAACAAGCTGCGATCGCCCTCACCAATGCCCAACTAATTAATGCGCTGGAAGAGCGAGAAGACCGCTTAGAAATTCAAAACCGCATTCTTGGCGAACAAAATCAGGAGCTAGAGAAACAGCGCCAGCACATTCAATCCCAAAACCTGCGACTGCAAGAAACTGCCAAGCTCAAATCGCAATTTGTTGCAACGATGTCGCATGAACTGCGAACCCCGATGAACGCGGTAATCGGCTTCTCTCAACTGCTGCTGCGCCAGCACCTCGTACCCCAGCAGCGAGACATGATCGATCGAATTCTGAGCAACGGTAGAAATCTGCTGGCGCTCATTAACGACATTCTGGATCTGTCTAAAATTGAAGCCGGACGGTTGGAGTTTGCGCTAGAAGTTGTCAATTTGAAACAGTTAGTGACCGCAACGGTAGAAGAATTGCGATCGCTCGTTGACCAAAAGCCTCTGACGCTCAACCTACAGCTAGACCTGCAAAACCCGATGATGACAACGGATAGCATCCGCTTACGGCAGGTGCTAGTGAATCTGCTCTCCAACGCCATCAAATTTACCGAAGCGGGTAGCGTATGCGTTACCGTCACCGAATTGGGTGCAGACACGATCGTTCTCACCGTGCAGGATACGGGCGTTGGCATCCCTGAAGCGCATCTAGAAAAGATTTTTGAAGCGTTTCACCAGATTGATCAAACGCTTGCCAAAAAATTCTCTGGCACTGGGCTGGGTTTAGCTATTTCTGACCTGATCGTTCGCAAAATGAACGGCACCATTACCGTCAAAAGTGAAGTTGGCATCGGCTCAACGTTTCGAGTGCAACTGCCCCGTTACATTGAGCCGGATCGCTAATGATCTATTGCTTCCCCGTCTGCGACCAGACACGAGTTGGCAAGCCCCAAACATAGATAAAGCCCTCAGCCGCCCGATGATCAAACGTATCTTCTGCGCCGTAGGTTGCCAGACCAGGGCTGTAGATGGAGAAGGCAGATTTGCGCCCGACGACGATCGAGTGCCCCTTAAACAATTTGACTCGCACAACGCCTGTCACCCGTTCCTGGCTCTTCTTGACAAACGCATCCAGCGAATCGCGTAGCGGGCTATACCACAGACCGTTGTAAACCAGCTTGGAGTAAGTATCTTCGATGCCACGCTTGTAATGGATCAGGTCAGGAGTCAAGGTGAGGCTTTCTAAGTCACGGTGCGCCTGTATCAAAACTGATAGTGCAGGGGTTTCGTAGACTTCACGCGACTTAATGCCAACCAGACGGTTTTCGATCATGTCGATACGCCCGACGCTGTGGGCACCAACAATCTCGTTAAGCTGAGTGACGAGCGCCACCGGATCAACAGGCTTGCCATTCAAACTAACGGGAATGCCCTGCTCAAAGCCAATTTCGACATACTCAGGCTGATCGGGCGCATTAGCGATCGCCGCTGTCATCGTGTACACATCCTCTGGCGGCTCTGTCCAGGGGTCTTCGAGTGGTCCAGCTTCGATCGCGCGACCCAGCAAGTTTTTATCAATACTGTAGGGCGACGATTTTTTCACGGGCGATTCAACGCCAAAGCGTTCACCATAGGCGATCGTGGCTTCACGGCTCATGCCCCATTCGCGTGCCGGAGTCAGCACTTTAATGTCTGGGTTGAGGGCGGCGATCGCTACATCAAAGCGCACCTGGTCATTCCCCTTCCCGGTACAACCATGTGCGACAGCATCCGCACCATATTCTGCTGCTGCATCGACTAACAGCTTCGCAATCAGCGGTCGTGCCAGTGCCGTCGAAAGTG
>JBGTJW010000557.1:0-23506 GCA_041744955.1 Stenomitos sp. | reverse complement strand
CGGCGAATCGTCAGAACCTGTTTGTAACAGTGTTAGCTCTAACCACATGGAACAGCCTCACATGACACAGCCTCACGCGGCACAACTCCTGCCAGTGACGCACGTCCAAACGCTGGGGCTTAAAGCCTTGTGGATGTAAGACTGTCTCTGGGCTGAATCTAATTTACGCGCTCCTCTTTGACCTTATACCTGGAATTACAGGGGCTTTAAACTGACCACAACGCCAGCACGGATAGAAGGTTACGATGACGGTGACAATAGCGATCGATCGCTAGCGAGAACAATGAGTACGAGCCGTCACTTACCTATCACGCCTAGGGGTTGTATCCGACAGGCTCGCCAGGGTTGCAGCAGTTCAAGCCGTCCCAGGTGATGCTAAACGCAGCTTTTTCCTGCTCCCGGTTCGCTCGCGAATCATCTAGCCCTGCCCTTCAAAGGGACAACTGAACTAGCCAGGATTAAACTGCTGTGCCAAGCTTTGGAGAGGAGCTTCAATCCGAAATGAGGTAAAAACTCTGGGAAATCAGGGTTTTAAATTGCTCTCGGGGTTAGAAGGATCATAGAAATGATTAGGATCTGCTGCACGTCAGAGCCGAAGATCATGACCGCGTGCCTGCTGGAAAATGAGGGAGTTTCACCACCCTACCATCACTCCTTAGAAAGATTTAAAGTCAGGGAAGCGTGAATTTTTATGAAAAAAAGTTTGTGTATCTTGCTACAATGATGTCGAAACAGGGAATACTAAAAAGTAGTAACTTAACTGTACGTTTGGGAGCGCGCAGGTAGGTTTCCTTCCATTTGAGAGAACAACGTATGCTTTTATCTGACCAGCCTTAGTGCTGGTCTTTTTTTATGAAACACGGCGCTCGCGGCAGTTGTGTCCTGCCCAGCCTTTTGTGAGTGGTTAAATCCCTTTCAAAAACAAGCGCTTACGCAGCTTGATCGCTGTCATGGCAAAGCGGGTGGACGGGGAGACCGATTCCGATCGCGTCATTCGTCATTCGTCTGGCATTCGTCTATAGTTGCACCAGAACAAATCGTTAGACGCTGTAGGCAAAGCTGCTGTGGCATTGAAGTATGCGCTGGTGCATGAATGGTTAACGCCCAAAGCAACGGGTGGTTCCGAGTTGGTTGTGCAGGAAATGCTCAAGAGTGTAGAGGCTGATGTCTATGCGCTGATTGATTTTGAATCGACTAATCCTGACAGCTATTTGTTTAAGCGCACGATCGGTACCACGTTTTTACAGCAGTTTCCCTTTGCCCGTAACGGCGTGCAAAAGTATTTGCCCTTGCTGCCGCTGGCGATCGAGCAGCTTGACCTGCGTGGTTACGACGTAATTCTTTCGTCCTCTCATGCCGTAGCCAAAGGCGTTTTGACAGGAGCAAACCAACTCCATGTCTGCTACTGTCATGCGCCTATGCGCTATGCGTGGGATATGACCTTTGACTATCTGCATAGCAGTACGGCTGGACGCGGGGTACAGGGTTTGCTTACACGCTACTTGCTCCACCGTATACGGCAATGGGACGTACTTTCAGCCAATCGCGTCGATTACTTCATTGCTAACTCTAACCATACAGCGCGGCGGATTTGGCGCTGCTATCGTCGCCCCGCTGCGGTCATCTATCCACCTGTTAATACTGAGCGGTTTTGCTTTCAGCCACAGAAGCAGGATTTTTACGTCACAGTCTCGCGCCTCGTCAGTTACAAAAAAATCTCGCTGATTGTTAAAGCGTTCAATCAGTTAGGTAAACCCTTATTCGTCATCGGTGACGGCCCAGAGCTAAAGCAGATTCAGCAGCTTGCTCGCTCAAATGTGCAGGTGTTGGGCTGGCAGCCTGATGCCGTGGTGGAGCAATACATGACGCAGGCGAAAGCGTTTGTTTATGCGGCATTTGAAGATTTTGGCATTGCCCCAGTCGAGGCGCAGGCGTGCGGTACTCCTGTCATTGCCTATGGCTTGGGGGGAACTTTAGAGACGGTGCGTGATGTCAAAGAATATGGTGATCTGAGCACTGGAGTCTTATTTTATGAGCAAACGGAATGCGCGATCGTGGATGCCGTGAAAACGTTTGAACGGTATCAATCAGCACTGAATTTAGAGTGTGTGCGATCGCACGCACTCTCGTTTAGCCCTACCATTTTTCAAGATCGCTATCGATCCTTTATCGAGCGTTGTTATGGCGAATTTCAGCAGCATCTTGCATCTACTAATCAAAGGGCAGACGGATACAGCCAGTCGGCGGATGTATGAAAGGGAACGCTTATGAAGCAAGTCTTGATCGCTTGATCCGCCAGCGCTTATGGTAGCCCTTTGGGCATTAGTAACGAACTGTCTCCTTTTACAATCGCCTCATTTTTTGACTGAATTGGCAGCAAAAACTGCGTAGAAGGGGTGAGTGGCTTTATGATAATGACTGTGTGGTGTGGATGTGTGAAGGAGTAAAATGACTGCCGAAAGCCAATTAATCTCTGGCAAGACAATTCGTGCATTCTTCAGGCGTGGTGTGACATCGTTGCTTGAGAGAAGCCTAAACGGAGAGTTTGCCAAACGGCTGTTTGATGTTACATTTTCCCTGACTGTTCTGATTGTTTTTTCTCCGGTTTACCTTCTGCTGATTGCGTTGATTGCGCTCAGTTCTCGTGGTCCCATTTTTTACGTTCAAGAGCGCGTCGGCAGAAACTATAAATCATTTGGCTGTATTAAATTCAGAACGATGGTACAAAATGCCGATGAGGTGTTGATGGAGATGATGGAGACCTCACCCGGTCTGCGTCAAGAATTTCAAAGCAATTTCAAGCTGCGACGTGACCCGCGCATTACCAGCATTGGTCGCTTTTTACGAATCACTAGCCTGGATGAATTTCCGCAGTTTTTAAACGTCCTCAAGGGAGATATGAGTGTCGTGGGACCGCGCCCAGTCGTGACTGAAGAATTGGAACGGTACGGTAACTATGCCGATCGCGTCTTCAGTATTCGTCCTGGTATTACTGGTCTATGGCAGGTGTCTGGGCGCAATGATATTCCTTATCCCAGGCGTGTTCAAATCGATATTTATTACGTCAATTGCCGGAGTCTTTTAATGGACTTGGGTATTGTCGCTCGGACGCTTGGCGTTATCCTTTATCCAAAAGATAATGGGGCATATTGACCGCCTGCACTAACTGACGGTTCTGCACTAGCTGGCTGTATGGTTAACTGCATGGAAAGCGGTATTGTAGTTGACTAGAGACATTACGTGCGTGGCTCGATCGATTGATTAACCGAATGTTGTTGCTATCAACTAGTTTGGTAGCAACAACCCTGGATATCCTTATGAGTGCTGGCTAATGCCGTTTCCAGTCACGTTCAGATCGATCGCTCTGCTGCTCACTCCCAAGCGACTGGCAATCCTTGAGGCAATTTTGATTGGTCTCGTGGCTGCACTGGCAGCCGTACTGCTTAAGCAGAGCATTCAGTGGCTAGGTGGCTGGCGGCTGAAAGAAGCAATGTCACAACCAACCTGGTTGCTGATCCCAACAGTCGGTCTGGTTGGTGGGCTTTTGGTCGGCTTGCTGATCGAGCGGGTGGCTCCAGAAGCCCTGGGCAGCGGTGTTCCTCAGGTGAAAGCAGCGCTAGCATATGTGCCGACCGCGCTCAATCTTCGTGTTGCTGCGGTCAAGCTGGTCAGCACGACACTAGCCCTGGGTTCTGGGTTTGCGCTGGGGCGCGAAGGTCCGACAACACAAATTGGGGCATCCCTGGCAGCACAGTTAAGCCGTTGGTTGCCAGCCTCGCCCGAACATCAACGCCAACTGATTGCCGCCGGAGCCGCCGCAGGGTTGGCTGCTAGCTTCGACGCTCCGATCGCGGGCGTGATGTTTGTGATTGAAGAACTTCTTCAGGATTTCTCCAGTCTGACGCTGGGCACAGCGATCCTGGCATCGTTTATTGGTGGCGTAACATCGCGTGTCTTAGCAGGACCAAATCTGCTTCTAGGCATCGATCCACTTCGCTATCAGGCAAGCTTTGCGCTGTCAGAAATTCCTTTCTTTCTGCTTTTGGGGCTACTGGCAGGTGTGCTGGCGGCGCTGTTTAATCACAGCATTCTCTACAGCATTCGCTGGTGCCGTCGGATGATGCCTTGGAGTCCCATGTGGCGTATCGGTCTAGCAGGGTTGGCTTCTGGTACAATCATTGCCTTCTTACCTGTGCCCTTCCGTAGCAGCTATACCCTGGAAGCCTTTCTCACTAGCAGTCAGTCTGATTGGCGTATGGTGGCTTTTGCCTTCGTTGTGCAGTTTGGCTTAACGATGATTGCCTGTGGCGTGGAAGTACCAGGGGGGCTTTTTGTTCCCAGTATGATTTTAGGTGCATCCCTGGGACATCTGGTAGGTATGGCTGAAAGCGCTTTTCTGGGCGGCGACCCAGTGATTTATGCTCTGACGGGGATGGGAGCATTCTTGGGCGCGTCCGTTAGGGTTCCTATTACAGCGATCGTTGTTGTCTTTGAAATCACAACGAACTTCAGTCTGGTGCTGCCCTTAATGATTAGCGCAGTCACAGCGTACCTGGTGGCAGAGCGGCTGTTTTCAGGTTCAATCTACACGCACCTTCTGGAGCTTAAAGGTATCCGTATTGAGCCAGCCGTCATCCAGGACGGGTTATGGGCAAGGCTGACTGCTGCCGACGTGATGCAGCAAAAAGTCGAAACCTTGGCGAGCCAAATGTCCTTAGATGAAGTGGTGCAGGCATTTGCGCGATCGCACCATCGTGGTTTTCCAGTCGTGGATGACAGCCGCCTGGTCGGCATTGTCACCTTGACTGACCTTGACAAGGTGGCGCAGCGACAGCTATCGGGCACTGCCTACTTGAAAGCGATCATGACACCGCAACCCATCACGGTCAGCCCGTCCGATACGCTAAGTCATGTCCTTTATTTGCTTTCTCGCTACAAGCTCTCTCGCCTACCCGTGACAGAGCACCGCAAGCTAGTGGGAATCATCACCCGCAGCGACATTTTACGGGTCGAGTCAGACCAGCTACGTGGCGGCGATCGCCTGGGAGGACGAGCAGAGCCATCCTATGTGGTTTACCAAACGCGAGCGCCTGCTACCGGACGGGGACGCTTACTGCTGCCACTGAGCAACCCTCAAACAGCAAACGGGATGCTCCAGCTAGCCTTTGCGATCGCCCAGGAGCACCATTACGAAATTGAATGTTTGCAGGTGATCGCCGTGCCGCGCCATAGTTCACCGGCAGAAGTAGCTGTAAATACTACATTAAGCCGTCGTCTTTTAAAAGAAGCAGTGAGGCAGGGGAATGTCAAACAAATTCCGGTGCATACTCAAATTCGAGCGTCACACACGATCGAGCAAGCCATTTTAGAAACGATTGTCGATCGCCACATCAATATGCTGCTCATGGGCTGGAAAGGTAGCACCACTACCCCTGGTCGGATCTTTGGTAGCGTTGTCGATACCATCATTCGGCAGGCAAGTTGCGATGTCGTGCTAGTTAAAAGTGGCGAAAGTTTTGGTGAACGCCGAACGGAAAAGAATCGTGCTCACCGTGACCTCTTTGGCACTCATCGCACAGGCAAGAATGCCACAACAGCAGGCAACGAGCCGAACCAACCATTACTGTCGTTGGAGCGCTGGCTGCTGCCGATCGCGGGTGGACCGAATTCACAGCACGCGCTCAAGCTCCTGCCAGCCCTTGTTACCCTTAGCAAACAGCCTGAAATTCGCTTATGTCAGGTGTTCCATCCCTCTGATACGACTCAAAGCGAGGTCTTACTAGATGAAGATGCTAGTTTCCTCAGACAGCAGCTTCAAGCCAATGTGATTACACTACCCGTCTGTGCCAATTCAGTGTCTGATGCTGTGATTGATATGGCGCAGAAAGACCAGTGCGATGTGATTGTTGTCGGCGCAAGTAGAGAAGGGCTACTCCAACAGGCAATTCAGGGTAACATCCCTGAGATGATCGCCCGTCACTGTGCCTGCACGGTCATTCTGGTCAGAAAGGCGATCGTCAGTAGTGTTGATAAGCAATCAGGCTGATGCAAAGCCTTAGCGATTCAAGCTAACGCGCTGTGTAACCAATTTTCCCTCATCGTCGCCCTTGTCTCTTAAGAACAGAAAGAGACACCGAAAGCCTTTGTATCCTTCACCACGTGGGGCGATCGTCTGCTGCCTCAAAGATCTTGAATCGTCTGCGGCACAACGTCCTGTTAATACTTCCCATAGGGGATTAATAAAGTTAAGATTTTGATTATGGTTGATTCTTAGCCTCAGTTTTTAAACAAACCACTAATACGCTGCGGGAAATCTATGGAAACTTTTGCCTATCTGCAAACTGCTTGTGCCTACGAAGAGCCTGAAGCAGCACTGACGTTGAATGCCGATCGACTAAATTTAAAGCTGTTGTCTACCCAGGCGGGTTTATTGCTGCTGCAACTGCTGGTGCCCGCAGCGATTTTAATGGTCGCTGGGCACGCCTCTGCACTGCAGGTCGGCGATCGTGGTGCTTCTGTAACCAATCTGCAAGACCAGTTGCGATTGGCTGGCTATTTCAACCGTAGCTCCACGGGGATTTACGCCTCTATTACAGCCGATGCCGTGAGGCGCTTCCAGGCATCACGTGGATTGGTCGTTGATGGTATTGCTGGACCAGCGACACAACGTGCACTGAGAGAGCAGTCCTTGCCAGTTTCAGGAAACATTCGTCCCATCAGTAGCAGTAGCTATGTTAGACCAATCTCCTACGCCGCTTCTAGCAGCACTGTACGAGCGCTTCAGCAACAGCTCAACGATCGTGGTTACTCAGTCAGAGTTGATGGCATCTTTGGTCCCGAAACTGCGGCGGCTGTCCGACAGTTTCAAGCAGATAATAGTCTAGTCGTAGATGGCGTTCCCGGTCCTGCAACACGATCAGCGCTAGGGTTAAGTTCAACTCCGAATGGATCAATCGGTAGTGATGTCGCTGCGTCAAGTGTCCGCAAGCTCTATGTAGTAGTCGTTCCAGCGAGCGGTAGCAGAACGCTGTCACAAGTTCGAGCCGTTGTCCCTAGCGCTGTTTACACAGCTTCTAACCTGGGTAAATATGTGCAAGCAGGCGCATTTAATGAGCGTGGCTACGCAGAGGCACGAGCAACACTGCTTCGGGCTAACAAGCTGGATGCTCAAGTGCGCTATTTCTAGACCTAGAGCGTGGCAGAAGCCAGCACACAGATTGCCTTAAAGGGGCAAGAAAAGGCATCAAATGGGCAGAAGCGATCGCTGGCATGTAGGGCAAACAGCATGAATGGTGAGCTGGCAATCCAGCAGATGGTAACCTTCTTTCTGCGTTGTTTTGACACCGACTTTAAGAATGGAATCGCTCTTAAACTCGATCGTTTTATTGCAGCGGACGCAAATTAAGTGATGGTGATGGTAGGCAGGCTGATTCAGCTCATAGTGCTTATGCCCTTCTGCCAGCTCTAATTCTCGCAGAATGCCCATCCGTGCCATTAACTTAAGCGTCCGGTAGATGGTCGAGAGACTGATTGCCTCTCCCTCACCTTCCAAAAGATTGTAAAGATCTTCAGCGCTCAGGTGGTTGCCCTTAGTCAGATTCTGGAAAACCTGCAAGATGGTCTCCCGCTGTGGGGTTAACCGCCAGCCTTTTTCGTTTAATTCTGCTTTGAGTGAAGTGACTGTGTAAGGAGCTGCCATAGTCGTCTTCTCAATAACTTTAGATTAATGAGAATGATACACAATTAAAAAAATATTTTCAAGTAGCTCGTCTTATTGAGAATAAGTCCTGAGAAAGAGGGTGAGGCGATCGCACATTTGCTTGAGAGGGGACGCAATGACAGTGTTTAAACAATTGAAAAGAGAAAACAGCCCCCAATCTCTCTAGAGACACTGGGAGCTGCTCAACAACTTGCAACTGTAGATGAAATTTAG
The DNA here is from genome assembly GCA_041744955.1 of Stenomitos sp. Taxonomy (GTDB): domain Bacteria; phylum Cyanobacteriota; class Cyanobacteriia; order Leptolyngbyales; family Leptolyngbyaceae; genus Stenomitos. Next base: position 15,573 of record JBGTJW010000557.1, on the reverse strand, counting down.
TGGGTGAGCTTTAGCTTAAAGACTCCAGGTAGTCACGGACTCGGTTGCGGCGCTTGGGTTGCCGCAGCTTTTGCAGTGCCTTTGCCTCGATTTGGCGGACTCGCTCCCGTGAAAGATCGAGCGCACGACCAATTTCAGCTAGCGAGTAAGGGTGCCCATCGCCCAAGCCAAAGCGCATTTGAATGACATCCCGCTCACGAGTCGTCAGGTCTGCCAGGAGTTGCTGAAGATCGCGGCGGAGTGCCTCACGCATCAGCGTATCTTCCGGTGAGACATCGTCCGTTTCTAGCAAATCGCCTAGTTCTGTGTCTTTCTCTTTACCGACTTTGGTTTCGAGTGAAACGGAACGGGGGACACGCAGCAGCACATCACGCACTTGAGGTGCAGTCATCTCTAGTTCTAGCGCGATGTCTTCGATCGAAGCAGTACGCCCTTTTTCTTGAGAGATTTTGCGCTGAGCTTTCTTGATTTTGTTCAGCTTTTCGGTGATGTGGACAGGCAAGCGAATAGTACGACTTTGAGTGGCGATCGCCCGTGTAATGCCTTGACGAATCCACCAATAAGCATAGGTACTGAACCGATAACCTTTGGTGGGGTCAAACTTTTCGACAGCACGTTCTAGCCCAAGGGTGCCTTCCTGGATCAGATCAAGCAGTTCCAAACCGCGATTCTGATATTTTTTAGCGACGGAGACCACCAGGCGCAGGTTCGCCTTAATCATGTGCTCTTTCGCCTGCATCCCCTCAGCCTGAATGGTTTCCAGTTCTTCAACCGTTAAGCTGGTGATTTCTGCCCAGTGCCGTTTTCCTTCTGCCAGGGTCGGCTTGAGGTCTACGACGGTAATACCCGCTTCGAGTGCCCATCGCTCTAGAGATGGACGATGCCCCAGGTGAGAGGCAAGGCGATCGTGCGCTTCGACAAGCTGAACGTAGAGCTGAATCGGACCACCCGCCGTTGCAGCCGCTTCTGTCCGTGTTTCGAGTAGTCGCATATAGCGCTGAACCCGTTGCGCTTCCGATACTTCTTCGTCACGACCCAACAACCGAACGCGACCAATTTCCTGGAGGTACAGACGAACCAGATCGGTGGTGCGACGGCTCACACTACGCTGGAGATCCGCCGCTTCGGCATACTCCATTTCAAAGCTGATGAGGTCATCCACTGTATGCTCTTCATCAGCCCGACCCGGTCGAAGGTTCTGGGCGCGTAGCTGTTCGTCGTATTCTGCTTCAGCGTAAAAAGAAGATGCTGGCATAGTGCTCGTCTCAGTTGCTCCAGGTAAGAGTGGGCTTCAGTCAGCTTGCTAATAGTGTTCCCGCCATTGACGACTAAAGAACATCCCTTAGAGTTCCGTTACGTCCTTTAGTACGTTGGCGTTTGGATGCATCTTCCGGTTGTTTAGCTGCGATCGTGATTAAGCTGTATGAACTTGATGGGTGTAAGTATAAGTACAAGCTTGCAGATAAATGAGTGACCTAAATCAGATGCCAGGTTAACCTACATCACTTGTAGGGCAATTTCCTGATGTTTTTGAAGTCTGGTGCTCATCTTCATGAAGGCTTTGAACGACTACTGTTTCCATTACAGGTGTGTGAAGCTGAAATCCAGAAAAATTGCTGTAAGTTTATAGAAGCTTTACTTACAGCAGCCTTCAGAAAACATCAGTCAAGCCTTAAGAAGGCTACTCAGAATTTAGAACATGGGAGTCAGGCATTAGGCGCTAGAAAGTCTACCACTAAGGCTCTCAGGCTCCGATATGTCTTTCCTTTGGTGATGCTGTCTGTTGGCTGAAGCGGGGTTGTCAGGGGCAGTTTTGCTACGCTCTCAATGCTTTCTAATGTTTGACGTGGGCTAATTAGGACGCAAGCAGAGATCACTCGTTAAGGGTTTTTACTGACACTGCACTTGAGCGATATGGCACTGAAATAAGCAAGAATTGATCAGGAACGCCCCAGATTTTTCACGCATCCGGGGATCCGTAATGCTTTGAAGTAGTAGCAATCTCTCTCCTGGAACGCCGTCAATTTCATAGCAAAAGCTAGCCACGAGAGATGGTAGCGTGACTAGCCTTTTGTCATTAATTCAGTGTTAATCAGTGCGTGGCAACGTGGTGTTACTAAACGGTCACAAAGTTTACGATGCGTGCGAAACTGTCTGCTTGCAAGCTTGCCCCGCCTACCAACGCACCATCAATTTCAGGCTGCTGTATGATTTCGTCAATATTATCGGGTTTGACCGAGCCACCATATTGAATCGGCACGTCAGGATTGGTAAGCTGTGCGCGGATTAGCCCTATGACGCGGTTTGCTTCAGATGCTTGACACGTTTCGCCAGTACCGATCGCCCAAATTGGCTCATAGGCGATGACCAAATTCGTCTGGTCGATCGCATTTAAAGCACCTTCAAGTTGGCTCAAGATGACGGATTCTGTTTCACCACTGTCTCGTTGTTGTTTGGTTTCACCCACGCAGAGAATGGGGGTCAAGCCAGCCGCTTGTGCCGCATGTAAGCGTAAGTTCACGGTTGCGTCTGTTTCCCCAAAATACTGCCGCCGTTCGCTGTGTCCCACAATGACATAACGGACTCCAAGCTCGGTGAGCATGGGGGCAGCAATCTCTCCGGTATAGGCTCCAGATGTTTCCCAGTGGACATTTTGGGCACCGAGACGAATCAAACTGCCGTGCAAAGACTGGGACAGACTGACCAACGCCGTGAAGGGAACGCACAGCACGACTTCTCGATCGTCTGCCATCTCGTTGAGATGAGGCATCAAACCCTGGAGAAACTCCACTGCTTCTGCCTGGGTTTTGTACATTTTCCAGTTGCCAGCTATAACAATTTTTCGCACGGGTCGTTGTTTGGGGGTAAAGGCATTATTTATTGCACCCTCCAGTTTAAGGCTTCGTGTGCCCAACCGAACCAGTTTACGATCGCGGCGAATAAACGCTCGATGCGACAAGCAGCTAAAGATCGTCTCTAGAGGGCTAGAAGCGATCGAGGGCAGTTGTCAAACTTGACTGCCGTAGCACTAACCTTAATTTATAAGACTAAATATTTATAAGACTAAATCTAAGACTAAAAGAAATGAAAAATTTTAGCCTTACGCACAAGAGAGCGTTAAAGCACCCAGGCAACGATCGACCGCCAACTCAAGATCTTCTAGTAAATAAGGCTTGCTAATGCAATCACTACAACCTGCTTGCAAAAGCTTTTGGCGATCGTCTGTTTGGGCAAGGGCTGTGACAGCAATGACGGGAATCTCAGCCGTAGCAGCATTGCGTCGTAAATGATGCAAAACATCAAAACCGCTTAAGTCAGGTAGCCGAATATCGAGCAAAATTAGATTGGGTCGCTTAGTTTGCGCTAGCGTTAAGGCAGTTTCACCATTAGGCGCAGCCAGGAGCGATCGATCATCACGTGCCAACGTTTGTGTAAGCAGCAACAAATTGTCAGCATCATCATCCACTGCCAGAATTAGATGCTTGTTGACAATTGCTTTCTGAAGGCTATGTGATCGAAAATCCATACGTCTCAATAAAGAAGAGCAGTAAAACAGAAGCAGAGAGACGTTGTGAACGCAAGCCTGCACTGATAGAAATCCTGGTGTGCTGAACGTGCCTATGCTGAAGTGTGGCTGCTGAGAAGGCAAAAGCAAATGCTTTGTTACAGTTTAATGCCAAATTTTAATTTTAGTTTAATTTTTGAAGCCGAACTATGCGCTTTATGTCTGATACGGGATCTTGTGACATTGAATCTATAGATATGCTGTTAGAGGATGTTCAAGCAAATTCTGTGTGCAAAGACACAAAATTGGGTTTATTGCTTTACTTCAGTCGTGTCTTTGGCGCTACCTTTGCGATTGCTCACTGACAAGTGTGCTTGACGGTGAAGCGATTGAAGAGCCGCAAGAGAGCAAGGAGGGCACGATCGCTCGGAAGACATGAATTTGTGGTCGATCGCCTGTTCAAACAGAGAACTTAAAAGGGGGAACGTGTATGGCTATTGCTACGATTAATCCGGCAACCGGGGAAACAGTAAAAGTGTTTGAGGCTCTAACCGCTCCACAAATTGAGCAAGCGTTAGCCCTGGCGCAACAGACGTTTGAGCAGTATCGGCACACCACCTTTGAGCAGCGATCGCAGTGGCTCCATGCTGCTGCTCAGATTTTAGAGGCTGAAGAAGAGACGTTTGCTAAAGTGATGACTCTGGAGATGGGCAAACCGCTGCAAGCTGCGATCGGTGAAGTAAAAAAATGTGCGGCTGTGTGCCGTTTCTATGCCGATCGTGCTGCCGAGTTTCTGGCTGATGTTCCAGTGCAAACCGATGCCAGCCTTAGTCTTGTGCGCTATCAGCCGCTCGGCACTGTCTTAGCTGTCATGCCGTGGAACTTTCCCTTCTGGCAGGTGTTTCGCTTTGCGGCTCCAGCGCTGATGGCAGGCAATGTGGGCTTGCTCAAACACGCGTCTAATGTGCCTCAGTGTGCGCTGGCGATCGAGTCTATTCTTCACCGAGCAGGTTTTCCCAGGGGCGCATTTCAGACGTTGTTGATTGGGGCAGAGCAGGTTGCCGATCTGGTCATGGACGATCGTGTCAAAGCCGCTACCCTTACAGGCAGTGAACCCGCAGGCGCAAGTCTGGCAGCCATAGCCGGAAAGCAAATTAAAAAAGTTGTGTTAGAGCTGGGCGGTAGCGATCCCTTTATCGTGCTAGAGAGTGCTGATCTGGAGTCGACGATCGCCACTGCGGTGACAGCGCGGATGCTCAATAGTGGACAGTCGTGCATTGCTGCCAAGCGCTTTATCGTGGCAGACACCCTCTACAACGAGTTTGAGACACGACTGGTGGAGAAATACCAGGCGCTTAAAGTCGGCGACCCTATGCTGCCTGATACTGACATTGGTCCCCTGGCAACGCCCGGTATTCTCAAAGACCTGGATCAGCAGGTGCAGACTGCCATCCAGCAAGGTGCGCGGGTGCTAGTCGGTGGCAAACCTGTGGGTGGTGCTGGTAACTTCTATCCGCCGACGATTCTGACAGAAATTCCACTGGATAGCTCTACGGCTCAAGAGGAATTGTTTGGTCCTGTAGCCATGTTGTTTCGTGTGGCGAACTTGAGTGAGGCGATCCAACTTGCTAACAGCACTCCCTTTGGCTTGGGAGCAAGTGCGTGGACAACTGATCAAGCAGAGCAAGACCGTTTGACTCATGAACTGGAAGCTGGATCGGTCTTTATCAACAGCATGGTCAAATCGGACCCGCGCCTGCCGTTTGGTGGCATTAAGCGATCGGGCTTTGGACGCGAACTCAGCAGTCAAGGCATCCACGAATTTGTCAACATCAAAACCGTCTGGGTGAAGTAGGAGTGAAGGGTGGTGGAGTGAAAGGGTGAGGGCGTGAAGGGTGAGGGAGTGAAGGGTGGGGGAGTGAAGGGTGAGGGAGTGAAAGGGTGGTGTTCGATTACCCTTTCTGGTTTCTGGCTGCTAAAACAAATGTCAGCGATGCCCAACATTTCCCTTTTATAGCTGTTTATAACTGTGTTCTTTGCAAAAGAATGAAAGGGCGATCGTTTGAAACGTGTTAAGAAAGGGGTTGGGGCGATCGCTGTTCTAGCAGGCGAGTGTAGTGACCGATCGCGAAGGGTTGGGCGATCGGTTAAGCGATACGTCGAGAGCGCGTAACGGTTCGGTGAAGGGCATACTTAGTTTTTGTGATGAGGGCAAGAATCATGGATCAGATGAATACTGCTGAACTGTTAGTGCGCTGCCTGGAAAACGAAGGTGTGCGCTACATCTTTGGGTTGCCAGGTGAAGAAAACTTGCACGTGCTGGAAGCCCTAAAGCACTCGTCGATTCAATTCATTACCACTCGCCATGAACAGGGAGCAGCGTTTATGGCAGATGTCTATGGACGTTTGACAGGTAAGCCAGGGGTCTGCCTCTCGACGTTAGGACCTGGCGCAACCAATTTAATGACAGGCGTTGCCGATGCAAATCTCGATCGTGCGCCCCTAGTTGCCATTACAGGACAGGTGGGCACCGATCGTATGCACATTGAATCACACCAATACCTTGATCTGGTGGCGATGTTTGCTCCTGTGACTAAATGGAACGCCCAAATCGTGCGCCCCAGCAACACACCAGAGATTGTGCGAAAAGCGTTTAAGATTGCTCAGGCAGAGAAACCAGGAGCCGTTCATATCGACCTGCCAGAAAACATTGCAGCCATGACTGCGCCTGGAAAACCGCTTGTGAAGGATAACAGAGAAAAAACCTATGCCTCGTTTCAAAGCATTGAAAAGGCAGCAGACTTTATTTCTCGGGCGGTAAATCCACTGATCCTGGTCGGTAATGGTGCCATTCGAGCAAATGCCAGCGAGGGGCTAACCGAATTTGCGACACGGTTAAACATTCCGGTTGCCAACAGTTTCATGGGCAAAGGTGTCATTCGCTATACTCATCCGCTTGCACTGTGGGCAGTCGGCTTGCAGCAGCGTGACTATATTAGTTGTGGGTTCGATCGCGCTGATCTCATTATTTGTGTGGGCTATGACCTGATCGAGTATTCGCCCAAAAAGTGGAATCCCGATGGCTCGATTCCCATCATCCATATTGGAGCAATGCCTGCCGAAGTGGACAGCAGCTACATTCCTGTTGCCGAAGTGGTCGGCGATATTTCAGATTCACTGAGAGAGATCTTGTACCGTGCCGATCGCGCTAATAAGCCAGATCCCCACGCCCTAGAGCTACGCACCGATATCCGCAACGATTATGTGCAATATGCGAAGGATGATGGTTTTCCCGTCAAACCGCAAAAGGTCATCTACGATCTGCGACAGGTCATGGCACCTGACGATATTGTTATTTCTGATGTCGGCGCTCATAAGATGTGGATGGCACGGCACTATCACTGTGAGCAACCCAACACCTGCATCATTTCTAACGGCTTTGCGGCAATGGGCATTGCAATTCCAGGGGCGATCGCCGCTAAACTGGTGCATCCTGAACGGCGGATTGTTGCCGTCACGGGCGACGGTGGCTTTATGATGAACTGTCAGGAACTCGAAACAGCGCTGCGGATTGGCACGCCTTTCGTCACACTCATTTTTAATGACGGTGGCTACGGCTTGATTGAATGGAAGCAGCAAAATCAGTTTGGTAGCTCTGCCTTTATTAAATTTGGCAATCCTGACTTCGTAAAATTTGCCGAAAGCATGGGCTTGAAAGGCTACCGCGTCGAATCCTGCCTGGATCTAATTCCCATTCTTAAAGAGGCACTAGAACAGGATGTGCCTACGGTCATTGACTGCCCGGTGGACTATCGAGAAAACCTCCGCTTTACTCAGCGTGCTGGTGATTTAAGCTGCCCGATCTGAGAGCCAGTACGTTTGATGGGTCAGGTCAAATTGCAGAATAGCTCACCTACTGCAAAAAGTGAGCAGTGATTTTTCGCAAGCGCTGTCAGTTCCCAATGCCTTCGCAGTAGGAACTTAGAGGCACTCTATGCGTCTACTTCGCCAACAGGGAATTGTCGATCGCAGTCCTGATCCACTGCATAGCACTCGATCGACTGCAATTAACGTGATGGTTAACTAGAAGGCGAAAGGCAATGAGTACAACAAAAGTTTTGGGCTTGGCTGGAGTGGCAATGGCAACGTTCATCACTTCAGTAGCGCAGCCTGCAATGGCGCAACGAGTCTGCATTGAGTCCGAGTCAAATGGCAGAATTATTTGTGGCAGAGTTGTCAATAATAATCGTTACAACAACCGTAATGACGATCGCTACAACGATCGCGATGACAGCCGCTACAACAATCGTGGCAACGATGCCAGCAATTTTGATGAGCGCTTCTATTTGATGGCGTATCCAGACGTGAGAGCCGCGATCGAGCGTAGACAAGTGAGAGATGCCTACACACACTATCAACGTGCTGGGCGGTTTGAGGGTCGCTTTCCACGCTTTAATGAAGCGAGTTACCTGGCGAGAAACCCTGATGTTGCAGCGGCTGTAAGGCAAAGAAGTGTCCGCAGCGGCTACGACCACTGGCTCAGAGCTGGGCGTTTCGAGAACCGCAAACTTTAGATAATGTCCTGCTATCGGCTCTTTCTGGCTGTAGTAGCTGTTATGCAAGGTTCCACTCTTTCATGTGTTCCCTGCTACCTACTTCATAAACCAGTTTGGCTTTTTGGAGCTTGAAGAGTAGCATGGCATCTATGCATGAGGTTTGAGGACTTTGTGCGGCACTGCTGCTTGTGTTTTGAGTATGACTAGAGAACCAGGAACACCCGACCGTAAGCCGTTGGGGCGATCGCCAAAGCCTAAAGATGAAACGTTGCCGAGGCGGTCAGCGTCTCAGCGTCTGCCTGCGACTTCGGTGTCTCAGCCACGTTCTCAGGCAAATGGAGTCGCCCTACCCGCCCGATCGCGTGCTCTGCCACCACCGCCCAGACCGTCTCAACAGCCAAAGCCACGATCGGCTGATTTACCCGATCAAGCGGGTTTGCCGTTGGGACGTAGAGCGCGGCGATCCAGGTCGCCGCGCCAGTGGCTGCGCTGGCTCTATAACTGGAAGCTGTGGCTTTTAGTAACGGGTATCGGTTCTGTGGGCACAGGGCTGCTGGCGCTAGCGCTGCTGCTGCAAATGCCCGGTTTGCCCAACTGTCCAGCGATTTTTTGGCCCCTGGCTTCGGCATCCTTGCGCTTTGAATGTGCGCGGCTGGCAGCCAGCAAGCAGACCTCAAACGATTTGCTGGAGGCGATCGCCCTTATTGATTCACTGCCCAACGATCACCCGCTACGCGATGAAGCCGATCGTCTGGTCGAACTATGGTCGTTAGAAGTCTTGAAACTGGCAGAAGCCGCTTTTAATGCAGGCAACCTGAATGAGGCGATCGCCTCAGCCCGACGACTCTCGCCCAAGGTTTCTGCCTACGAGCTGGTGGAAGAGCGGGTGCAACACTGGCAAGCCATTTGGTCTAAAGCAGAAGCACTTTACCGTCAAGCAGAAGAGTCCTTACGGGAACTCGATTGGCGCGAGGCGTTTGCTTCTGCTGTGCGCCTGCTGGAGGTGGAGAATACGTTCTGGCAAACGACCAAATACAACGAGCTAACGGGTAAAATCAACGGCTCGCGGGACGATGGCAATACGTTAGGCAAAGCGCAACGGCTCGCCGACCAGGGTGGACTCACCAATCTGCTAGAAGCGCTTAAGCTGGCACAGTCTATTAAGCCGACTAGCTATGTGCATCAAGCGGCTCAGAAGGCGATCGAAGAGTTTGGTCAGAAAATGGTTGTACTGGCACAGACGATGCTCGATCGGCGCGATTTGCAAGGCGCTTTAACGGTGCTGGGCAAGATTCCTGCCATCGCTAATCTAAACGAGCAAGTGAAAGATATGACGGTCTTAGCTAATGCTCAGTCTCAGGTTTGGTTAAACACTGTAGTGGATATTGAGGAAGCGATTTCTCAGGCGCAGCGCATTCAACCCAATCGCCCGCTTTATCGCAAGGCACAGCAATTGATTGTCCGCTGGCAGCTTGAGATTGAAGCGATCGCACAACTGGAAAAAGCGCGGATTCTTTCGCAACCTGGCACCATTAATGATCTAGCCGCCGCGATCGCCGAAGCCTCTATCATTCCCCGCTCCAACCCGCGTTGGGACGAAGTACAACAGCAGATTCAGACCTGGACAGCGCAGATTCAAACCATTGAAGACCGTCCTATTCTCGATCAGGCAGAGCAAATTGCAGCGCAGGGCGATCTTGCGTCCTTACAGGCTGCCGCTGCTCAAGCTAACCAAATTGCTCAGGGACGCGCACTTTCTAAAGAAGCGAGGGGAAAAGCGCGGATCTGGACAGGGCAGGTGCAGCAGATTCAGGATCAGCCATTACTCGATCGAGCCAGAGACTTTGCCAATGCTGGCGATCTAAGCTCTGCTATTCAGACTGCCGAGCAAATTGGAGCAGGGCGATCGCTCTATGCCGATGCTCAGGTAAACGTGAAGCAATGGCGCAGTCAACTCCGTGTCCAGGAGCTTCAGGTACAAGCCCAGCAAAACCTCCAGAATGCTCGTCAGTTAGCTAATTCAGGTTCTTTAGAAGGGTTGGTCAATGCAATTAAAACTGCCGACCAGGTGCCTGGCGGTAGCGAACTGCGATCGGAGGCTGACAATGCCATTAATGAATGGAGTACTCAACTTTTGCAGGTAGCAAGAAGTCAGGCAGTCTATGACGTACCAGGCGCGATCGCGGTTGCCCAAAAAATTCCTTCCCGCTCTAGCCTTTACGCTGAAGCTCAGCAAGAAATTCAAGCCTGGAAGAACACGAGCAGGCAGTAAAGCGAATAAACCTTCCTTAATTTTCATTGTTTCTTCAATTTTCATTGTTTCTTTCGTATTCGCTCAAACTAGGTTCACTTTTTCGATTCTTGTGGGTTGAATAAGGTAGCTGCCCGGCTTGAAGTTAATGTAGGGTTAAGCCGGGGTTGTGGACAATCTGTTTTTCAAAACGAAAAATACAGTTGTCTTAAGGGTCACAATTTTGTGTACTGATGCATTTCAATCCACCCTTTTTTAATTGCTATGGTAACTACGAGCATTTCAGAAGTTTCCTCAGTACCGCTTGCATGTACGCTATCGCTAGAGTCAACCTTACAAGCTTTATATCTCTATCATTGCCAAATTGAAACACACCATTTGGGTGAGGCTTTGGTCAAGCTCTTTGACGATAGTCCGCTCTTGCCTGGAGTGGTCTTGCTCGAAGCGGGACAGCTCTATGGCATGATTTCTCGCCGTTGTTTTCTAGAGCTGATCAGCCGTCCTTACGGTCGCGAAATTTTTATCCGTCGCTCGTTGCGGGTGCTGCATCAATTTGCTCACGCTCATGTTCTGCTGCTGCCTGTTGACACAACTATTGTTAAAGCGACGCAACAGTTACTCCAACGATCGTCTGATCAACTGTATGAACCGATCGTGGTTCAGCTAGATGAATGTACTTATCAGCTTCTAGATATGCATCATCTGCTCATCGCCAGTTCTCAGATTCATGAATTAACCACTCGCCTTCTTGGTGAACAAACCCAGGCAAAACTCATTCAAACTGAGAAAATGACTAGCTTGGGGGAAATGGTGGCAGGTGTCGCGCATGAAATCCTCAATCCGGTTAACTTCATTCTGGGAAATGTTAACTATCTGTCTACGTATAGCGATGATTTGTTTCAACTGCTAGCTGCGTATGAATCAGACGATGAGCGATCGCTACCAGCGATCGAGTCCATTAAAAAGGACATTGAGTTTGATTTCCTCTCAACGGATATGCCCCAGGTAATAGCAAGCATAAAAATGGGAGCAGAACGGCTGCAAAAAATTGTTGGTGCGCTACGTAATTTCTCTCACGTTGATGAAGCGAAAAAACGCCCAGTTGATCTTCATAATTCGCTTGATAATACTTTGATCATTCTCAACGGTCGTTTAAAGAATGTGATTAAAGTCGTGAAGCATTATGGAGAAATCCCCTTAATAAGTGGCTACGAAGGACAACTTGGTCAGGTATTCATGAACCTGATCAGTAATGCGATCGATGCCCTTTTAGAGGTTGCTGATGCGTCCCTTCCTGCTGATTGGGAACCGTGTATTGAGATTGCAACCACACGTTTACACCAGGGTGACGCTAATAATTATTCGCGGTGGGTCGCCGTTCATATCACAGATAATGGTCCCGGCATTCCACCGGAGTTGCAAGCACGAATTTTTGATCTTTTCTTTACCACCAAGCCGATCGGTAAAGGTACAGGACTTGGCTTGGCGATCAGTTACCAAATTGTGACTGAAAAACATGGTGGGCAACTAAACGTGCAGTCTCAACTGGCTAGTGGCACCACCTTTGAGGTTTTACTGCCGCTGCCCTAACGCACCAGTGAATTGCTCTTACTGCCCTTAGCTTTGACACTTACTTCTAGTTCTCAACCTGTAACAATTCAGGGCTTGCCTTGCCTTGCCCTTTATCTGGCATCGTTATACCGCTAGCTTTTATCGTTTTAGCAGCGTTTGAAGCTGCTGCGTTTGCCGAAGCGGTTGAAAGTGGATATCTCCTCTTGCAAGGGCACGATAAAGAGAAGGATTAAGCTTGATTGCCCGCTGGAGGTAGCTTATGGCAAGTTGAGTGTTGCCCTCCAGCGCATAGCAACGGGCTTTGCTATACCAGGCATCGGGGTTGTTCGGTTTGCATTGCAACGATTGATCGAAACTGGCGATCGCCTCAGCATAGTGCCCTATTTGAGTCAGTACAGTGCCTCGGTAATTCCAGGCGTAGTAGCAAAAGGGGTTGATGGCAAGCGTTTTGTCGAGACTGGCAAGTGCTAGATGCGGCTTGTCCAGGCTGGTCAGAACTTTGCTGCGGCTATACCAGGCTTTGTAATCGTCGGGGTTGGACTCTAAAACCCGATCGAAGCTAGCCAGCGCTTCTTGATAGCGGTGCAGGCGCGCTAAAGCATTACCCTGGTTGTAACGAGCTTTAAGGTCAGTGGGAGCCAACTTGAGTGTTTTGTTGAAGCTAGTGAGAGCCTCTTCGTAGTTCCCTAATTTTGCTAAAGCAATGCCCTTCCCATGCCATGCCAGCACAAACTCAGGGTGAATGTTCAACGCCTGCTCAAAGCTAGCCAGCGCTTCTTTGTAACGGCTCAGGTTTTCAAGCGCATAGCCACGGTTTGTCCACACCTCATAAAGGTCAGACTGAGTGGCTAAAACCTTGTCATAGCCTGCGATCGCGCCTTCGTAGTGACCCAAACTGTAGAGAATATTGCCGTGGCTATACCAGGCAGCAGAGTTCAGATCATGATCCATAAACCCCTAACCCCAAGAACTCCTGTTCCTAGAGTTGCCAAATAACGGGCAAATTCTCTCATGCTCGTCTAAGTTTCCGTGAATTTATACCTACAACGTGTGAAATATCAGCTACTTACGCTTCACAAGAGATAAACATTAGTGACGTGCTTACAGAATGACTACCCGCAGACAATCTCGGACTGATTGCCATAGTGCGTTTTAAGCGTGTGATCGCCGATCGCTGATGGCTTCATAACGTCACCTTTGGTGGTGATGAAGGCAAACCGCTGCATACGACGATCGCTTTAGGGCGCAGGGATAAATAAGCATCCAGACGTGAGAAGTGACCCTATGCATCCTGCTAGCACTGTCTGTTCGCTGTCACGTTGCGATAGAAGCTATTAAGAGGCACGGCTACTTGTATACACGGCTATTTACTGCGATCGCTCCAATGGACTTTTATTCTGTAACGCTGAACTGATCGTTTGCTCAATCCTTCTCTGCCTGGTTTCTAAACGTTTCGCACTATTAATCCAGGTCAAAATATTCTTTTTCGATGAGTTGTTAAATGCCTCAAAGTTGCTGCTTGCGGCTTCGTTTGCGGTTAGGGCGTGCTGCAAATCTATGGGAATGATCAACGCTTCGATCGCATCCAGCGTTTGCCATGAGCCATCTTGTTTGGCTGCTTCAATTGTCTTTAGTCCTGCTTCGGTTATCAGCCCTTGTTCAAGCAGTTCTGCAATATATTGCTTATTTAACTTTGACCAGACGCTTTTTGCTTTTCGTGGTGTAAAGATCTGCTTGTAGCGGTCTGCATCCAACGATTTAACTTTACTGTCAATCCAACCAAAACATAAGGCTTCTTTGACTGCTTCGCTGTATTGCACGCTGGGCTGACCAGATTTGACCTTGTAGTAAATTAACCAGATGCCGATCGCGGTGCGATGGTTCCTTTCCAGCCATTGCCGCCATGCGTCGCGATCGCTGGCATAGATCGTTTCTAATTGATCATCAAATTTTGGCATCACGAGTGTCTCACGACAGCTTTATGGGCATATCCATAGCCACAACCAACTGTCTAACTATGTGATCCGTGGCAGCGTTTGGAAGGATGCTTCTGTGACTGGAGGATGATCATCAAAGGGAGATTCTTCGCCTGTGCGCTCTTCAGCGATTCTGCCTTCTCTAGCGTTTGAGCGAGGCAAGGCTTTAAGTGACTGATTGTTGTCGATCGCCAGTGCGCGACGGCTTTGAGCATCGGGAAAGTGGGGCTTAATTTCCAGTGCTTTGTCATAGCTGGCGACAGCAGCTTCATAGTCACCTAAATGACCCAAGGCTGCGCCTCGGCTGTACCAGGCAGAGTAGAAACCAGGATTGATGCTGAGTGCGCGATCGTAGCTTGCGATCGCTGCTTCATTGTGCCCCATGTGACCTAGAGCAATGCCACGACAGTACCAGGCTTCAGCCATATCTGGTTGAAACTGCACCGCTTTGTCGTAACTGGCGATTGCTTCAGCATAAAGCCCTAACTTGCGAAAGGCAGAACCACGGCTAAACCAGGCTTTGGCAAAACTAGGGTTTAGTTCGATCGCCCGGTCGTAGCTGACAACTGCTTCGCGATAGCTACCAGATTTGTATAACGCGCTGCCCCAGTTGTACCAGGCTTCACGCAGACTTGGCTTTAGGTCTAGCGCTTTGCGATAGCTAGCAATCGCTTCACCATAGCGCCCCAGCGCATCAAAGGCGTTTCCCTGGTTGTACCACGCTTCGTAGAGAGTGGTATTGATTGCCAGCGCTTTGTTGTAGCTATGGATGGCTTCTTCATGCCGCCTTAGCTTATGCAGCACGTTGCCCCGGTTATACCAGACTCCGTACCATTCGGGCTTGATCGTCAAAACGCGATCGTAGCTAGCAAGTGCTTCGTGGTAGTGACCAAGCTGATTGAGCGTGTTGGCGCGGTTATACCAGGCATGGGAATAGTGCGGTCTGTGTTTAATTGCCTGGTCATAGCTCTCGATCGCAGCTTGATAATGCCCCAGCTTGTAAGACATAATCCCCCGGTTGTACCAGGATTTAGCGTAGTCTGGTTCAAACTCCAGGGTCTTTTCGTAGCTCTTGAGTGCCGCCTCGTAACAACCGGATTTGTCAAGCGCATTGCCGCGATTGTGCCATGCCTGGTGAAAATCTGGTTTCAGTTTGATCGCTTTGTCATAGCTGGCGATCGCCTCTTCGTAGCTACGCAGATTGTAAAGTGCCATGCCACGACTATTTAAGGCTTCTGGATAGTTCGGTTTTAGGTCAAGCGCCTGGTTAAAACTTGCAACGGCTTCTTCGTAGCGCCCTAACTCAGACAGCGCCACCCCACGGGTATGCCAGATATGATGCCAGTCAGGATGCAGTTGCAAAACCCGATCAAAGTTGAGCAAAGCATCTTCAAAAGCCCCGGCTTGATTGAGCTGTAACCCTTGCTGCAAGAAAAATCCTGCTTCCGAGTCCGACGGCTGGGACATATCAATTACTCAACAGGGAGTGATCATGAACATTAACAAGGGGATGACATCACACAAACAGACATAGCCGCGAGATCTAAAACTGCGATTACAAAAGCATGAGTGTGGTGTAGCAAGACGATCGCACTAATGACTCTACTAAGCTAATAATGACTCTACTAAGCTAATAATGACTCTACTAAGCTAATAATGACTCTACTAAGCTAATAATGACTCTACTAAGCTAATAATGACTCTACTAAGCTA
>JBGTJW010000556.1:0-2974 GCA_041744955.1 Stenomitos sp. | reverse complement strand
CTGGGTTGAGCGCTGTTTCAATCGCTTAAAACAATTCCGCCGGGTTGCCACCCGTTATGAGAAAAAGGCTGAAAACTACCTCGCCATGCTGACTCTAGCCTCTATCATGATGTGGTTATAGTTTTAAAACAGTCCCTAGAACTTTCGCTCGACCAAATGAAGCAACCGCAGTTTCAACGTGGACTTGCTGCAAGTTATCACTATCAGACAGGTATGCTTCCTCAATGGAGGCTTGTGTCAGGTTGATTAAATCGCGTAAGACTCCGCCAGAATAGTGAATAATATTCTGCATCGCGAGCTTTTCTATAAATCCTTCAGAAGCCCGATTTTCTAGGATTTTTTCAAAAAAAACATGAGCTTCTGGATCATCTTCGATATTGAAGCAAGATTGATAATCAAAATAATTTACTGCCTGTTCAAGGGCGTCTCGACAATCATCATATAAAGCACGTAAAGGAGCAACTAAAACAAGTCCAATACCTATAGATGATAAGTCTTGTGCATCGGTAGCAACGAGTTCCGAGAGAGCTTGTGTATCATCAAGGCGATCTAAACCATCCAACAGAAAAACGAGTTTTCCATATTGAGATGAAGCAGCCTGATTGAGTTGGCTAACTGCTTTGACTAATTCTCTGTTCTGGCTATTAGATTGAGTCGTTAGAATACCTCTGTGCTGTTCCACGACTACGCGAGTCTGCATGACTGCTGATATTCCTCCAAGAGGATCAACAATCTTTTGTGTTTCATGACCATATGCAAGCTTTTCAATCAGTGAAACGCTTTTGTTTACAAGCTCATTTTTGCTATTCTCTAGTAGCTCAGAAAGCACTATTCCAGCAACAGCAGTAAGGACCCCAGTAGAGATTTCAGAAATATCTGTATACAAACTGACATCCACATAAAGGGCATAGATGTCCTCTATCTTATTGATACGATCGCGGGTCACTAGAAGCTGAGTTGTCTTACCAGAGCCAATACCACCTAGCAATAGATGCGTCGAAGACGGGCGAAGTTCTATTCGACGTGAAATTAACTCTGAAACCGACTTTCGAGGCTCAGGTACATAGTAACCACTTTCAATTGCTCGTTGAGGATTGACTGCTCCCTCAAAAGCAGCCATCTGTTCTCTAAAAAACTTAAGCCGATTAGACATGTTGCATACCTGCAGCATTTTTATGTCAGGTTTTAGCTACTTCGATAGTAACTGAAAGTGAAGGTTATGAAGAATTCCTGTCAAAGTGACTCATGAATCAGGCGAATTCAGTCGCGAAATGAATACTACCATCAATCTTCCAGCGCAATGTACCAGGTTAAGCATTGGCGCTCACTGGTAGGGGCTGTAAGTCTGGCAAGGCAACACTTCTCCGTTGGCATGCCAGAATATTCCCGTATTCTCCAGCCCTAATGCATCAGTCCATCGCAACAACCCTTTTACAGATGTTTCTGGCATAATGCCTCATGTAAAGTTCGTCATCTGCGTTTGCACTAAACCGGGATAGAGGCTAGCCACGCCAATGATTTACCAGTCATCGATCATGCCACTATACGGTAACTCTAGGAGCTATCAGAAGTGTATCAGCGATGGCTGTGTCAATATATCAAAGCGGCACACAGTTCATAGAGCCAACCTTAATACAGCAATGAACGGGATGAACGTGCAACGCCTCTACTTACCGCTAGACCAAATTCGGACGTTTTGCGATCGCCCTGCATGACAATTCAAATTTGTTGCAGTCGATCGTTTCCTGCTCTCATCTCCTGCGCGAGAATGAAGCTTGAAGCAAGAGCAAAAGAGACGTGCGATCGGGCAACATCTCCAATGGATCAACACCCTATGAAAGCGATCGAAACCACCGCCACCATTAATGATCTCGGTCAACTTACCCTAGATACCCCCCTTGACTTAACCAGGTCTCGGCGTGTTCGGGTCATCGTCCTCATCGCTGAAGAAGACGAAATCGACCCGGACGATACTCCCAACGAGGTCATTCTTGAAGGTATCCGTCAGGGCTTACACGAGGCTTTCACCGGACAAACCATTCCTTTGGCTCAATTGTGGGATGGCATTGATGCCGACTGATCCATCCGCTATCCAAATTGATTTCACCCCTCGTCTCAAACGCGACCTCCGCGACCTCGCTAAACGCTACCGCCGGGTTCGCTCAGATCTTCAACCCCTGATCGAGCAACTTTAAGCGGGTGAGCTTCCGGGCGATCGCATCGCGGGAGTAAACTACACCGTGTTCAAAGTCCGTCTCAAAAACAGCAATATCCAGAAAGGCAAAAGTGGTGGCTATCGTGTCATTTACTACATCAAAACTGTTGACAGAATCATTCTTGCAACGATCTACTCCAAGTCCGATCTCGCTGATGTTGATACCCAGGTGATCGAGGACGCGATCGCGCAATACGAGCAGCAAATTAACCCATCCGATCCTTCTTCATAATCGTCTTACCACGGCAACACCTCACCATTGGCGTGCCAAAAGGTGCCTGTGTTCTCTAGCGTCAACTCGTCAATGCGTTGCAACAACCCCTTCACAGATGCTTCTGGCGTAATGCCCCCTGCCGTAAAGTTCGTCATCTGCGTTTGCACCAAACCAGGATGCAGTATCGCCACAGCAATCCCACGCGGTTTTAGGTCGTGCGCTAGAGACTTGCCTGCCATCGACAACGCCACCTTCGACATGCGGTAGCCGTAGGAGCTACCAGAAGTATTGTCTGCGATCGACCCCATGCGGCTCGTCATCAGCACCAGTTTGGAGCCTACATTGAGGTTGGGCAAGAGTGCCTGCGTCACCCGTAACGGACCCAGCGCATTCACTTCAAACTGTTCTCGAATGCTGTCAAAATCCAGGTCTTCCAACGTTACGCGCTTGGCAATGCCAGCGTTGTTAATCAACCCATCGATCGCAGTTCCACCTAAACGAGTGCATAAAGCTGCCACCGAAGCTTCTGAGGTAATGTCAATGCC
>JBGTJW010000555.1:0-5422 GCA_041744955.1 Stenomitos sp. | reverse complement strand
CGGAGCTTTGAGGCAGAAGGAGAAGGCAAAAGGCAAAAGGCAAAAGGCAAAAGGCAGGAGAAGGCTTAAAGGCTAACTGCTGACTGCTGAACGCTGATTGCTGACCGCTGATTGCTCAACTCAAAACTCAAAACTCAAAACTTTCTTTCCCCTCACTTCTCACCCCTTACTCCTCACCTCCTTTGTTATTTCTTTCCAAAACCTAACGTTCCTAGCCCCACACCCCGATACACTGAACAGTGATGAACGTTAAGAGGCGTGAACCCCGCTATGGATGCTGCTGCACTCTGGCAACGCTACCAAGACTGGCTCTACTATCACGAAGGTTTAGGACTGTATTTAGATATCAGCCGGATGCGGTTTGACGATGCATTTGTGGCGACGATGCAGCCAAAATGCGAGCAGGCGTTTAAGGATATGGCGGCGTTAGAAGGTGG
The DNA here is from genome assembly GCA_041744955.1 of Stenomitos sp. Taxonomy (GTDB): domain Bacteria; phylum Cyanobacteriota; class Cyanobacteriia; order Leptolyngbyales; family Leptolyngbyaceae; genus Stenomitos. Next base: position 4,985 of record JBGTJW010000555.1, on the reverse strand, counting down.
CGCGATCGCCAACCCTGATGAAAATCGCATGGTCGGTCATTACTGGCTACGCGACCCTGATCTGGCTCCTACACCAGCACTCAAGCAAGAAATTACCGAAGCGCTTGACCAACTGGAAGCCTTTGTCAACAAAGTTCACGCTGGTGAGATTCGTCCACCCCAGGCGGCTAAATTTACCGATATTCTCTCGATCGGCATTGGTGGGTCGGCACTGGGACCCGAATTTGTTGCTGCTGCACTAGCACCCGAAGCGCCGCCACTGGCAATTCACTTTTTCGACAACACCGATCCAGATGGCTTTGATCGCGTGTTTGCGCGGCTGGGCGATCGTCTGAACAGTACGCTTGTCATTGTCATTACCAAATCAGGTGGCACTCCCGAAACTCGTAACGGCATGGTCGAAGCGAAGCAAGCCTTTGCTCACAAGGGCTTGGATTTTGCCAGACAAGCCGTTGCGATTACGATGCCTGGTAGCCGCATGGATGACCTGGCGCGATCGGAAGGCTGGCTCGCCACCTTCCCCATGTTTGACTGGGTGGGGGGGCGCACCTCAGAGCTATCTGCCGTCGGCTTGCTGGACGCAGCACTGCAAGGCATCGACATTCGCAGTCTGCTGGCAGGCGCAAAAGAGATGGATGCTGCTACTCGTGTGCCCGATCTCAAAGCAAATCCGGCAGCCTTGCTGGCGATCGCCTGGTTCTTTGCAGGCAACGGCAAGGGCGAAAAAGATATGGTGGTGCTGCCGTATAAGGACAGTCTGCTGCTGTTTAGCCGCTACCTCCAACAACTCGTCATGGAGTCACTCGGCAAAGAAAAAGATCTGGATGGCAAGACGGTGTATCAGGGGATCGCCGTTTACGGTAATAAAGGTTCGACCGACCAGCACGCCTATGTGCAGCAGTTACGGGAAGGCGTACCGAACTTCTTTCTGACCTTTATCGAAGTGCTGAAAGACCGCGAGAAACCCTCTGTAGAAGTGGAACCGGGTGCGACTGCCGGAGACTATCTCTCTGGGCTGCTTCAAGGCACGCGGCAGGCGCTCTACGAAAATCAGCGTGATTCCATCACGGTTACGCTTCCTGACGTGACCCCTCGATCGATCGGTGCCTTAATTGCACTGTACGAAAGAGCGGTCGGCTTGTACGGCTTTCTCGTCAACGTCAACGCATACCACCAACCCGGGGTCGAGGCGGGTAAGAAGGCAGCCGCAACGATCCTCGAACTACAAATGGAAGTTGTAGAAGCGCTACAGCAGGAAGGTGCGCCAATGTCATTACCTGCCTTAGCGACCGTCCTGGGTGCGACTGACCAAATTGAGACGATCTACAAGATTGTGCGCCACCTGGCTGCTAATCAACGGGGTGTTGTACTGGAAGGCAACCCAGGCGAGCTGTCGAACTTGAAGGCAAGGTTAAGCTGAAGCGGCTCTAACCATAACGGAACGAGCGATCGCAGACAGGTGATTGTAAAATTCTTGTCCGCGATCGCTCCTTTACGCCCCACAGATAAAGCTAAAACCGATATATTTTAGTTTTATAGCGCTTTTCTAAAAAATGTAATCAAGGTTTAGACACGCTAACAGTAGCTCTTGTATGCCTCTCACAATCCTGGTTGCGGATGATGACTTGGGGACGCGGCTATCGATCGGCGATTACCTGCAAACGATCGGTTATCTAGTTGTTTCTGCCGAGAATGGTCAGGAAGCGCTCACGCTGGTTGAGGAATACCAGCCGCATCTCGTTGTCACCGATATCACGATGCCGCAGATGGATGGCTACGAGTTAGTCAGCCGTATCCGCCAGCGTCCGACTTCGCGGCTTTTGCCCGTAGTGTTTCTAACGGCACGTAATGACACGCAGGAGCGCATTCGCGGCTATCAGGCAGGCTGCGATGTCTACCTCTCCAAACCCTTTGAACTGCAAGAGTTAGGTGCAGTGGTGCGAAACCTGCTAGAGCGGCTGCAAATGATTGAGCGAGATTGGCGCTTTACTAGAGGCGATGCCGCTCAAAGCCGTGAGGTTGAAGCCTTAAGCGAAGCACGCTTTTCGTCGCTCCAGTCATATACCGATCGAGAAGAGGCAACACGGGCGGCAGCACTCTCGATCGCTGTGGCGGCACTGAACCTGACGCAGCGCGAACATGACGTGCTGAAAATCTTGTCAGATGGGCACTCAAATATGCAAATTGGTGAACATTTGCACTTGAGTCCGCGCACCGTCGAAAAATACGTCAGCAGCTTACTCCGCAAGACGGACACCAGCAATCGTGCCGAGCTTGTCCGCTTTGCGATGGATAACCGTTTGGTGGAGTGAGTAGAGAGTAGGAGTTTAAGCAGGCAAGACCCCTCACACTCCCAACGTCAACGTCCAACTATTCAGCGTGCCTGTGTCACTTTCTGCCGCATCGACCACGCGCAGTTGCCAGCGCCCTTGAGCGGGTTGGTTAAGAAACCGTCTCAGTAGCGTCGTGGTTTGCAGGGTGTAGGTGCTTTGGAGGCGAGTGCTGCGCCCGAGGTTGCGGCTTTGCAGTAAAACGGTTTGATTGGCGGGCGAGATCAGGCTAATTTGTAGATCGCCTAGAAAGCTATGGTCGATCGCCACACTGATTTGCATCGATCGCACGGTGCCAGTCTCTGCAATCTGAATAGTGCTGGTAATGCCCTGGGGGTTGTTATCGGGAATAGCGACACTGGTAGTATTTTGCTGCTGGATCTGGCGAGAGGGCGCGATCGCTGCTGCTGCCTGCCGCTGCACGGCTGCCTGTACCGCTTTGGCAGCATTCACTTTGCCATACCCAAACCAGTCGCAGCGTCCGCTTGCCTCGTAGGTGCCCTTGCGAAAGCCAAACTGAGGGTCGGGGTTGGGATCTACAATTTTGTCTGCTGTTTGTTGCAGTAATTGCCTGACCTCTGCGGCTGTTAAATCGGGGTTGGCTGACAGCACTAGCGCCGCCACTCCTGCTACCAGGGGGCAAGCGCTGGAGGTGCCACCAAAGTCGATCGCAGTCTCGTTGGCAGAATAACCCGCTGCGCCGACGCGATCGGTCGTGACAATGCCCAATCCAGGCAACGCCCCTCTGATCTGCGGTGGTGTGAAGACGTAACCCGTTTCTTGCAGCCCTACGCCGGGGGGAGCATTGTTGCTGGGCGCACAGACCGACACTTCTGCACCCCAGTTGCTATACGCCGCTTTCCGGTTGAGGCTCGTCGAAGCAGCAACCGTGATCACATCTGGATGCACGGTAAAGCCGCCTAGCCAGGATGTAGAACCACTCAGCGCATTATTGGGCCAGCCGCTTTCATTCACACTGCCATTGGTTGGACGGTTAGCGTTCCCTGCTGCAAAGACAATCACACAGCCTTTGCCGTTGCGTCCAGTCGTAGCCGCCTGAGTCAGGGCAGCGCGTTGCCGCAATGAGAGCGGAAAGTAGACGGATGCCGGACCCCAGCTACAGGAGATGACCGACGCGCCTCTAGTCACTGCCCAGCCAAACATCTCTTCGATCGTCTGATCATCCAAAAAGCCAGTCGTGCGAATGGGCATGAGCGCGCAGCCAGGCGCAACACCAACGGAGCCGACTCCATTTTCTTCAGCCGTGGCAACACCCGCACAAGCAGTACCGTGGTTATCGTCCGGATCACCGGGCAGCGGCAAAAAGTTATTTTCCTTAAAGTTGCGGGGAGCTACGATTTTGCCAATGCCCTGAAAGTCTGGATGCGATACGTCGATCGCATCGTCCATGATGGCGATCGTCACCGATCGAATGCCCCGCGTCAAATCCCAGGCTTGTTCAGCCGAAACGTGAGAATTGGGTGCCAGCTCAGCGCCGCCATTGTGGTTGAGATGCCACTGTTTGGCATAGATGGGGTCACGGGGACGATAGAGGGCTTGCGTTCGCACGACAATATTGGGTTCTGCCGTCAGCACCTCCGATCGCTGCATCAAGCGATTGGCGATTTTTAGTGGGTTTTCCTGCGCGTTAGCCGACGTTTCAAACAAAAAAGTATTTGGCACACCCACGATCGGTCTCACCTGCTGCAACCCGATCGCGGTGGTAATTTGCGCGATCGCCTCTGCCGTGACGGAGGCAGCAAACTGAATCGTGATCTGATTAGTCAAATAAAGCCGCGAGCCTGGATCATCTTTCAACTGATAGACATGGCTGGCATAGTTCACGACATCGGCATCACGCATCTGCTGCATCACCGCATCGCGTTGAGCCGGATCAACCCGAATCTCTGTCAGTTTGGCAGGGGCACGCTCGGAGCTAACATCAGCAGGCAACGGCTCGATGAGACCCGCGATCGCATCTTTGTTGACTGCATTCACCGTAAAGCGATCGTTCACTTTTTCTAGCAACAGTTCTTCGCCACCACGCTGCAACACCTGGCTAAAGCTTGACTCGGGCATCCCTCCACCCTGATTTCCTGGCGAATTGACTGGCGTTTGGTCAGACATGAAGACACCTCATTGAAAAGCGGCAAGAGGATATGAGCAAGAGGGCATAGCAACGCTGCACTACAGCCGACACTGCCATCCCTGCTTTATTTAACACAGACAAAGCCGTACGGATGACTTATCAAAGACCACTTAGGCGCAGAGTCATCCTGCAATGGTAATATACTCACAGTTTTGATAGAGTTGTGTTTCTTCTGTTTCTGCAATTAGATTTAGAGCTGCCTCATGGAATCCTTTGGAACGACTCGCTTTTTCCGCACTGCGGGAGTAATCTCTCTTTCTCTTTTGGCTGCTGCCGTGTTGCTAAAGCCTGCCAGCGGTTTCGCTCAAGCTTTACCAGCGAGTCCCGATCGGGCGCAGCCTATCGACCCTAACGACCCAAGCATTTTGCGTCCGACCGATCAAGATGCGGGTCTGCTCAGTCAGCAGGGTGGGAAGCGCCTGCTGGCTGATGCCGACAAAGCCGTTTCGGCTCAGAATTATCCCACTGCCATCAAAAAACTTCAGGATGCGCGTCAGGTTTTCAAC
>JBGTJW010000554.1:0-13328 GCA_041744955.1 Stenomitos sp. | reverse complement strand
GTGTGTCGTAGGGAGCGGCTCTCAAGATTCAGGTAATGCTAGAAATTTCGGTGATACTGCTTGCACAAGTAACTCTTGGTGCCACATCGAACGGCTCACGCCTTCCTACAAGCCCCGTATCTTGCTACCATTCGATCAATGCCAAGCTTTTTAACCAGTCATTCATAAGTAGATTGCCTGGGATCACGATAGTTCAAATTATGCCGACAGACAACACATACCAGGTACAGACCATTATGGAAGCCCGTCTGTACTTTCTCTATAGCTTTCCCATTACTTTATATAAGATTCATAACCAGCCTCAATAAAGATACTCAGATCAAAGAAGAAATAAAGTTTGAGTGAGAAGACCATCGTCTTTCTCCTGGTTCCATACATATTATTAGTAGGCAGGACGAATGCGGTGACCTACTTGAGCCAAAATGATTTGAAAATTGCTTACTTAGTCAATCAGTATCCCAAAGTCAGTCATAGCTTTATCCGACGCGAGATCCTGGGTTTAGAGGCTTGCGGATTGGAGGTTGTTCGCTTTTCGATTCGGTCTTGCAGTACTGAGTTAGTCGATGCAGCGGATCAAGCAGAGTTGAAGAAGACCCAAGTGGTTTTAGAGGCTGGAGTGATAGTGCTGCTCTCAGGCTTGCTTCAAGCGTTTCTGACAAGACCAGTCCGACTTTTGTCAACTATAAAGTTAGCGATTAAGCTAGGTTGGCACTCAGAGCGGGGCACGCTACGGCATCTAGTCTATTTGGTTGAAGCGTGCCTTTTGTTGCGGTGGTTTCGTGAAGCGGAGGTAAGCCATGTCCATGCTCATTTTGGTACCAATTCAACTACAGTGGCGCTGCTATGCCGTGTGCTTGGAGGCCCACCCTACAGTTTCACAGTGCATGGTCCCGAAGAGTTTGATAAGGTGACGGCGATCGCTCTGCCGCAAAAAGTGGAACGAGCGGCTTTTGTTGTCGCGATCAGTAACTTTGGCAAAAGCCAACTCTACCGCTGGTGCCCAGTAGCACAGTGGTCTAAAGTTCATATTGTTCACTGCGGTGTGGATTCAGCGTTTTTCACTTCGCCACCAGCCTCTATACCGTCAGACCCAAATCTGGTCTGTGTGGGTCGCCTTTGTGCTGAAAAAGGTCAACTGCTATTACTCGAAGCCGTTGGTCAGCTTATGCAGCAAGGATTGGCTTTCAAATTGGTACTGGTTGGAGATGGTCCCTTACGGGGCGAGTTAGAAGCGACGATCGCTCGGCTAGGACTTCATGATTACGTTGAAATTACAGGCTGGGCTGATAGTGCCCAGGTTCGTCAGGCGATTCTAAATGCGCGTGTGCTGGTGCTACCTAGCTTTGCGGAAGGGTTGCCAGTCGTGATTATGGAAGCACTCGCTCTGGGTCGTCCTGTCATTAGCACCTATGTCGCTGGCATTCCCGAACTTGTAGAGCCAGGGGTTTGCGGTTGGCTGGTGCCGCCTGGTTCAGTCGAGGCACTGATGACAGCTATCCAATCAGCAATGGAGGCTTCGCCAGCAACTTTAGAGCAATGGGGCAGCGCTGGGGCTAAACGAGTTGCTGAACAGCATCATGTTGCGATCGAAGTGGGTAAACTAAAAACGCTGTTTCAGTCTGCGCTACACAGCGAACCAGCTTCTGAAGAGGAACTAGTCTCTGGCAGTACCCTTCTTAGCGTGAATAGGACTACGAAATTTCAGCCTCAAAAACATATTAGTCTGGATTAGAAAAGTGCTTCATGACTAACCCTGTTCCTTCTCACAAAGTAATACCTTCACTGAAAAAAACTGCTATTCGTGCAACTGTGTGGACGATCGCAGGCTTTGGAGCCAGCCAAATTCTACGTTTCGGCAGCAATCTCATCCTGACGCGATTGCTCTTCCCTGAACTGTTTGGCTTAATGGCACTAGTGGGCACTTTCCTAACCGGGTTGCACCTGTTTTCCGACTTGGGTCTTGGCGCTAGCATCGTGCAGAGTAAACGTGGAGATGATCCTGTTTTCCTCAATACCGCTTGGACCTTACAAATTATTCGAGGAGCCTTTCTATGGCTATGTTGTATTGGCATTGCGTATCCAGCCGCCCAATATTACAACGAACCCACGCTACTATGGCTGCTTCCTCTAGTGGGGATCGACACATTAATTGGAGGCTTTAACTCAACATCTCTATCGACACTAAACCGCCATTTATCCTTAAAATCTCTATCTTTATTTGAACTGTCTGGGCAGCTCGTAAGTCTTACCGTCACACTCTTATGGGCATGGCTTCACCCATCCATTTTGGCATTGATAGCAGGTGGGCTGGCTTCGTCAGTCTTTCGATTAGTGCAGAGCCATCGGCTAAACGACGGCAAGCGCAACCATCTTTCCTGGGATCGTGGCGCAATCAAAGAACTTATTTCGTTTGGCAAATGGATTTTTCTCTCTACTGCTATATATTTCTTATCCTCATCGACTGATCGGTTGATTCTTGGAAAGCTTGTTTCCTTTCAACTCCTGGGTGTTTACACCATCGCACTTACGCTGTCAGACGTTCCACGCCAGGTTGTTTTTGCAGTCGCCACTAAGGTTATCTACCCTGCATATTCAAAGCTAGTCGATCTGCCTCGATCTGAATTTCGTGCCAAAATTATCCAGCATCGCCAACCAATGTTAATTCTGTCGGCAATCGCTACCGCCTCGATTGTTGGGCTAGGAGATTTAGTTATACGACTTCTCTATGACGATCGCTATCTCGCAGCAACCTGGATGTTCCCTATGTTGGCTATAGGAATGTGGCCTTTGATTCTCATCCAAACAATTGATCAGGGATTGTGGGCATTGGGGAAACCAAACTATTGGACATTCGGTTCATTCTTAAGTTTTCTATGCTATGCCATCGGGATTCCATTGGGCTATAACTCCCCGTTGCATGAAGTGGGAGCAGTGCTGGCAGTAGCAGTCAGCAATATTCCCATTTGGTTTGTAGTAATGTACGGTCTCTGGCACGAAAAATTACTGGCGCTTCGTCAAGACCTACTGATGACAGCTTTATTTTTAGCTGTTCTGAGTTTAGTCATTGCAATTCGTGTAAGTACAGGTTTTGGGACACCTTTTGATGCTCTACTTTCTGCATCTCACGAACAAGCTATGAGGCTATAGATTAGATTGCTTCTCAAAGTTTCCATTCATCGTCTGAGAGTTATATGCAAGAACACGCGGTTAACAGCAAACCCCATACCGATCCTTCCTCCTTAGGGCAGCATGGTGCGCCTCTCTCTGTTGCTTACTTTTCTCCTGGCTGGCCCCCTGAAGCGTCTTCTAATGGGATTGTTACTTATGTAGCGTCAATGCTTGAAGGAATGCAAGGGCTGGGTCATCAGGCTTATGTTGTGACACCTGCTATGGATGATTCAGCAGCTTTAGGACACAGCAGCCAGAATGTTTTTCAACTGCCTCACCGTCCCCAAAAAGGGTTTATTGGTCGTTTGTTTGATGCCGTTGCTAGACGGTTTCGACCGGGTATGCCCTTTAAGACGACCTTTGCTCGTGCGACCCAAGAGAGTCTTAACGCCATAATGGCTACAGATCGATTGGATCTATTTGAAATGGAAGAAAGCTTTGGCTCAGTTGGTTTTTTGGGCGATCGCCTCTTGATACCAGTAGTTGTACGCCTTCACGGTCCCTGGTTTCTCAATGGCAAGGCGACGGGTGTCCAACAAGATCAAGGTTTTCTGCAACGGGTGCAAGACGAAGGGCAGGCGATCGCTAAGGCCTTTGCAGTTACTGCACCCTCACGTGATGTGCTGGAACAAACTCGCCAATACTACAACCTTCCCTTGGAGCAGGCGGTCGTTATCCCCTGCCCGATCGCAGCCACTCCTAAAGAGCAACGCTGGCGATCGGACAGTTGCGAGCCGAATACGATTGCGTTTATTGGTCGCTTTGACCGTCATAAAGGGGGCGATCTTGTCATTGATGCGTTTGCCCAAGTCTTACGAGAACGCCCAGAGACTCGACTACTTTTTGCAGGACCCGATCGTGGCTGTGTTGATGATGAGGGTCGTCTTTGGCATCTTGAAGAATACGTGCGTGAGCGCATACCAGAAGCATTAGAAACAGGACAGATTAAGTATTTAGGTCAACAGCCTCCTCTAACGTTGCGCGAATTGCGTCAACGGGCTCAAGTAACTATCGTGGCATCACGTTACGATAACTTCCCCTATACTGCACTTGAAGCTTTGAGTCTGGGCTGTCCCATTGTGGGGGCTTGTGCTGGGGGGATTCCTGAAATCGTTGCTGATGGCGTTTCTGGGCTACTGTTTCAAACGGGCAATGCGAAGGATCTTGCTGCTAAAGTTATCCGGTTGCTACGGAACCCAGACCTTGCTGCTCAACTTGGTCAGCAGGCTGGTGAAAGTTGCGCTGAACAGTTTTCACCTGAAGTCATTGCGAAGCAGTCGATCAACTTTTATCGAGAAACCCTAGAACGCTGGTCGCGAAGTAGAAACGGCTGATCAAAAAACTACAGCAAGGTCATGAGACATTAACTTTCTCCATTCACGTAATATTTACAAAAGGTACCTTCACTACACAAGTACCAAATGACTGCATTAGAAATAGAGCCTTCAGACTATTTCTGTTCCCACGTCTGTTTATCGCACCGAAGTCAACCTTCTAACTAAAAATTTCTCTGGAGAACGCTATGAACTCAACTCTCTCAATGTTTCGTCTAGATGTAGATTATCTGAAAGCTTTAGCACTAGAGCATCGCGAGGCATATGCTACAGCTAGTCCCTTCCCCCACATCGTTATCGATAATTTTCTACCCGATGCTCTTTTGGAGGCGGTTCTAAAAGAATTTCCTAACCCAAAGCAGATTGACTGGCAGACGTTTCAAACTCCGGCTGAGAAAAAGCTTGCATCAAGGCATGAACAGCAAATGGGCGATGCAACTCGTCTGCTGCTGTATAGTCTCAACTCCTCCACATTTATCACTTTCTTAGAAATCCTGACGGGCATTGATGGCGTTCTTCCAGATCCTCACTTTGAAGGGGGAGGGCTTCATCAAATTGAGAGAGGTGGCTTTTTGAAGATGCACGTGGACTTCAATCACCACAAAAAACTGCGGCTCGATCGCCGCTTAAACTTCCTTCTTTATCTCAATCAAGACTGGAAAGAGGAATACGGTGGGCACCTTGAACTGTGGGATACAAATATGACTCAATGTCAAAAGAAAATTCTCCCCCTGTTTAACCGATGTGTTGTTTTTAGTACAACTGATTTTTCTTATCATGGTCATCCTGAGCCGTTAACCTGCCCAGAAGATCGAACAAGAAAATCGCTGGCACTTTACTACTACACCAATGGAAGACCTGCGGAAGAAGTTACAGGAAAGCCCCATACAACCATATTTCAAGCGCGTACACAAGATGACTTTAAATTAGACGAGTCTCCAAACCTGAGTGTTAAAGCTATTTTGAAGAAGTTGGTACCGCCGATTTTGATTGATGCTAAAGATGCATTGAGAAACAAATAGCTAAATACAAACACCTCTTGATAGGTACGTTCTAGTTTCAGCATTTCTCAACCATAAGGACGAGAAGGTCATAAGCCATTCTTCAGTACTTACTACGTCTTATGTTTCTCGTCCTGCTTTTCTTTGCTGGATCGAATTGATAAAGGTGGGCTATGAATACTCTTGTTCTATACTCTTGGTTTCCAGTCGTCCTTTACTTGTTCAGACGCTTTCCACCACAAAGGGCGCTGATCATTAGCTTTATTTCAGCATGGCTATTTTTACCACTAGCCGGATTTAAGCTACCTGGAATTCCGTTCGAGTACAACAGAATGTCAGCAACGTGTCTGGCGATCTTGCTTTCAACATGTCTTTACGACTTTGAGCGTTTTAAGTCATTTAGATTTCATTGGCTTGATCTCCCTATAGTAATTTGGTGCCTCTGTTCCTTCGCTTCATCAATTACAAATGGGCTTGGCGCTTATGACGGACTTTCAAGCACTATAGGACGGATTGTAGAATGGGGAGGACCTTACTTTTTAGGTCGGATCTACCTCAACAACTTTATTGGGCTCCGGCAACTGGCAGTTGGAATTTTTTTGGGTGGACTGGCTTACATCCCGTTCTGTCTCTTTGAGGTTGCTACTCACGTTAATTCGCACGGTCTGATTTACCGCTTCACGGTTGGGGCAGCAGATCTTCGCTATGGCGGATACAGACCATCAGTTTTTCAGCGGAACGGCTTGGTCTTAGGTACATGGATGATGTTCGCTTCGCTAATGGGCGTTGTTTTATGGAAAACCAAAACGATTAAGCAAGTTAAAAGTATTCCCATTACTTGGCTTATTACTGCCTTGTTAATCACGTTTATTTTAGTAAAAGCGACTGGCGCAACATTTTTACTGCTTGTGGCGATAGCTATTGTGCTTACAGCAATCTGGTATGGTACAGGCTCTTTGTTATGGCTTTTCCTTGGAGCGACATTTATCTATCTTTATCTTGGTGCTGTTGGTGATTTTCCAGGTCAGGAAATTATTGACTTTTTAGGGGAGTTTGTTGCTCCCGATCGCCTTCAATCACTTGGCTTTAGGTTTATGAATGAGGAGATGCTTTCAGCTAAAGCGCGCGAAAGAATACTATTTGGCTGGGGTGGTTTTGGCAGAAACATGCTGTATAAGGAGGGCGGTTATGCCATTACCGTCACTGACAGCCTTTGGATTATCGCTTTTGGGCAGAATGGCTTAGTTGGGTTGCTCAGCGTTTTCGCAACGTTGCTTACGCCTGTCTTTAGCTTCTGGTTCTTCTATCCACCGGCTTCCTGGTCTCATCCTACGATCGTGATCATTGCTGCCTTCGCTGTTGGTCTCGCCATGCACGCCTTTGATAACGTCTTAAATGCTTTTTACAATCCAGTTTTCATCTTAGGTAGTGGTGGTTTAACTGGAATGTTATTGAATCAGAGACTTCAGAGCTTTACAGCCAGACAATCGGTTGCTAGATGAGCCATAGCATTCTGTAGTTTGTAGAGCGGAGACTATAGAGCTTAATGTCGCAAGGTATCTTATGCGAGTATCCAACCCTCGATTTGGCTGAGGGGCAAGCAAGCCATATTCTGCATTTCTCCCTTTGCAACAGAAAAATACTTTTAAGGCATCCTTAAGACTGGGTACTGTCACTGCACTTTTTCAGTTTTGCGTACATATTCCTAACCAGTGATTCTGAATGAAGAATTACAGCTCTATCTAACTTGAAGGTTGCTTTTATGACTTTAGTTTGGACTAATTCTGTATTAAAGACTTAATAAAGGATCACACCCAGCACTCCGCGATCGCACCCATTCTTGTTTCAATGAGGTATGGAGTTGATGCTGATTCACGAAACTAATTTTATTCAGCTTTCCTTGCGCTCAACTCACCATCAATTCTTCAGGAATTAGTTGCTATGCAAACGCTCACTCCCCCGGTTCAGGAGTCTCAAGCACAAACGCAGACGATCGCTGTTGCCGCAAGTTTCACCGCCGAGCCACTAGAAGATGCATTGAACTTTTGGATGCAAGAATTGGGCATTCCAGCGCAGGTTGAGTTTGCGCCTTACAACCAAATTTTCCAGCAATTGCTTGATCCCACCAGTTTGCTGGCGCAGAACCAACGCGGTGTCAACGTGATTTTGCTGCGGTTTGAAGATTGGCGCAGAGATAGCACGGGTTCAATTGCTGAAATTGCGGAGAAAGCCGATCGCAACTTGGAAGATTTGTTGACTGCACTGAAAGCCGCCCCATCCGCTACGCAGCGTCTGGTTTGCCTCTGTCCCGATTCGCCTAGCGCTCAAGCCGATCCCGATTGGCAAGTACTGAGTCAACGGTTGGAAGCGGAGATGGTAGCAGAACTGAGCAAAGTTTCCGGCTTGTATTTGGTGCGATCGCCCGATTTTGCCGCCTATCCCGTTGCTGACCACTACGATGCTCAACGAGATAAATTAGGGCACATTCCCTTCACACCTGTGTTCTTCACTGCTTTAAGTACGGTGTTGGCACGGAAAATTTATACGCTCAAAGCCGCACCCCATAAAGTGATCGTCCTTGATTGCGACAACACGATTTGGCAAGGTGTTGTCGGCGAAGATGGGGCTACGGGAATTGAAATTACGCCTGCCTATGTCGCCTTGCAAAACTTTATGCTGGCACAACAAAGCACTGGCATAGTGTTGTGCTTTTGCAGCAAAAACAACGAACCGGATGTGTTGGAAGCGTTTGAGCAACGTCCAGAAATGCCATTGAAGCTGGAAAACATCGTCGCTTGGCGGATCAACTGGCTGCCCAAATCGGAGAACATCAAATCCCTAGCGCAAGAGTTAAACCTGGGCTTGGATAGCTTCATTTTCATTGATGACAATCCGGTGGAGTGTGCGGAAGTCCAGGCAAGCTGTCCTGAAGTGCTGACGCTGCAATTACCTATAGATGGCGACATTCCCCACTTTCTCAACCACGTTTGGGCGTTCGACCACCTGAAAGTGACAGAAGAGGACAAGCAACGGACGACGCTGTACAAGCAAAATTTGGAGCGCGATCGCTTCCTTAAAGAAGCGCCAACCATTACCGATTTTCTGGCTGGCTTGGAACTCGTTGTAGACATTGCTGAACCTGCGGCTGACCAACTTCCCAGGGTGGCACAACTGACGCAGCGCACGAACCAGTTCAATTTCACCACGATTCGTCGATCGGAAAGCGAGATTCAACAGCTAGGTGCATCAGGGCTGGAGTGCCGCCGCGTAGAAGTCCGCGATCGCTTTGGCGATTATGGCTTGGTCGGCGTGATGATTTTTGGTACGGATGCTGAGACGTTGACGATCGACAGTTTTTTGCTCAGTTGTCGGGTGTTGGGACGGGGTGTGGAACACCGGATGCTGACTCATCTGGCGGAAATTGCTCAAGAGCGCCAGCTATTGCAGATCAAAGCCGCGTTCCTACGAACCAAGAAAAATTTACCCGCGCTCAACTTTTTGGAACGAGTGCTGGCAGATTTCCAACAGCCGATCGACAATGGCTTCGAGTTCATCGTCCCGGTAGAATTTGCGGCAGCGCTATCCTACAAACCGGGAGAGGCAGAACCCGAAGTGAGTGACGCACTTGCAAAGGCGATCGCCACTGCTGCCGCTCCTCAAGCAGAAAAATCTCAGCGCTTTGGTCGGATTGCTAAAGAACTGCACGATCCAGCAGAGATTCTCCAGCAGATTCACCAATCGCAGCAGCGATCGTCCCGTCCTGACCTGGAACAAGACTATGTTGCGCCGTTGACAACAACCGAAACCCAACTGGCAACTCTATGGGAAGAATTACTCCAACTCGATCGCGTCGGGGTGCAGGACAACTACTTTGATCTAGGTGGCACGTCCCTGCTGTCCGTGGAACTGGTGACGAAAATTGAACAAGTGTTTGGGCAAAAGTTGCCGTTGACGGCGATCGTCGAAGCCCCAACGATCGCCCAACTGGTGGCACGTCTGACCCAACCCAGCACCCAGGACTCCTTGGTGCTAATTCGGACGGGTGGCAATAAACGGCCTGTTTTTCTTGTCCACGATGGCGATGGCGAAACCTTGCTTTATCGCAACTTGGCATATCGACTGAAGCCAGAGCATCCCGTTTATGGCTTGCAACCCTACAGTAAAGATGGGTTTGCCCTGCTGCATAGCCGAATTACTGACATGGCAGACTATCACATCACCAAAATGCGATCGGTGCAACCCCAAGGTCCCTACCTGCTTGGTGGCATGTGCGCTGGAGGATTGATTGCCTTTGAAATTGCCCATCGGCTCCAGCAGCAGGGAGAATCGGTCGGCATGGTGGCGATCATTGATGCCGCCGATGTCGCCGCACCCAAGCGCGTCGGACGAATTGCCGGACAGCGACTCAAGCGGTTCTTCAGCACCTTGGGCGAGGAACAAAGCCAAAGCTGGCTGACCAAGCTTGGTTACATTTTGACCAAAGCCCGACAAAAGCTGATTAATGTCGTAACTTACGAGATTTCCAGTCGCCTCAAAACCTGGCAGCATCGCTCCCAAATGCGACAGTTGCAACGGGCACTGGATGCAGGCAATCTGCCCCCGACTTCCCTACGGAATCTCTCAGTACGAACCGTTTACTTGTTTGCCGAAAGTGAGTACGTACCCACAGATTTGTATCCAGGAGAAGTGGCGTTGTTCCGGGCAACCGCAGGCGAAGGAACCGATGAACCCTACGTCAACATTTACAGCGATCCCTTGTTGGGTTGGGGACAGCGTGTGACGCAAACCGTCCGGGTGTATGACATTCCCGGTGGACATTCCAGTATGCTGCAAGAGCCAAATGTGGCAGCAATGGCAGAAGCGATGCAAACTTACATCGACGAGGCGTTATCGAATCCCCGATCGCACGTACCAGCAGCAAAAGCTACCTCTATTCCAGACTAAAATCCTGTTCCCTCTAAACCAATGTCGCTTTCACCCGGAGCTATGGAAACCGCAATTCAGTTCGATCATCCTTGCCCGTTGTTAATCGTCACCGTGAACTACCGTACAGCGGATTTAGTCATTGAAAGCCTGCAATCGCTGGTGCCAGAGATTGCTGCTGTTCCCGGAACCCGTGTGGTGGTGGTGGACAATCCTTCCGGCGATGATTCTGTTGCCAAGATTAGCGCTGCAATCGCTGCCGAAGGTTGGGGCAAATGGGCATCCGTCGTTGCCTCTGATCGCAATGGTGGCTATGCCTACGGCAACAATTTCGCTATCCGTCCTGCCCTTGCTTCCGATAATCCCCCGCCCTACTTTCTACTGCTCAATCCAGATACCCAAGTCCGCCCTGGGGCGCTGAAAGCCTTGTTGGACTTCATGCAAGAGCATTCTGATGTGGGCATTTGTGGCAGCAGCTTTGAGGAAGCAGATGGATCGCCTTGGCATACTGCCTTCCGGTTTCCCACCCTGATCAGTGAAATGGAGGATGGCATTCGGCTAGGCATTGTCTCGACGGTGCTGGCGCGCTGGCGCGTCTCCAAAACCATGACCCAAGAACAGCAGCCGATCGATTGGTTGTCCGGAGCCAGCATGATGATTCGGCGGGAAGTGTTTGAGGCGATCGGGCTAATGGACGAAGGCTACTTCCTTTACTTTGAAGAGACGGATTTTTGCCTACAAGCTAAACGTGCGGGTTGGTCGTGCTGGTATGTGCCAGAAAGTCGGGTGATGCACATTGCTGGACAGAGTACAGGAGTGACGGTGCGATCGGGACCACCCAAGCGCTTGCCGCAGTATTGGTTCGATTCTCGGCGACGCTATTTCACCAAAAACCACGGAGTTGTTTACGCTGCCTTTGCCGACGTTGCCTGGATGGGCGGCTTTGCCCTTTGGCGCTTACGACGGATTGTTCAGCGCAAACCTGACGTCGATCCGCCCCAACTGTTGAGTGATTTCTTCCACAACAGTGTTTTCTTTAAGCCTCCAGCAAAGCTGACTTGATAAGCTATCAGACATCTTTCTGAGGCGAGCGATGACGTAAATCCATAACAATGCTTCAACTCGATCGCCCCTCCTCACTCTCCACGTTGCCGAAACCTGCATAACCTCATTTGGTTGAGAAGGATAAGTTAGGCGAGATTGGTCAAAGCCAGGGTTTCGGGCGGTAGGAGTCCATCGCTTTGGAGCGTGGCGCATGACTATTGAACCAAAGCTGCTACGCGCACCCTTCAGCTTGCTGTACCGATCGCCCTATCGAAAAATTCGCAATGGGTACGGCATTGAATTGCCTTACACTGTTCAATTGGGTCGGCGTGTGGTCATTGAGCATCAAGGAGCGATCGTAATTCATGGCTATTACCATATTGGCGATGACAGCATCATTCGACAAGGTGTAACGCTTGGCTTACGTTATCTTGATCGCTTGTTCGATGCGCCAAAATTAGGCAAACGGGTGAATATTGGCGCTGGTGCGGTGATTCTTGGCAATGTCACTATTGGCGATGATGCCAATATTGGAGCGAATGCTGTCGTATTATCAGATGTGCCATCTGGTGCTACAGCCGTTGGTATACCTGCTAAAGTGATTAGCTCTCAAAAAACTGAGATCACCTCTTAACATCCGTTCCAAAAGCCCAGCATGGCAAACAACTGCCCAAGTATAACTACGTTGTCTGATTAGCTAGTGGATTTTGGCGGAAAGCGTCTATTGCATTGTATGTGAGTTACCTCATGGTGACTGTATATGTGCAGAAGACTGGTTATAGCGTTTCCGGTTCCCGTGAGATACAAACTAGAGGCTCAAACCCTTGCCCGTATTGTCCCACTTGTATCTCATCCGTCAGAGAACCGCTATATAAATTATGCTATACAAATTATGCCGTCTTTTACTACTTTCTGAACGTGCAAACCGAAAAAGTATGCTACTTTTTCGCAGCAAATCTATCACTTCGCAGCAAATTTTTGCACAGACGCTTTAATTGATATAGTTTACTCTTGAATATAATTGCCAAAATATTTGTTTGTTGGTTAACAATTTATTAGATGGTTTTGAACCTACGCATATCGATCGCTCAGTTGTTGCTGACTTAAATCATTTGTTTGTCATTGATGCTGAGACGGCTGCTGAAATTAATAGCACATTCCCGCTTGCAACTACTTTTCTACCCCTAGCAACTGATGCCTTAAGATTAGGTTCAAATGCAAGGCAGCGATCCATTGATATTATTAACTACGGTAGAACAAATCTTGAGCTACACAAATGCTTGCAATCATACTACTCACAACCTTGTAGCGCTCGTTTCTATTTTCACTCCACGTTCAGCCAGTCTGCCGTTTATGATTTGGGAGAACACGTTGCGTTACTCTCAAAGCTTTTAAGTCGATCACGCATCAGTCTCTGCTTTGAGCCAAGTCAGGTTGGTCGCTTTTGCGGTCGTTCACCCATCCTCTATCGCTGGTTTGAGGGTTGGGCAAGTGGCTGTAATATCGTTGGTAAAAGACCCTTTGGTCAGGGTGTAGCGCCGCTTATGGACTGGGAACACAGCACGATCGAACTGCCAGACGAGCCATCAGAATGGCTTCCCTTTCTGGAAGGATTATTGGATGAGGATCAGCTCCTCACTTCTAACTCACAGAGAAATTCGCTTGAATGTTTGTTGCGACATGACTGGCGCTATCGCTTCAAAGATATGTTCAATATTCTAGGAACTGTCATCAATTAGATAAGCTGAACTTAACCATGTTTGCGATTGATAGACCAGGATTACCATGACAACTCGACGCTACGCGCTACGCGATGACCAGTGGGAACGCATCCAAGACTTCCTGCCCGGGCGGGAAG
>JBGTJW010000553.1:0-6243 GCA_041744955.1 Stenomitos sp. | reverse complement strand
CTATTTTGCTGTTTGATGGGCAGAGCCAGTAAGCGATTAAGAAATTTCGGAATATTAGGAAGGTCCAGTTTCAAATCACCTTCATGAGTTGTAAGCCTTAACCCTGTCGCAGACTCAAACTCTCCCATCGAGCAGCATTGCATTCTTCCCTGATAGAGTTTTTTGAAGAAGCTATCAAGTGCAGCCTCAGCGTACTTTGACTCTAAGTTATCTTTTGCATCAAACATTCCTTGCCCACCAGTTTGTCTTTGCCCACGGGTGAGCGCCCCTAGTGCATCAAGTCTTCGAGCAATCGTTGAGGTAAATCGTTTCTCTCCGTTTACATCTGTCGCTACTGGTCGAAACACGGGAGCTGATGCCTGGTTAGTTCTATGAGATCTCCCTAAACCTTGAATTGCAGTATCAGCCCTCCAGCCAAACTCTAAACCGTAGTGAATCCGTCGATTCTGGTTCAAACAATTGAGATCAGCATGGTAACTTCTTCCGGTTCCGCCAGCATCTGAAAATATTAGAATCTGCTTTTCCCCGTCCATAAAGCTTTGAGTCTCAGCTAAACCTGCTGATAGCGATCGCGGCGAAGCATAAACTCTCCCTGTAGATGCATCTTTCAAAATCCTGGTAGAACGTCCCGTGATTTCTGCAACTTTATCATGACCAAAGTGGTGAAGCAATTGCTCAATTGCTCCAGGTAGCGGAGGTAGAATTGATATTCTCTCAATTAAGTGATCCCTAATTTCAACTGCTTCCCGCGAGACCATGACATTTCCATGCTCATCTTTTAGCGGCTCAGAATAGAGGTTCCCGTCCGCGTCAGATAACACTTTATGGAGGTGCGTCGGAAACGATCGCATCAAGTACCCCATAATGTTCTCTCTAGGCGTAATATCGATATTTAAGTCATCCCACTCTTCAGGCGGAAGCTCCTTAAGCCTGCGATCGATAATGGCTTCGTTGGTGCTAACAAGCTGCACAACAACAGAATTCCCCTCTCTCAAATCGTTTTCCATTGCCCGGATAAGACTAGGGCATTTCATGGAAGTAAGAAGGTGGTTAAAAAAACGTTGCTTACTACTTTCAAACATTGAATAAGCACTCATTTTTGATTCCCGGCATAACGAGCTACCACTTTGGGAGATAACGTTTGTAGCTTGCAAAGCGTCTTCAATTGCTATGTGTATATACTTAAAAGCTTCTGCGTACTTGTCATAGATTGCGACCTGATCAGCAGTTAAAGGCACTTCTAGCGGGTCAACCTCTACCCCATCAAAACTAAGCGACCGGGAAAGATAAAGCCCAAGCGATTTCAAATCTCGGCACACTACTTCCATCGCAGCTACTCCTCCTGATTCTATTGAGCTGATAAATTCTTCTCTATTAGCAAACGGAAAGTCGCCTGTTTGCCAAAGCCCAAGGCGTGAAGCATAGGCAAGGTTAGAGACCTTTGTTGCCCCGGTAGCAGACACATAAAGGATTCTGGCATCAGGAACCGCATTTTGAAGTTTTAGCCCTGTAAGCCCTTGCTGAGAGGCTTTGCGAGTAAATATCTCTTCCTTCTCAGATGATGCGTTCCCCATTGCGTGAGCCTCATCAAAGGCAATTACTCCATCAAAGTCTTTTCCAAGCCAAGAAACTATCTGGTCTAAGCGAGATTCTTTACCCTGTTTGCCCTGCGATCGGAGAGTTGCATAGGTTGTAAACAAAATTCCTTCTTTTAAGGTGATTTCTGTTCCTTGCTTAAACTTTGAGAGTGAAACAATATCAGAAGGATTGCCGCCAAGAGAGACCCAATCCCGTTCGGCATCCTCAACTAGCTTCTCAGACTTACTAACCCAAAGAGCTTTAGTTCGACCGTGAAGAAAATTATCTAAAATTACTCCTGCAATTTGTCTTCCCTTACCAGCTCCTGTGCCATCCCCTAAAAACCAGCCTTGACGAAACTGAACAGCAGATGGAGTATTTGCACCAGCCGCCGATACATCCAGGTAGTTTTCATCAACTCTGTAATAGCCTTTGAGAAGCTTGCTATGAGCGTCACCCGCATAGATAATGCTCTCTAACTGAGCAAAGGAAAGTTTAGTGTGAGTAATAATCTCTTCTGGTAGAAGTGGCACGTAGTTCGGCATAGGAGGAACAACCGATGCCATTGCAGCCGATTCACAAAGTTTTGTTGGATGAGGTTTAGCGCCAAGAATTTCAATTCGCCCAGGTCGGTACTCCTCATACAAAGCATTTAAGTTTGAAGCCTTACCCGCTTCCTGAACCGCTTTATACCTTACCTCTTTGATATTTTTACTTGGAAGTAAGAGCGGAGCAGGTTCTATTTGAGCTGCTTTTTTTCTAGTCTTAGCCGTTGCCGTTGTAACTCTGGCTTCAGCTATACCTTTGGTTTCTGACCTCGGTTCCTCTCGTAAGATAGGCGATCTTCTACCTGGTATGGTCTCAAGCAGAGCTAGAACATCTTCAGCCTTAAAGGATTTAATAAGGGGTGGAACTCCACCATTTTTTGAAGCCTTATCAAGGAGTGCGATCGTATCTCCTTTTAAGTGAAATTCACTTACAGTTTTCCCAGTTGGCGGAATCTTATCGATCACGGTTAATCGGGTGCTTATTGTCGTCCCGTGCTTGTAATAGAAAAAGCCGTCTATAACTGCTGTAGCCTGAACTTCAGCATTAAGTGAGGTGAAACACTTGCCCCACTCGTCAGAAGTCGGTGAGAACCAGTGAGCTGAAATCAAAACCATTCTGCCTTGAGGTGCAAGCCGCAGAAATGCTGATCGCACATGTTTAGCTGTAGCTTCTGGATTTCTTCTATCAACGCCTACTGTTGCTGAAAAAGGAGGATTCATCAGCACCAGAGTTGGGCGAATACCTTCCGGAAGAAAATCATGAATCTGCTCAGCATCAAACGAGTAGCAAGGCTTTCCAGGAAATATTGACTTAAGAAGCGTTGCTCTCCTTTCGCTATAGTCGTTAAGCACAAGCTTTGCACCATAAACTTCAGCACATTTGGCAAGAAGCCCTGTACCTGCCGAAGGTTCAAGCACTAGATCTTCTTTTGTAGGAGCCGCAAGAAGAGCAGCTAGATAAGCAAGTGGTGGTGGAGTACTAAATTGTTGAAGTGCAACGGATTCCTCAGTTCGTTTCGTATGAGTCATGCATCGGTCTAGCTCTTCTGAAAGCTGCCAAACTGCACGATAAGGTGGTAAAGCTAAAAGCTTCTTACCGTCTAGTCCTGATAAGCGTTCAATAAAGGCTATTTCTTGAGCCTCATAGAAATCTGTCCAGTTCCACTTTCCTTCAGCGTCAGAACCGCCAAAAGCTTTAGTCATCATGGTTCGTGCCTGCTTCATATCAAGCGGTTTACTGCCTGAAAGCTTGTCCGCTATTTGTGTTGCTACAGCTAAAATGCTTGCTTCGTAAGGAATGACTTCAGAGAAGCTAAAGAGTGAAAGTTGATCCTCGTTTGAGTTGCTCCGCTTAATCCGAGCATAGCTGTAGGAGGTTTTTTTTGAGGCTTCGGTCTCAGATAAAATATCATGAGCCGCAGTAGGCGGAAGAATTAGCTCTGAAAATGCGTCATGACTTCGCTCTGCTTGTACTGGATTGTTCGGTGCCAACTTCTAAAAAACAGCTTTATTTAGTTATGAAAAAGGTTCACGTGAAAAGCTGTTTTATAATAGATTGAATATTTTTTCAATAGTAAACTGATGTTTTTATCAGCAAATAAGTCTCTCGCATCGGCTCGACCCCTCAATCACCCAACCTGACGGTATTAGTTAAAGCGATCGAAAATAAGATGTTGGTGGTCTAGGTCTGTGGATACTGAGCTGTTTAGAGTTGGCGGTTGCTGCATTCTACAGTGTCGATCCATAAGTCTAGACCAACACCTTCACCTGGTTATCTCCCAAATGACATCCAGGATTTATGACTCAAAAATCATGACATCGGCTCAACTGTGGCAACCACCTCACCTGTCTGAGTCGTGTCGTAGCCTCCTAATGCTTCCAGTTGTGAAAGAACTCGTTTATGTCCCAACGTACTCAGTAATTGCTGCACAGGAGCTTCATCTAAGTAAGGTTTAAGGATGACCAGATCGTAGCGAGAGCGATGCAGTGGAATAAACCCCAACCCAAAAGCAGCGGCGACCGATGCGGTACTCACGCCTGCTGCTACTGTGCCTGTGACAACAGCTTGAGCTACTTCCAGATGTCCATAAACGATCTGTTCAAACCCTTTCACTGACTGAAAAGTAATCCTCTCCTGCTGAAGCGATTGCTCTAGTAATTGTCGGCTACCCGATCCCTCTTCTCGATTCACAATCGTCACTCCAGGCAGAGTCAAGTCCATCACTGTTTTAAGGTTCAACGGATTCCCTGGCTGAACCAATAGTCCCTCCTCCCAACTTCCCAGGTTAATTAAAACGGCTGGGGTGTCTTGCAAGGCAGCTTGCACAAAAGAGACATTATGCTCTTGGGTAATCGGGTCATACAAGTGCATTCCAGCGAGATGAACTTCCCCCCGACAAAGCCGATGAAGAGCACTCATACTGTTATCAAATGTCCAATGCACTCGCAGTTCAGGGTGCCAGAGTTCTGCTGCCCGCGCCCATAGCGAAAGTGCTGGAGTGCAGCCAGCTAGAACGACAGTGTGATGCAATTTTTCCAAGTCATCAAGTAATTTAACTCGCATAGTGGGTGAATCAGCATCATAAGTTCCTTCCCCATCCGCAGGAACCATCTCTAGACGAAAGGCATGATTGCCAAGCAGTGGGTGAGCGATCCAACGTCCGCTCACTCGTGCCAAACTCAATCGCAGCGGTTCGCCAGCCGGGACATTTTGGGTGGGAACTGCCTCGATTTCAATGGTGTCTTGTTCGAGCCAAAACAAATCTTCGACCTGACACCCTAATGCTTTTGCCAACCGGAGTGCCACAGTGGTCGAGGGGGCATACTGCCCCAATTCCACCCCACCAATAGTCTGTCGAGACACACCCGCAATCGTCGCTAAATCCTGCTGACTCATGCCGAGACGCAGCCGAATTTGCTTCAGATTATTGCAAAGATCATGGTCTTGCTTCACGCGATTTTAACCCCACCTTATTTGAATGAATTGGCACGTAGTAATGCTCTGCAAATGTCAGGAATTCTTAAGGATTCAACAATAATAATTTCAGTGGTTCTAGGTGTGCGAACCAGGGCATCGGACGGTCTTTCAGATTTACCCACTTTTCCTTAAATACTTCCGCCTGAAGGTGATAATCGTCAGAGTCAGTGGGTGGCTCACCTAATTTCAAATACAGCGTCATGCGGTGAGGCGTTTCACTCGTCCAGGCTAACCAGGTCGGAAGAGTGTTCGTTTGGTCGGGAGTTTTTGGAAATGTAATCTGATGGGCACGAATGCCGACATGGGTATGCCTGGACGAAGCTGATTCCATGGTTTGAAGGGTACAGTGCCAATCAAGGGCGTGAATTTTCTGGGCGGCAATCGGTTGGATGCGAGAGTAATTTTTACACCCAGTTAGTTGGGCGACAGTGAGACTGCCAGGATGATCAAAAATAGTTTGTTTTTGTCCCTCTGCCACAACCTTTCCAGCGGAGAGAACCAGCAGTTTTTGACAGATGCGGTATGCCTCTTCCAGGTTATGGCTGACGAACAGGGTCAGTCCCTGATAACTGGATAGCGTTTTAATCAGTTGCTTTTCGAGTTCGCTGCGTAGATGGGTATCGAGAGCGGAAAATGGTTCATCCAACAGCAACACATCGGGTTTCGTTACCAAAGCTCTGGCTAAAGCCACCCGCTGTTGTTGTCCTCCTGATAGCTGATGGGGATAGCGATCGCCCAATCCTGATAGTTTCACCTGGGCTAGTTGCTCTACGACTTGTCGGTGGGTCGCATTCCTCGACAACCCTTTTAACCCGTAGGCAACATTTTGAGCCACTGTTAAATGAGGAAAGAGCGCATAATTTTGAAATAAAAAACCTACCTTGCGATCGCGGCTGGGCAGATTAATCCCCTTGCGAGAATTATACAAAATCCGATTATTCAGCATGATTGTTCCACTAGTTGGGGTTTCAATGCCGGCAATACAGCGCAGAGTCATGCTTTTGCCAAACGGAGTGCCACAGTGGTTGAGGGGGCATACTGCCCCGATTCCACCCCGCCAATGGTCTGTCGAGACACACCCGCGATCGCCGCTAAGTCCTGCTGACTCATGCCCAAGCGCAGCCGAATTTGCTTCAGATT
>JBGTJW010000552.1:0-9992 GCA_041744955.1 Stenomitos sp. | reverse complement strand
GCAACAGCAGGTTGTGCTTACAGCCTTTTTTATCAATTTGCCGATGGTGCAAACGTCTGGTGCGATCGCACCGATCGAAACCATGCCAACTTTTTTCCAGGTCGTGTCGCTACTCAATCCACTGCGGCACTACATCACGATCGTGCGGGGTATTTTGCTGAAAGGGGTTGGTCTAGAAGCGCTGTGGATGCACGCGTTGGCACTGGCAGTCATTGCGATTGTTCTGCTGACCATTAGTGTCAACCAGTTTCGCAGCCAACTCAGCTAGGGGAGCAACAAACGAACGTCTAAATGACCAAGCTCACCTGAGAACCTTGTTCCGTTTTGAAGACCTCAATGCGAGATTGAAACGCTTCTTTAAAGTGAGGGACGTGGGTGACAGTGAGAATGCAGGCAAAGTCAGGAGCGATCGCGTTGATGGCGGCAATGAGGCGATCGCAGCCTTCGGCATCCTGCGTACCGAAGCCCTCGTCAACAATGAGCATTTGCAGCGCGGTGCCCGATCGATGTGCCAGCAGTCGCGCTAGTGCAAGCCGAATCGCAAAGTTGACCCGAAACGCCTCTCCGCCGGAATAGGTTTCGTAGGGACGGGTGCCATGAGCATCAGCAATCAAAATATCTAGCGTCTCAATCAGTTTTGATGGTTGCAGGGTGTTGCGGGCTTTGCTAGCTTTTGCCTGACGCGCCTGGTCGCGACGGTTTGAGCGTTGGGTGACAAATTGAATGTGCAACTGGTTGGCGCTGAGACGGCTGAGAATTTGATTGGTTTCGGCTTCCAATTGCGGCAGTGCGTTTTCGATCATCAACGCCTGAATACCGTTTTTGCCAAAGGCTTGCGCTAATTCTTGATAGACTCGCTGCTGTCGTTGAACGGCTTGTAGCTGAGTGTTGAGCGCTGAGTGTTGCGTGTGAAGTGTTTCGAGCTGCTGCTGCTGCTGCTGTAGGCGACCGAGGGCTGCCAGTTGTTCATCCAGGTGCGATCGTTCCTGCTGCATCCGTGCTTCCAGGGTTTGCCTTTGTGCCTGACAGTCTGGGGTGCGCTCTAGCTGTTGTACCAGTTGCTGCACCTGCATTTGAGCCGTCTGCAAGTCACGCTGGCGATCGTCCAATGCCTGGGTCAATTCACTGACTCGTTGCTGCATCTGAGGATAGTGCTGGCGGGCACGACCGATTTCTTGATAGCGCAATTGCCAATGTTGCGCTTCTCGCAGTGCGTGTCGTAAGGCGTTATGTTGCTCTAATTCGTAGCCAATTCCAGCGCTTTGACGATCTAGAAGGGCAAGGTGAGCAGCCGTTTCAGCATTTAACTGCTCCAGGTTGGTTTGCAGTGTCGTGAGTTGAGCGAGAAGGTCGGGCTGCCGCTGCGCTAGTTGGTCGCGTCGTCGTTGTGCCTGTTTGATTTCTGCCTGTTTGATTTCTGCCCAACGCCAACGATCGACCTCGCCCCGCGCGAGTGCATGATCTTTTTCGTCGTAGTGTAACTCCTGCAAACTGCGATCGAGTAAGCGTAGTTCATCGTGTAGCTCAGTGGCGTAATTGCCAAGCTGAAGCGATCGCTCCAACTCAGTCGCTTCGGCTACAACCTGCTGCAAAGTTGCCTGCACAGCGATCGTCGTTTGAAGCTGCTCTTGCAGTTGCCCTCGACGTTCCAGCACGGCACTGTATGGCTTTAGTTCGCGCTCCAGAGCACGGTATTCGTCTCGCAAAATTTGAATTTCGCGTTCGGATGCCGATAGCTGCTCCCGAATGACCCACACCTGGTCTAACACGGCTTGCTGCTCGATTTGATGTTTTTCTAACACCAGGTTCCAGTGCTGTTCGTCAAGGGGACGATCGCAAAGGGGGCAGGGGGGATAGGGAGTGGGGTGTAGGGAGTGGGGTGTAGGGAGTGGGGAAGCGTTAGGCGTTAGACCGTGCGCTGCTACGCTAGAGGACTCTGCGGCTTGAGCGAATTCATGTTCCAGCCTTTTACCTTTTGCCTTTTGCCTTTTGCCTTTTGCCTCTCCTCTCTCCTCACCCCTCTCCTCCGCCACCAACAGTTGCATTTTTTGCTCTAATGCTGCCAGTTGCCCTTCGCAGTGCCGTTGCTGTTCTTGAAGCTGCTCCATGAAGCTGCGACGTTCTAAGCCTTTCTCGCGCACCCGTTCTTGGTAGGCGCGTCGTGCATCCAGGGCAGCGATGTGATCGCTCACTTCCTGTACAGCTTGTTTAAGCTGGGGTTGGCACGACTGCTGCGCTTGAAGCTGCTGCGCGGAGGCGTGCAGTTCCTCTAAGCGGGTGGTGAGGCGAGTACTCAGGCGATCGATCTGGCTCTGGATGACCTGACGACGCTGTAACAGGGGGGAAGCCTGCACCTGCCGCTGATCGAGCTGGCTCAAATGGGCACGCGACTGCTGAAGTTGCTGCACGGCTGCCACAATGTCGGTCGCTTTGGCAAGAGTCTGTTGCAACTCGGCATCCTGCTGGGTGAGTGCCTCTAGCTGTGCCTGCACCTGCTGGATCTGACGCTGCTGCTCTGCCAAGCGATCGTTTTGCTGCTGCTGGTATTGCTGACGCTGCGCCTGTGCCTGCTGATGAGCTTTGAACCGAGCCGCTACGCTTTCTTCTTGCGCCTGTAAGGTTTGAAACTGACGATAGCCCGCCGCGATCGCCGCTTCTTGCTCCAATACGGCCCCTAACTCTTGCTGCTGCTGCTGGATTGCCGTTAGTTCTTGCTGCAACCGCTGACAGTCCTGCTCCAGATGACGCTGCTGCTGCTGTTGCCAGGTATGCTGCTGCTGCCAGGTCTGGCGTTGCTGCTGCATAGTTTGAAGCGCCTGTAACTGCTCGCGATCCACTACCTGCTGCTGCCGTAGCATTGCCAGCGTTGACTCCAGTGCTGCTCGCTCTGCCGCCACCCGATCGCGGGTCTGTAGCTGTGACTGCATTGCTTCCAGGCTGCGCTCTAGTAGCTCAATCTGTCCCTTAAACTGGCGTGATTGATCCTTCGCCTGGTCTGCAACCCGATCGTACTGTTCCAGCTTCAGCAGATCCGCGAGAATTTGCTTGCGTTCGGTAGGTCGCTTCAGCATGAACTCATCTGCCCGACCCTGCCGCAGATACGCTGAATTTACAAAGGTCTCATAGTCTAGCTTCAGGTGCTCCAGGATCAACTGCTGCGTCGCGCGAACGCCTTTGGCAGTGAGAGTGCGGAAGCGGAGGGAGTAGGGAGTGGGGAGTGGGGAGTGGGGATCAGACAGCCCGATACCTCGGCTCTCCTGCTCCTCTGCTTCCTCTGCCCCCGCCGCTGCTGCCCCCTCTACTTCCTCTGCCTTTTGCCTTTTGCCTTTTGCCTTTTGCCCGTTGCTTTCTCCCTGCGCTACCTGAAACTCTAGAGACGATGACTGCCCTCGATAGCGGCTGCGAAGAATGCGGTAGGTGTGCTGGTTGTTGCTGAAGATGAAATCGACCTGCGCCTCTTGAGCGCCAATGTGAATGACATCATCCTCAGAAGCGGCGCGGCTTTGCCCCCAGACTGCCCACGCGATCGCCTCCAGCAACGATGATTTGCCTGCCCCATTGGCACCACAAATACACGCCGTATGCAGACCCCGAAAATCCAGGGTTGCGTCACGGTAACTGAGAAAGTTTTTAAGAACTAGCTTCAGAGGGATCATGCTGCCAATGCCGCAGAGCTACCTTCCAGATTAGCAGTACACTTGCACTTTAATCCACTTGCACTGAACGATCGCGCAACCTATACCCGATCCTGGGTCTGGAGAAGAGGCTGCTGTTAGAGCGATCGTCGCGATCGCATTAGCTGCCAGGAAAATAAAATGAGAAAGGCGGGATTGTTAATGAGATAGCGCCGCCACAGGCGTGCTGGTTCCATTGCAAAGCGGTACAGCCATTCCAAGCCCCATGCCATCATCCAGCGTGGTGCTTGAGACACTTCGCCACTATGAAAGCTAAAAGCCGCTCCCACACCGACCATCACTGCGTTTAGCTTGCCCTGCTGTCGTGCCATCCACTCTTCTTGCTTGGGGCAGCCTAACCCTACGAAGACAACAGACGCACCCGACGCATGAATACGATCGCGATCGGCGGCTTCCTCTTCTAAGGTGAGCGGGCGAAACGGTGGGGCGTGGGTGCCTGCAATGATCAGTCCCGGAAAGCGCTGCTCCAGATTTTGCTGAAGCGTGTCCAGCATGGCTTTGGTGCCGCCATAGAGATAGAGCGGGATGCCTGCCTGTGCCGCGCGATCGCACCACGCCAGCATTAAATCGGGACCGTAGACCCGTTGTTGGTGTTTGACTCCCAACAGGCGTAAACCCATCACCAGCGGCATCCCATCCGGTGTGACCAGTGCGGCACCGTTAATCACTTGCTGATACGATCGCTGCCAGTAAGCGGTCATCACCACATGGACATTCGCCGCCACAACGTAGCAGGAGGTTTTTGCCAGTGCCCATGCCTGAATGCGATCGCACGCATCCTCATAACTGGTTGGATGCACAGGTGTGGCAATGATCTGAATGGGATGGAGCGAATTAATCACAAGGAGTTAAGTTAAACAAGAATTAGTGAAAGCAAACGTTAGTCAAATCGGAGCAAGCCTTGTCGATGACGCAATCAACGCTTAGAGGTCGCACGTTTTGCCAGCCAACGCAATAGTTGAACGGGTAAACCTAAGGCAACTAAAGTCGAAAAATGGACATTGCCTCGCCAGACTAATTTCAGTAGCTTTTGGGCATAGGTGTTCGCTGCTGAGGTTTGGTTGAGCCACTTACTGCCTAGCAACAGTAATTCGTAGGCTCGCCATTCTAAACCTACCTGACGATAAATTTCAAAGTGCGTTTGAGCAATTTTATACCAGGCAAGCGGTGTGACTTTACGACTATTTTGACCCAGATACTTTCGCCAAACGTAAATTGGTTCTGCCAGGTGATAGTAAGGGCAACCAGAAGCGATCGCACGCAGCCAAAATTCGACATCGTGCAAATCTTGGACACCAAATTCAGGATCGTAACCGCTAAGCGATTCCCACAGCGATCGCCGTAGTGGTGTTGTGCCAACCAGCTTCCACTGAGAGCTGAGCGAAAAGGGCTTTGGACTCAGCATAGTCTGAAGCGAAATATCACCCGGATCAACTAAAGTACCAGCGGCATCTGCTTCATTTTGGCGGAGATAATTGCCGTAAATAAAGCCTGCATCCGGATGCTGATCAAACGCCGCTTGAATCAGTTCTAACGCTGTTTGAGGCAACACATCATCGGCATCTAGCAACACAAAAATTTCTCCCGTTGCGGCACCAAAACCACGATTTCGTGCGATCGATGGGCCTCCGTTTGGCATTTGCCAGATGACTTGCAGAGCGCCTTGCTTCTCTAATTTGCGGCAAACTTCATTCGTTTTTGCATCAGTCGAGCCATCATTTACCAGAATTAAATCTTTAGCTGGCAACGTCTGCTTTAAGACACTGTTGACTGCATCAAAAATTAGCTCTCCTTCTGAGTAGCAGGTAATAACAACGCTAATCGTGCTAGTTGTTAGGCTCATGGGCTGAGGTTGAAGGTTTGCTAAATTGTTGACGTAAAGATAATGGTAAGAAGCGTAAAAGCGTAATGAGTAAAATAGAGCTATATTTTTTGAGAAACATCACGATACCCCAGACAGAATAAGCCTCCCAGTTAAGCCTAAGCCAGACGCGCCAGCTTAACCCAGACTGCGGCACAAAGACTAATTTCAGCAGCTTGAGCGGATCGCCTGGTTGCAGCAACCAATTAGTGGGATACAACGCCGATTCTCCAGGTAGATTAAAAACCGTTGTCGTGGCATCAACAAAGAGAGAAAAACCCGCCTTTTGAGCACGAATGAGAAAGAGAGAATCGCCGCCATAATGAGGCACTAATTTAGGGTCAGGATAGCCGATCGCTTCTACAACAGTACGAGGGATGCAAACAAGATTACCGCTGAGTAAATCGCAAGGAATGACCTGCCCGATCGCAGCCTCAAGAAAGCGATACCCCTGCCATGTTTTGCGCTTGCCACCAAAGGCGATCGCGCCTGCCTTACCTGCTTCAAAACCCTGGCAGCCAACAATACTATCTGGATGCGATCGCCCAAAGACAACTAAATGACTGAGCGTATCCGCCGCAAATTGGCAGTCATCATTCAGCCAAAGAAAAAATTCTGCCCCTTGCTCATAGGCATATTGCATTCCTAGCGCGATCGCGCCTGTCCACCACAGATTGCCATCACCGGATAAGATTTCAACCTCTGGATATTGTTCACGAATTGTAATTCCAGTGCCATCTGTAGAGCCATCATCTACTATGACGACGTTGTAGCGCTCTAGTACTTGATATTGTTTAAGACGCTCCAGACATTGCACTGTGATCGCCTTCCGATCGTGAACCGGAATGATGATATAAACAGGCTCTTTTGAAAGCGTACTCATGGCAAATAGTGGATTGAGCTAGTCATCCAATAGCGCTAAATTTGGTTTCTTGAAAGAGCCAGCGTTTTGCCCGTCGCAGCCTTTCTTTAGGTTCCGTAGAAAGCGGCAGAACAGGAACAGGAGCCTCGATCGCTTGAAGTTGCCGCAACGCTGCTTGAAGTGCTGTCGTATAGTCTTGGTACAATGCCAAGCCTTGCTGACCAATGCGATACTGAGCATACAATTGGATGCGGTTAGCACTAACGATTTTCAACCCATGAAAATGATAGAAAACAGGCTGTAGCTTTCCTTCTAACCGTTGTTCAAAAAATCTGACATTCCAGGGTGCTAACGTTCGTTCAACTTGCTCAACAATATGAACATCCTTAGCAAATAATGATGTCCAGGCATCCAGATAACGCTGATCACCAAACTTGCCATCTTCAACTCGGTTAAAGCACCATTCCAGGCAACGATCTTGCCACCAATGCATGACTCTAGCTGCCTCTGGAGTACGTTTAAACGTTAGAAACTGCACACAAAAACGTCCGCTGATTTTGGCTTGATCATAGTCCGGTGCATAGGCGTGTTCTGTAAAAAGTACGTGTCGATCGGGCGACAGTTCCTGGAGGAGTAACCTTGGATCGGCAAAGAAGAACAGGTCTGCATCTAAATACGTTACCTGCTGTACCTGAGCATCTCGTTCAAAGACTGCCTGGAAGGTAAAAGATGTGAGCGTCCAACAATATTCACCACGGCTCCGCCCAGGTTTGACTGCTAGCAATGCAGGTGTTTCTATAGCCTTCAGCGAAATCAAGCTAACGTGCGGTAGCGAAAGTTGTTGTAACTGCTGCTCCACCGTTTCATCCATGCAAACAATCCAGAGATGGAACGGTAGCGCATGGGTCATTAAGGACTGGTGCAATGCCATACCTAATGGCAAGTAGTTAGAGTCGAAGAGAGTGCAGAAATGCTCGATTGTGCGAGTGTCGTCCTTCACGCTATTTAAAGTCATTGATCACCTCAATTACCTGGGCAACGTCACGATCGCTCATTTGAGGATGGCAGGGAATGGATAGACATTGAGCCGCGTGGGTTTCAGCCTGAGGGAGTCCCTGGGGATCGCGTTGGATATTCTGGCAGGGTGGCTGGTGCTGGATGGGGATGGGATAGTGACTCAGGTTAGAAACCCCTTGTTCGGTCAGGTAGGCGCTCAGCCGTTCTCGTTGCTCGCAGCGAATCACAAAAAGATGGTGGACGTGGTTTTCCTTGCTCAACGGTGGTGCGAGGAGTTGAATGTTGGGGTTCTGAATGCCCGTGTAGTAGGCGTGGGCAATCTGCTGCCGTCGAGCTGTAAATGACTCTAACCAGGTGAGGCGAACGGAAAGCAGCGCTGCCTGTAGCTCGTCTAGACGACTGTTTAAGCCTAGCTCTGGATGCTGGTAGCGTTGGCTCTGACCATAGTTCCGTAGAATTTGTGCCTGTTGGGCGATCGCGGCTGTATTCGTCACCAATGCGCCACCATCCCCAACGGCTCCCAGATTTTTTGTAGGGTAAAAGCTATATGCGCCCCAGGTGCCAAAGCTGCCTGCGACGTTTCCCTGCCAGCTTGCTAAATGAGCCTGAGCGCAATCTTCTAATAAATGAATGCCTTTGTCGGCACACAACGCGACCCATTGCGGCATGGCTTTTACCTGCCCATACAGATGCACCAGCAGCACAGCTTTGGTGCGCGATGACAGGCACCGTTCGACACTGAGGGGATCTAGCAGCGCGGTCTCAGGATCAATATCTGCCAGGACTGGCGTTGCGCCTGCCCGTAGGACAGCCAGCACAGTTGCAAAGGCGGTCATTGGGGTGGTAATGACCTCATCTCCTGCACCAATGCCGATCGCCCGTAAGCCGATCTCGATCGCATCCATGCCATTGCCAACTCCAACCGCAAACCCGACACCGCAGCGCTCTGCCCAGGTAGCCTCAAACGTTTTAACCTCGTTGCCTAGAACGTACCAGCCCGATCGCAAAACCCGTTCAGCCGCCGCAATCTGCTGTTGTTGGAGCGCTTCCGGTTCTGCCCGAAAGTCGTTCATTAAAATCATGGTGGGGCTACCAGTAGTGAGCATGGTGTTGGATGTAGTAATCCAGGCTGCGTTGAAGACCATCGCGTAGTGAGACCTGGGGCGACCAACCGAGCGTTTGGTGGGCTTTGGTGTAGTCGCTGTAGTAATCGCCAATGTCGATCGCCTTCAGCTCCCCTGGAAAGGGCACAATTTCATAGTTCCCACCGGGATACAGCTCTACCATCAACGTTGCCAGATCTTTTAAGTTGATGTATTCGCGGCTGCCCAGGTTAAAAACTTCGCCATTGGCTGTCGGGGCGATCGCTGCCTTCAATAACGCCTCTACCGTGTCATCGACGTAGTTAAAATCCCGTAACTGCAACCCATCGCCATAGACCAGAATAGGCTTACCCTCGATCAAATTGCGAATCCAGATGCCCAAAAAGGTTTGTCGTGCATCCTTGACGCGCATACCGGGACCATAGGTATTGGTTAAGCGTAACGCGCAGGCAGGAATATGATGCACATTGTTGTAGAGTAAGTGATACCATTCACCTGCTAATTTGTTGATACCGTTAACATCAACGGGGCGAATAGGATGGGCTTCATCAACAGGCAGATAATCAGGTTTACCGTAAAGCTGGCGCGTACTGGCAAACACAATTTTGATGCTGGTGTTGTGCTGGCGGCAGGCTTCTAAAATAGATAATTGAGCCGAAGCATTGATGTCTAAATCAGTCTTAGGATCTTTCATCGAGTCGAGGTGACTGGTCTGCCCCGCCAGGTTAAACAGAAAGTCCTGCCCCTGAATAAGATGCGCCATTGCGTGAGGATCACGCACATCAGTAATATTTACCCTCACCTGATCTTTGATGTCGTGAATATTGAAAAGATTGCCACCATACTGTGGAATCAAGCTATCAACTAAAGTCACTTTCGCCCCAAGTCTAACCAATCGACGTGCCAGCGAGGAGCCAATGAACCCTAAGCCGCCTGTAATCAGAATGTTGGCGCGATCGAAATCCGAGTAAGCATCTGAAACAATCATGATAAATTTCCCGTTTTTCTGGCTAAAACAATGTTATCCAGGTATAAATCTTCATTCTTAGGCAGAATGATAGCTAGCAATTCACCCAACATATTAAGCGGCGACATCAAAACAAGTGTAATCAACGAATTTAGAACATTACTTTTGGTTGCAGTTTTCTTGTAAAGATAGCCATTAATTAATTGGAATAGTGTTCTTACGTCTGCCATACTTTTACGATGTTCTAAGACTTCAAAGCCATTGGCTTCTAAAATGTGTTTCAAACCAAAGGAGGAGTAACGAGCATAATCAACAGGCTGTTCATGCTCATCCCAAACAAACGGCACGGTAAGAAGTAAACAACCTTCAGGCTTGAGCACTCGATAGATCTCAGATAAAAATTGTGTGGGATTAAAGACATGTTCAAATACTTGATTCGTGACAACAGAGTCAAACTCTTGTTCAGCGAAGGGGAAGCGATCGCCAT
>JBGTJW010000551.1:0-5501 GCA_041744955.1 Stenomitos sp. | reverse complement strand
AGGCAAAAGGCAAAAGGCAAAAGGCAAAAGGCAAAAGGCAAAAGGCAAAAGGCAAAAGGCAAAAGGATTAAGTAGAACTCTTGCCAGAAGTAGAACTGGGAACCCTAATCTGTCCTCACGCTCTCTTCACCTGCTATATCCATTCTGAAACTGTAAGTCGTAGCGATCGATCGCTGATGCGATGATGTCCGCCAACTTACCTTTGTCAGGTTTCGGCTTTGGTTCTAGTGAGGCTTCTTGGTCATAACGGACGATCGTCTATGACATCTTGCAGACGACTGCAAGGAAACCGACAGCTCTTTGCAAAACAGCAGCTTGCTTAGAATTGCTTACCCACTTCGACCAACTCAATAGCATTATCTTTGGCTGCTAAAGCTCTTGAGAATCTGCTACATCTCGTTCCGTCCGTACCCACTTGGTCTGTGGTTTGACTAAAAACGTCAGGTAGAGCGGTATTTTCCACAGAATATAACCTGGCACCGCTAAGAGGGCGGCTAGTGGTAGGGTGTTTCTTGCAAATTTTGCCCAGGCAGTCATCACTGAAACTAAGAGCAGCAGCCCTTCTAATGCCAACACCAGCAATGGTGCATAGAGCTTCAGCGTTAGACCCGCCACGATCGCGGCGACTGCAAAAAGCAGCCACAGCATTACCAGGAGTGAGAGTGGGGGAACGCATAGATCAAGCGCGATCGCCAGAACATCAAACCGCTTCTGGCTAACCCATACTTTAAGTAGCCGTGGCACTTGAGTGCGTAGCGTTTGCAGGTGCCCATGCTCCCATCGGGTGCGCTGGCTTTTGGCAGCATGTTGCTGCTGGGGCAATAAGCCAGTGACTTCAGCATCAGCACAAAACATTGCAGGTGAGCCAACGATTAAGAGATCGACAGAGAGCTGCATATCCTCCACTATATTGCTGCTAGCGAGGGACGCATTCCTAATGACAGACCAGGGAAATGCCATACCAGTCCCAGTCAAAAGGCAGGGCAACCCCAGGTGCGCCAGCCCTAAGGGACGTACCAAATTCTTGACTGTAAAGGCGAGGATTGAAACAGCCGCCCCAGGACTAGCATTCGCAGGTTGTGTAAGCAGATAACGCGCTTGTACGGGGCGTTGCTCTGTTGCTGCTAGATGCGAGATTTTTGCGATCGCATCCTCTGCAACTAAACAATCAGCATCCACCACCACCACCACATCAGGCGGATCGGAAGCAAGAAATTGCAGCCCAAAGTCTAGCGCATAACCTTTACCCCGTTTTTCCAGGTCGTGCCGTTCAATGACCGTAAGATCAAAAGCTCGTGCAACGGCGGCGGTTTCATCGCAACAGTTATCAGCTACCACAACCAGGCGATCGTGACTTTTCAACTGTGGCAGTATTCCTTTCAGCGTTGCACTAATGCCCATTGCCTCGTTATGCGCTGGCACCAAAACAGCAACGCGTGGTCGCTCTGGCAACAGCTCTGTAGTTTTTTGTCCGCCTGCGATGACGGCTGCAAGACATTCAACAAACAGGACAACGACTGGAATGAACAGGAAGAGAGAAACCGTCAACAATAAAAAATTGAGTAGTTGATACATCACAAAGATTTTGGTACTCCCAGCCGTGCTAAATAGCGCTTCGATCGACCGCTCTAAACTAAGACAAATTGTGAATCAAGTCACGAATTGCCTAGCGGGAAGTGTCGCCCGATCGTTCAGCGGCTGATTCACTCGGCTTGAGGATTTTAAGGTTTTCCAGCAAGGTTGGCTTTTCTCCATAGCTCTGTCCGTACTGGTTTGGCTGGCTGTAGGCATTAGCTGTGCTTTTACCAGGATGGTTCGAGACAAGACCCAGAATAGGGAGTCGAAATTTGTTCATCTCTGCTAAAACTTGGGTTAAGCGAGAGCGCTTTGTTTTTGAAACGCCACCAACAAAAATGAACCCGTTGGATTGATCAGCCAGAAAATTAGCGTCAGGAAACTCTGAAAGTGCAGGCGTATCATAAACGACAAGATCGAAGCGATCACGCAGCTTTTGCATCAAGTTCTGCATTTCTTTGGAAGCAAGCAAACGACCTGAATCCATCAAGGACTGACCAGACGTTAAGACAGAGAGATTGCCGTCTGAGGGCGCTCGTTGAATTACCTGCTCAACCTCTGTTTTGCCCGCCAGCACTTCATTCAAGCCCGCCGAGTTTGGTAGGCTTAGAAGTGAGTGAACCTGAGGTGAACGCAAGTTTGCATCAACCAGTAACACACGCTGCCCCATTGAAGCCGCTTCGAGAGCCAGGTTCAAAGCAGTGGTTGTTTTACCATCACCAGACTCGGCAGAGCTAATAATCAAAGAGGATGCTGACGGCTTGGAACCGAGAAAGCGGATGTTGGTATAAAGGGAACTGAATGCTTTGGAAAACGCACTCGCTCGCGGAGCCGCCAGGGAACCAGTACCCTGACCTAAGCCTTTGTGGAAGGGGATCGTACCGAGAGGCAGTAGGTTTAAGGCACCTTCCATATCCTCAGGGCTGTAGAAGCGATTCTGATACTTTTCTTTCAGCAAAGCGGTTGCCAATCCGAGCAGTAAACAGGCTCCTAATGAAGCAATCAAGAACTTTGGTTCAATGCTAGCAGAGG
Organism: Stenomitos sp.; assembly: GCA_041744955.1. Classification (GTDB taxonomy): domain Bacteria; phylum Cyanobacteriota; class Cyanobacteriia; order Leptolyngbyales; family Leptolyngbyaceae; genus Stenomitos. Next base: position 2,894 of record JBGTJW010000551.1, on the reverse strand, counting down.
GCAGTGGATTGTTTGCAGCGTCCCGAACAATTGTGGGAGCCGAAACAATTTCCCACGGAACCTCTTTCTGCGCCGCCTCAATCCGTAGCGTTTCACGCTGGGTCAAGAATTGATTCAATGTTGTTCTGGCAAGCTCCAGTCGCTGGCTTAGACCACTATACTGACGCACCACAACCGGAAATTCTTGAAGCTTTTGGTTGAGGAAAACTTGCGATTGTGCGATCGCCTGCCTCCGTACTTGTAATTGTTGCGCTGTATTAGAGGCAGTCACGAGCTGTCTGATCAAGTCCACGCGCAGCGCATTTTGAAATGACAGAATGCGGGGATCAATAGACGCAGCAGAACCACTTAAACCCAGATTCTTACGTGCTTCAGTTGCCAAGAGCTGCTCTAGTTTTCTCTGACGTTCTTTGATTGCCTGAATGACTGGGCTTTCATCGTTGTACCGAGCTGATTTAGCCGCAAGCTCGGCTTCCACCTTTTTCAATTCGGCAACGAGGCTCTGATAACTCGTGTTTTCACTTAAAGACGCGGCAGCCAAAGCGATTTCTGGTGTCGCACCAAGCTGTGCCTGCAAGCGCTGAAACAGTGCCTGCTGCTCTAATAAATTACGCTGCGTCTCTAACTGTTGCGCTTGAACTTCTTGAGCCTGTTTAGATAACTCCGCACCTTCTGTGTTCGGGTCAACAATCCGATAGCGCTGCTTGAGTGTCTGTAGTTCTGCTTCTAAGTCGTTAACGCGGAGCTGTAAATTTGGAAGTTGATCTTCAATAAACTGAATGCCCCCACCGATGCGAGTTTTACGGTCTTCAAGGCTATATTTCAGGTAGCCTCTAGCCAGCTCTTGCAAGATAAATTCTACTTTTTGCGGATCTGCCCCCTTGTACGAAACCACGATCAGCTTTGTCGGATCCGCTGATGTCGAACCAAAACGCTGTGACTCAAACTCGAGACGATTGATCGTCAGGCTCTCGTTAGCAAAAGCCCTTGAAAGAGAATTGGCAGTGACATCAGGGTAGCGACGTTGGATTTCTGTCGCAATTTTGGTGAGTAGTTCAGGGCTGCTTAGAACCTGGAGTAGCGTTGGATAATCGATCACCTCAGGCTGCTGTGCCTGTGGGCGAGAGATGGCAGCCGGATCAGAAAGACGTGCTTGAGACGTAATTGGCTCTACCAGAATCTGAAACGCGCCTTTGTAGGTTCGCGGACCATTCAGCATTGAAGAAACAACCAAAGCCGCAGAGAGGGTTGTCACACCTGCAATGAGGAAAGCATTACGCTGAACCATCCTTACTAAGGGTGATAAGTCTAGACCTTTTTGCCCAGCATTAAAGTCTGCTGTCTCATCACCAAAGGTGCCGTTCTCACTAAAACGCTCTTGATTGTTAAACGACAAATCTTGAGTGGATTGTTCAGCTTTCATGGTTTTCTCTCTTCCTCATTAACTCTCAGTGACGATTTCTGGGGACTCTTCTAGGGAGGGCGATCAAACCTTACCTTCTAAAGATGTTGAAAAGCCCTAATACACCAGTAAGTGGACCCAAGAAGGTTCCTACCGTGTCGCCAATCTTAGCGATCCCATTGCGATTAACTACTACTACATCATTGTTGCGTAAGGGCGGATTACTTTTCTCATCCAGGTTTTGAGAAAGATCAACGCCGATCGTGCGCCGATCAACAGTGCCATTAGGATTGAGCCGAATCAGCTCTACAGCAGTCTTTGCCCGTCCCCCCTTAAAGCCTCCCGCCGCTAAAATCGCCTGGTTCAGCGTTGTATTGGGTCTAACAGCTACAGCACCGGGAGTCGCCACTTCACCCACAACATTAACCTTAATTGCGTCTGGCGAAAAATTACTGGTAGCAACTTGGAGTGCCTCCGCTGTATCAACGAAAGCCGCTTTCGGAATGACGACTGTGTCACCGTCTCTCACTTGAACATCTTGGGTTAAATCGCCTGCACTTAAAAACGCCCAAAGGTCAACGATGAGCGGTTCCTCTTCATTGGAGCCTTGACGACGAATTTGAATCCGACGCAGATCCGCTTGCTCAGTAATGCCTCCGGCTGTTTGAATAACCTTGCTGACCGTCGGCCACTGACTGCCGCTTTCATTTCCCCCCTGGACAGTCAAACCGTCTTGTGTGCCTGTAGTACTCACTGCCGAACTGCTAACAAGGTTACTGGCAATAATGTAGGAGCCTGGACGAGTGACTTCGCCAATGACACCAATTTTCAAGGTGCGAGCGGCAATTAAACTTACAGTAACTGTGGGATTTTTAATAAATCTGCCGTACGCCGTCTGAAGGCGATCAGAAGCTTGCTTAAGCGTTAATCCCCCGACAGAGAGACTGCCTACCCAGGGTAGATTGACTGAGCCATCCGGTAAAACAGAATAACGCGTCTCTAAAACAAGATCAGGAGTGTCATAGCTATCAATCCGAAGCAAATCGCCTGCGCCAAGAGTGTAAGCACTTTCTGGCTGTCCGGCACTACTCGATTGCTGAGGGCTAGCATCCTGCTGCTCCACCATCGGTGGCAGCGGTGATGTCTGAGCAAATGCTGGTAGGGAATAGCATTCTGCAAGCAGCACGAGCAGCAAAAGTCTTGCGATTGAGCGATTGGTTCCCTTCATCATGGTATTTATATTTGTAGGAAAAATTAAACTTTAGGCTGTAAATTAAGGTGAGTTACGAAGAACTAAAACCTTAGGCTGTTGCTTTGCACAAAAACTCTTTCACTATAGCCTCATCATTTTTGCTGGCACGGTAACGTAATCGGTACAACAATGAATGGACTAAATGTTTCAGACTTTCTCAAAACTGTGATGGCTGTAGAAGCTTCTAGTATGGTTGGCGGAGGAGCGGTCATGGGCATCGACACTACTATCGCAGTCTTC
>JBGTJW010000550.1:0-5014 GCA_041744955.1 Stenomitos sp. | reverse complement strand
GAAAGTGGTAAGGTCACACCAACTGGTTTAGAGGTCGAATTGGCACTAGTGCCAATTAGCCTGAGCAGGAGAGTGACCGCACCCGCCCTGGGAACAACCATCTGTGCATTTCGTCTAAAGCGAGACAGCACGCAAAGCAGGAGCAATTAACGTCATGGCGGGTGAACCAGTTCAATCTCAAAAGAGGTAAGCCCAATGCAAGTGACGCATCAACACGGTGCCGGAATCGATGTTCACAAAAAGACGGTCGTAGTCTGTTGCCTGAGTGTGGACGCGAACAGGCAACCGCAGCGAGAAACCCGCACCTCCGGCACAACGACTCGCGACTTGTTGAGCCTGTGTGATTGGTTGTCCAGCGTCGCCATTACACATGTGGCGATGTGTATTGTACCGGGGAATATGGGAAACCCGTGTACAACCTGTTGGCAGGCAGTTTTGAGGTGATGGTCGTGAACTCGCATCACTTTAAGCAAGTGCCCGGACGCCAGACCGATGTCAAAGATGCCCAATGGCTGGCAGAATTACTGAGCTATGGATTGGTGCGTGGAAGCATGATTCCACCCTTGCCGCCACGGGATTTACGTGACTTAACCAGGGCAACGCACGACACTGATTGGCGAACGCGCCAGTGTGAGCAATCGCTGGCAGAAAGTGTGGGAATGGGCAAATCTCAAACTGGCGTCGGTGGTGACTGAGATTGGCGGAGTCTCAGCACGGGCGATGCTCAAAGCGCTGGTGGCGGGAACTGAAGACCCAGAGGCACTGGCTGCCCTTGGCTATGGGACGGATGCGAACCTTTGCCAGCGCAATTAGCTCAAGCCCTGTCCGGGCGAGTGCGCGACCATCATCACTTTTTGCGCCAAACCCATCTAGCGCATCTGGAGTTTCAAGGGCGCTCACCTCAAGCCGTTTGACCAACCGATTGAGCAGTTGATTGAGCAACAATCTGTCACGCTTGAAGCACCGTCCCAGTTGGCTGTGGAGTCAACTGCTTCTAATTCACCCCAGTTGTTGATGTCGTGGCAGCAAGCCATGACCCTACTCGCTCCGATTCCGGGGGTAGCACGGCAAAGCGCCGAGTTGCTGCTTGCCGAAGTGGGGATCGATATGGGGCGCTTTCCCCGTGCCGCTCACTTGTGCAAGTGGGCGGGCGTGTGTCCGGGCAATCATCAGAGCGCGGGCAAACAGTACTCCGGTAAGACTCCACCGAGTAACCGTTGGCGGCGCGGGATGTTGGTGCAGATGGCAAATGCCGCTATCCGTTGCAAATCTTCGGATTTTGCCACCGTCTATCGTCGCCTCGCTCCCCGACGCGGACATCAACGTGCCATTTTTGCAGTGGCGCATCGCCTGTTGATTGCCGTTGATCATATACTGCGGCAGCAACAACCCGATCGCGACCACCGCACCAGTGATGCTGGACAACGTACCGAACAGCAGTTGCTCAAAAAGTTGCAACATCAAGTCCAGCGCTTGGGGTATCAAGTTCAACTTGTTCCTATTGCTGCTGCTCAATCACCGAGTTAGTCCTCTATTTTCCAAGCAGTCAGTCAGGGCGAATTCGCCACCACAGTAGATGAAATGGAGTTTAGAGGTGTATTCTATTGATGGCCAGTAGCACAGACCGGCAGACCTGGGTGCAGTAAGCCCGCAAAGCAGTCTGGTCAGGGCGCTCGTAGGCACCACAGTTTGTTGCCCCCAGTAGGGAGAGCACGTATAGGAGATGCTAAGAACACAGAGCGCTCACTGGTTGATAAATATAAGTCAGCCGCAAGAGGGAAATTTATGCAGGTTGTTGATGAGCGCTGTTGTGGTTTGGATATCCATAAAAAGAGCGTTACTGCTTGTTTGAGCATCAGTAGTGCCAAAGGGAAAATTAATCAACAGACGAGAAGTTTTGGTACAACTACCAAGCGAGTTATTGCAACTACTGGATTGGTTGGTAACAGCACAATGTACCCATGTGGCGATGTGTATTGTACAGGCTCGTAGTGTCAGCCAATCTATAACTTATTGTCAGGTGCGTTGGAACTATTGGTAGTCAATGCTCACCAGATTAGAAACGTACCTGGTCGTAAAACCGACGTCCAAGATGCCGAATGGATAGCTAATTTACTCCGACATGGTTGGTTACGCTCAAGCTTTATTCCTTCTCGTTCAATGCGTGAGTTACGGGAGTTGGTACGTTATCGTATTTCATTGGTTCAGCAGCGTGCCGCAGAAGTTAATCGACTGCAAAAAGTTTGAGAATCCGACAACATCAAGCTCTCCTCAGTAGCAACCGATATCATGGGTGTGTCAGGTCGAGCCATCCTCGCACAAATCGTTGCTGGTAATTGTGACCCACAAGCAATTGCCGAGTTGGCGAAAGGACGCTTACGCTTGAAACTCCCACAATTGCAGCCAGCATTGGCTGGTCAAGTTCAACCCCATCAACGTTTCCTATTGACACAACTGCTAGCCCAGATTGATTTTTTAGATGCAGCACTCCCACAATGCAGCTGTGAAATTGCAGCACGGATGCACCCTCTTGAGGAAGACTTGGAACGATTATGTCCAATTCCAGGTATCAAGCGTAAGACGGCAGAACTGCGCTTGGCAGAAATTGGTACGGATATGAGTCGCTTTCCTACTCATAAACATTTAGCTTCTTGGGCTGGGCTATGTCCTGGTAACCATGAAAGTGCTGGCAAGCGTTACTCTGGTAAAACCCGTAAGGGTAGTTGTTGGTTACGTGCTTTCCTTGTCGAAGCCGCATTAGCTGCGCTTCGTACACGTACAACTTACTTGGGAACGCACTACCGACGGCTTGTTGCACGTAAGGGTAGCAAAACGGCATCAGTTGCTGTTGCTCATACCATTTTGGTCATTGCTTATCATTTACTCAAACACCAAACTACCTACCAGGAATTGGGAGCTAATTACTTTGACCAACAAGACAAGGAACGTATTTCTCGCCGGCTGACAAAACGTTTAGAGCAACTTGGTTACCAGGTTTTTCTTGAGCCACAACCCACTTCCTCAACTCCCGCTTAAGTTGTTTATTTTCATAGGTGTTCTAATCATCAAGAGACCTCTTGCACGAATCATGATGCAAGGATAATCAGCCACAGATGAACACAGATAAACACAGATAGAATTCACGAATTCAACTTAGGGGAATAAGAGGGCAACTCAAAGATAGTAATACCGCGTTCTTTCCATTCTTCAATTTTGTCAAGGATAGCATCACTAGTATGAATAGAAGCTTGATCTGTAACAATAACTGTTGGTTTATCTACTACGGGAAAGAAAGCATCGATCCAAGCTATAACGACATCAGAATTAATCCTTTGGAATGAAACATAGGTTTCAAGATGATTGTTTCGATTCATGATTCCTAAGACATTTAACCGAGGACTTTAAGGTGAAACTGTTCCGGGTCACTGTTTCTACAAACAGGACGGAGTTTGTCGTCACGAACGACTTAACTCAAGCTGCAACCGATGCCGTACAAGATGAGTGTGGCATCCGTTGGAAGATTGAGGAGTTTCACCGCGAGTTAAAGCAATTGACTGGGGTCGAAGCTTGTGTCTTTGTCGCAAGGCGCGAATTCAACGAGAGTTTGGCGGACAGATGCATCTGCCCGCCAACACTCGTCGCAATCATATTGCTTGTGCCTTGCTCGTTTGGAGTCGCCTCAAAGCGATCGCTTATCAAACAGGCAGAACGATTTATCAGATCAAGCATGGAATACTGTCGGACTATTTGGTTGAGAAACTCAAGCATCCATCTGTACAAATGACTCTTGCGTAAGTCCTGATAGAGACAAAAGAAATTGTCGGTATTTATGTTGGTGCGCGTTCACGCACGGGAGCAGCGCTCGCCAGCTTCACCAAAGGTCGCCTCCGGTGAGCAATGCTGCGAGCGGTTTATGGCAGTCTTTACCGCAGTGTATCGGCAGTGTACATCGAGCTGTTGATAAAAAAAGTGGCAAAACTAATTTGACCAACGCGCTTCAATTGTACTTTGAGGCAACGAATTTCACGTCTAGTCAGAAAAACCCTATCTTTCTCAAAAAAGTTAGAAAACCACGTTGGAGCTAAGCTGCTACGCAGCTAAATTTAATAAACAGCATTACCTTTATTTTTAATCTTGCGCTCCCATTTAATAATAAGACCTCCTTCATTTAGCAATTTATTTAATAACTCTTCTAGCTGTGATACGGACTCGAACAATCTATGAGCTATATATTCTTTTGCTGAATGCCAAACCAATTCAATTAAATTATAATCTGGACTATAAGGTGGTAGAAATTCCAGGGTAATATTTGGCATTTCTGCCTCGATAAGAGATCAAATATCTTTTCTTTTATGGTATAGCAATTATCAAGGTGGTTAGGACGCAAAGCGAAGGACATTCTCCATTGCATCGCGTAAACAATCAAATAGAGCCAGCTGTTTGCGAATTCGACTTTTGAGCCAAGACCAATACTTCTCAATAGAGTTGAGATCCGGAGAATAGGGGGGCAAATACCACAAGTGAGCACCCGCGCCCTGAATCAGTTGCTCAATGCGTCCTCCTTTATGAAAGCTAGCATTGTCCATGACGACCCTTTGTCCGGGCTTAAGCGTCGGCACCAGACAGGTCTCTAGCCAAGTTTCCAACACCACTCGATTACATGCCCCCTCCACCGTGAAGGGAGCGAGCAGTTGTCCGTTACAGTAGGCAGCAATCATGTTGACTCGTCCTTCGCGCCGCCCTGACTTGAGTGCATGAAACCTTTCCCCCCGCTGATTCCACCCATAGCCGTAATCGTCGCGATGATCCATGCCCGATTCATCGACGTAAACGACATCCTCGACCCTCAACAACTTCATCTGCTCGCAGAATGCTTGCCGTTTGGCTGCATCCCGTTCTCGGTAGCCGGAGGTCTTTTTTTCTACAGTAGCAAAGTTGACTGGACAGAAAGAGAGAATTTGTGTAAACTAGCAAGCGGAAGATATTGCTAGTTCTCAACATCAATGGCGCGAAA
>JBGTJW010000549.1:0-2161 GCA_041744955.1 Stenomitos sp. | reverse complement strand
AGCCGCCCGATGTCAGCTAACGGCAAAATTGAACATAATGGCGATCTGTGGTTTTTTACCTATGCGGATTCTGCCAAAGCCACCGAAGTCGATCGCGCTGAACAGGTCAATGTCAGCTTTTCGGCACCGAATAAACAGTGTTATGTCTCGATGTCAGGGACGGCGCAGACCATGCGAGAGAGAGCCAAGATGCAGGAATTGTGGAAGCCGGAACTCAAAGCCTGGTTTCCTAAAGAGTGAGATGAACCGGAAATTGCTTTGCTAAAAGTGACGGTTGAAACCGCTGAAGATTGGGATTTTCCAGCAGGTTGGGTGGCAAAAACGATCGGGTTTGTCAAAGCAGTGGCGACGGGTAAGCCAGCAAACAGCGGCGAGAAAGAGAAAATCAAATTGAAGTAGCAAACCAGTTCGCGAGGATTAGCAATCGCTAGTTTCTTGAAAGAGGATCGCCCTAACATTGAACTGAAACGACGGGGCACAGCAGAAGAGATTGTGGATGTGATTGGCTTCCTGTGTCCGGAGCGATTGAGCTTTGTTGTCGGCTCCAACTACCGAGTTGATGGGGGTTCAGTGGCAAGTTTAGGATTTCACGGCTGATAAATCGCTCTATTGATGAATGCCAATCGGCGAGTTGGCTCCTACTCTATCCAAAGTGGGTTGATACAGCATAGGGGTAATTCTATAACTAACACATCACACGCTTGGAGTAATACATGGTAGACGATCGATTAACGATGCAAGATCCGCGTCATCAATATCCAGAGCCGCCCTTCGACCGTCAACCACAGTCCGCCCCTGGACTTGCTAAAACGATGGAGCCTCGACCTGATCACGGCGAACAGAGCTACAAGGGCTGTGGAAAGCTAGCAGACCGTAAAGCTCTGATCACTGGAGGAGATTCTGGAATTGGGCGCGCTGTCGCGATTGCCTTTGCCCGCGAAGGCGCGGATGTAGCAATTTCCTACTTGTCTAGTGAGGAAGCGGATGCCCAAGAGGTAATCACTCTCATTGAACAGGCAGGACGCAAAGCGATCGCGCTTCCAGGTGATATTAGTAATGAGAGCGTTTGCCGCAAACTCGTGACCGATGCGGTAGCAGCACTCGGCGGTTTAGATATTCTTGTGAACAATGCAGGCAAGCAAAAATCTCAGCCCTCCCTCGGTGATATCACCTCTGAGCAGTTCGACCAGGTACTCAAGACGAATGTGTACGCGCTCTTCTGGATTACGCAGGAAGCAGTGCCGCACTTAAAACCGGGTGCAGCTATCATCAATACAACTTCGATTCAGGGGTATGACCCTTCAGAGAGCCTGATTGACTATGCAATGACGAAAGCAGCGATCGTATCGTTCAGCAAATCCGTTTCTAAGCAGATGATTGAGAAAGGAGTGCGCGTCAACGCAGTTGCGCCTGGTCCATTCTGGACACCGCTACAGCCAAGCGGCGGTCAAAACTCAGGAAAAGGTTGAAAAGTTTGGCTCTACAGTGCCGCTGGGGCGACCTGGACAGCCTGTAGAGATTGCTCCCATCTATGTGCTGCTTGCGTCTCAGGAAGCAAGCTATATCACAGGAGAGGTATATGGCGTCACTGGCGGCGTCGGGATTGCGTAAAGTCTGTTGTGCTACTCATAAACCGGAGCAGCACCATTTTCTTCAATCAGAGCGCAGCCTATAGAACCCATTTGGGATCTAATCTGCTGCTAGGCGTTTGAGCATCAGGCGAATGAAGCAAAGATTGACCGTAGCCGTGGCGTTATCGAGGGTTCTCTCAAAATTCTTGACCAAGATTAGAGCAAGGTGGAAACATTCCAGCGATCGCCTTGACGGCCTTTGCTGGAGAAATGAACCAACAACAAGCGTTAGCCGCTGGCTTTCAACAGCACCTTGCCAAACCGATTGAACCAGACACATTGGTGAGAGCGATCGTCACTCTGGTGAAGTCGTCCTAGCGAGAAGCAGGAGCCAACTTTTAACTCAACCCGGGGGTTGAGGAGCAACGGAACAGAAAGTCACGTTAAGGCTGAAACTCTTCAGCAGCAGGCATTTCAAAAAGTGCTTTTCAGTCTCAATGAGACGTACCAGTTAAACTCTAGGTTATTTGGTACAGAGATCATCAACGAGATACCACGGGTCTCAGGCTCCTGATTTTCAGCAGGTTCAA
>JBGTJW010000548.1:0-10632 GCA_041744955.1 Stenomitos sp. | reverse complement strand
AGCCATGCGGTTGTTGGTGATTGGTTGTTAAATACGTAGATTGAATTAAACTAAATAGGCTCAAAGCTGAAACCGCTGACGGCAATGGCTTTGAGGGATCAGTCGTTAATTCAGGTGCCTCTCATCCATTCAGTAGCTGGTAAGTCGCTGGGCGTTATTAAACTAAGGATCGTGATTTAAGGGTGGAGGAGATTCCACCGCAGCCTGGGAGCAAAGACCTCCAGCCCCTTCTCACAAAGCATGATGGCTACTGATTTAACGCTGTTCTAACATTAGACTAAGAGCATGGTAAGAAGTTAATTATATGGCACTAAAACCCTGGTTCTGACCAGTGTCTTTGCTGCTCGTCTGTTCCAGCAGGCGCACCTTTCAGTTCACTGTCTCTTTCTATCGCGCTCATACAGAAAAGTAAAACTCATGTCTAAGCCTGCGTCTGAGCGTCTTCAGCAAAATTCTAAGCGAATCATGCAACTGTGGGAAGAGTGGGCACGGAAGGAAGTCAGTGCGTCCATGCATCAAGATTCGCTAGTCTTGCAAGATTCGCTACCGCAGTACTTAAACCATCTAGGCGATGCACTGTCAACCGAAATTAAACGGACATCTGCCCGCATCGAAGGCGATCGGGTAGAAGGCGATCGGATTGGGAAACAGCATGGACGTGAACGGGCGGGTTATGCCGACTACTCCATCACTCAGCTCATCTTTGAGTATCATATTCTCCGCCGGGTCATCTTTCAGGTTCTAGAACAAGACGCGCCTTTAGACGTGCGGGAACGAGACATTATTGTTGGCTCGATTGAGCAAGCTGTGAACGATGCTGCAACTCAGTTTTCACAGACGCTGCGCGAGATTCAAGAACTCTTTATGGTGACTCTGACTCACGATCTGAGAAATCCCATTAATGTCGTCAAAATGGGCACGCAATTGCTGCTCCGTCGGTTTGAACGCGGCGATAACCACTTTGATGTCACAGCAAGAATGCTCAGCGCGATCGATCGGCTGGATTCAATGATTCAGAATCTGCTCGATGCTAGCCGGTTGAAGGCAGGACAAAGCCTAAAACTTACCTTTGAAGTATGCGATTTAGAACAGCTACTCCAAGAGATAGTAGAGGATTTGAACTTTGCCTATGGCGATCGCTTTGTGATGGTTTCTAATGGTGCGGTGATGGCTCGTTGCAGTCATAAAGAACTACGGCGGGTGATTGAAAACATCGCCACGAATGCTGTGAAGTATGGTGCGCCTGACGCGCCAATTACATTCACTCTCCAACAAACTGAAACGGAGATCAGCCTGACCATCCATAACGAAGGTACGCCGATCACCACAGAAGCGCAATCGATTCTCTTTCAACAATTTCGTCGCACCATCGCTGCGGAAGATCAAACGGGCTGGGGCTTAGGCTTATTTTTAGCCAAAAGCCTGACTGAAGCCCATCAAGGGACGATTGAGGTTGAAAGTGCCGAGGGGAAGGGGACAAGCTTCATTGTCAAATTGCCAGCGGTGACACCTCAGAGCTAGTGGAGGCTACTAAATGAAGGTTTATGACCCTTCAGCCTTCAGCCCTCCACGTACCATGAAAACCAGGCGGTACGGTTTCGGGTAATGCCAGCCTACAGATCGGTTCGTCATCCAGACGATCGCTGTCAAAAATCCAGGCTTCACTACGATCGGCATTTGCGTCATACACGACCGTCAACACCCAGCCGCGATCGACATCATCAGCATCAGGTGCATAGATCGGCTCGCTGGGATAGCGGTTCGCACCCAAATCAGCTTCGGTGAGGGTTGCAGTTTGGTAATCAAAACGGGCGATCGCGCCAAACAGTTCTCGCTGTAGCTCCACATCCTGACGATGAATGGACACATAGGTATAGCGTGATGGCTGCCCCACAGATGCAGGCTGCACAGTGGGAAATTCGCAACTGCGGTCAACGACTTCTTCCAGCGCCAGGACGGTGCCCGCTTTGGGTTCAAGCCGCAACTGCCAGAGGGTGCCCTTTGCCAACGTTTGAGTTTGCCCCGTTGACACTTCTTTAAGAAATTGATTGGTCTGAAAATCGGGGTAACGCACAAAGTCAAAGGCGACGGTGCCGTCAGCCAGTTCGCTGCCGTTGCCAAAGTGCCACTGATACCAGGGTTCGGCTTGAGTGCGGCTGACGACTTCCAGAGTAGTGCGATCGACCACAATCATTTCAGTGCCCTTCTCCGGTTGCCAGGTCAGCGCGTCACTATAGCTCTTGAGCTTTGCCAGCAAGGGCAGCGCCTTCAGCCGCACAGGTGGCACGCAGAAAATCAAATACCGACCCGCCAGCACCCAGTCATGGATGAGGGGCTGCCCCTGGAGTGGAATCTTGCCGTGCTGCTTTACCCTACCGCTGGTATCGCTACGGTACAGATTGAGCGTGCCGTTTCGACCAAAGCTCACCCCAAAGTTAAAAATGTCGCCCGTTTGGGGATCACGTTTGGGATGTGCTGAATACGCGGCTCCATCCAAGCCATTGAGGTCGTCAAGTCCCAGCGTTTCGAGTCGATCGAGCGTCAAGGCGTGCGGTAGCCCACCTTCCCACAGGGCAAGAAGCTTGTCGGGCAAAGCCAGCACCGAGGTATTGGCAGCATTCTTCAGACCTTTGTTAAACCGCTCCCACCAATGACCAGGCGGCAGCATACCATAACCACTGTGCCTGAACGTTCCAACCTGTGTTTCTGCCCGATACGCAGCAGTTTGGACATAGCGATACACCCCTGTCACCCCTGCCGTTGTAAAGTGCAGTCCCAGAATGCCGCCATCACCATCAAACCAGTGCCCTACCCGTTGCCCACCTCGCTCCAGTAAAGCAGGACCATTGCGATAGAGGGAACCACGCAACCCCGAAGGCACAGCTCCAGACAAAATGCTGAGAGGGATAGGACCAAACTCGGTAGCGGGTCGAAGCACTGCTTGTGCCCATGCTCCGACTTTGGTTGGTTGAATGGTATTGATCATTGCCAGGTTCCCTACTTCTCACGAGGATGGTTTAACAAACAGCTAAAAGAGAAAAGTCCCTCATTTTTCGTTAAGCTCAACGCCTGAAACACTCATTCTTTCACCGCTAAAATGCAGTTCATGAGGCTTCTTAAACGTCCTTAAAATCATTATTACGCTTGAACTGGCTTTTAGCCTTCTCCTTCAGTTGTCAATGGTTGGCTTGTTTCGTTTGACTGGCTGTTTTTTATAGCTATCGCCACAGGACTTAGGACATTGGGATCAAAGGGGGGGTGGAGGCTTCGCCCCCAGCCAGGGGTAGAACCCCTGCACCCCGCCTAACCAATATGGCTACGGCTATAACTTGCAGGCAGCGTATGGTTGTAGTAACAGAAGAGAACAGTTTTTAGCGGAGAGGCATAGAGTATTCAAGAGCATTGCATGGTCAAATTATGGTTGCAGCGATGGACAGCTTAGGATCGAATTTGCAGAAGGATGAATTGGCAGCGTTGCTTCCTTCGCGTGAGCAGCTACTTGCCTGCTGGTCGCTTGATGCGTCCATTACCTTTTTGAATCATGGCTCGTTTGGCGCGTGTCCCTTGCCGGTGTTGGCGGCTCAGCAGCGCTGGCGAGACCGTATGGAACGACAGCCCCTCCAGTTCTTTGGGCGTGATCTGGAAGCGCTCCTGGACGATGCCCGTGTAGAGTTGGCAGCGTTTGTCGGCGCAGAGGCAGATGATCTGGCGTTTGTGCCCAACGCAACGACTGCAATTAATACGGTTTTGAAGTCGCTTTCATTTGCACCAGGCGACGAGTTGCTGACGACGAACCAGGAGTACAATGCCTGCCGCAATGCGTTGAATTATGTGGCAGAACGGTATGGCTTGCAAGTTGTGGTCGCGCAGGTGCCATTTCCGATTGAGGAGCCGCAACAAGTGATAGACGCGATCGTTGCCTGTGTGTCTGACAAAACGCGACTGGCGCTGCTGGATCATGTGGTCAGTCAAACGGGGCTGGTGTTTCCGCTGACTGCACTGGTGCAAGCCTTAACACAACGGGGAGTCGAAACGCTGGTGGATGGTGCCCATGCGCCGGGAATGTTGCCGCTCAACCTGCAAGCTCTTGGCGCAATGTACTATACAGGCAATTTACACAAATGGGTTTCGGCTCCCAAAGGGGCTGCTTTTTTGTATGTGCAGCGCGATCGTCAGCCAGCCATCCGTCCGCTTACCATTAGCCACGGTGCGAATGCAATGCATACCGATCGCAGTCGCTTTCGGCTGGAGTTTGACTGGGTAGGCACCGACGACCCTACGGCTTACCTCTGCGTCCCCGAAGCGATCCGCTTTATGGGTTCGTTGTTGCCAGGAGGATGGGATGAGTTGATGGCAACCAACCATGCGCTGGTGATCGCGGCTCGTCGTAGCCTCTGCGAAACGCTCCAGATTGCGCCACCCTGCCCAGAGGCGATGCTGGGAGCGATGGCAGTAGTCCCGCTGCCCGATGGTAATCCGATGGAGTTGCAAGATGCTCTGTTGAAGCGTTACCAGATTGAGGTGCCGATCGTGCCCTTTCCCACCGCTTCCAGTCGTCTCGTGCGTGTTTCGGCACAGTTCTACAATCACCTGGAGCAGTACGAATACCTGGGACGGGCGATCGCCGAATGCTTGCACTCGGAAACGAACATCGGTACAAGCAAGGTGATGGGTCATTGACGCAAAGAGGCATCAGTTCAGGTGTCGGCAGGATTGTTAACGTCAGTGCGGGTTAGGAACGCTGATGCGGTGCTGATCGACTGAAACGCCGCGAACACGTTGGCAAAGACTTGACATCAGCAGCGATCGCATAAGGGGTTCAGCTTATCCCGAACTCAGGTTATTGATCTTCTAATGTTGAAGCGCTGATTTACGATGGTTGACGGCAGTGACACCTGAAGCATCCAAGACCTTACCTTGATCAACAACCGCATAGAGTAGCCAATGGTCGCCACATTCCATGCGGTTCTGGACAGTGCATTCTAAGTAAGCAAGGGCATCCGTAAGCACTGGACAGCCGTTGGTTGCTGTGTCAGTTGCGATCGCCACAAATGGATCTTCGCCAGGGCTGGGCGGTTTGAGAAAGTGTCGCCGGAGATTTTTGCCCTGCTTGAGAATGTTGAGGACAAATGGCTCGCCTATGTGCGCGAGTAGATCGGCAGTCTGGTCTTTAGCGATCGCGATCGTCAGCCCTGGCGGATTAAAGCTAGCTTGTGAAACCCAGGACGTGAGTAAGCCCAGCCTAATATCATCCTGCATGGCAGTCAGTACACAGAGCGAACCAGTCACTCGTCCAACCGCTTGCCCAGTGCGATCGGTCTGTCCATCTGCCGCATTTTGATACGGGGCACGAATGCGCTTCTCTTTACGGAGGCTTTGGGCAAAATCTGTGCCAATGGCTTCGCATTGCTGAAGCGTCTCTTCAGTGGGCTTGAACTTGATCCGCAGTGTCTCAAACCCCAGTCGATACCCGGAGTCTTTTAGCTTTTCTGCAATTTGATCAACTGCCTCACCGCTCCAACCATAGGAACCAAACACACCTGCCAGTAACGTTTTGGGAGCCGTAGAGAGAATGATGCCTAACGCCGTCTGAATTTGAGTCGGGGCGTGTCCGCCCAGTGTTGGTGAGCCAATCATAAACCCGTCGCATTGCTCAACCAGAGTAGTAATCTCGGCAGGGTCGGCAAACTCGCAGTTAACACACTCAACCTGAACGCCTGTTTGGGCAATGCCTTTGGCGATCGCCTGCCCAATCGTCGCCGTGTTGCCATAGGCAGACGCATAGAGCACGACCACGGTTAAATCCTTCGTCTTTTGCTGCTGGCTCCATTCACGATAGTCGTACGTCAAGCGGCTGAGGCTGTAACGCACCATCGGACCATGACCCGGCGCATAGAGTTTCGTTTTGGTAAACGTGGCAAACTTATCCAGTGCTGCCTCAACCTGACGGGTCTGAGCCGCATGAAGGCAGTCAAAATAGTAGTGTCGATCGTCATCAAGCTGCTTCCAGTTTTCGTCCAACACTGGTTCATCGCAGACGTGTGCGCCAAAGAATTTGTCGGTAAACAGAATGCGTGTGGCAGGGTCGTAGGTGCAAAGGGCATCGTGCCAGCGGGGAGTCGGCACAAACACAAATTGGAGTGCGTGTCCTTGCCCCAAGTCCAGCACCTCATCACCCCGAATGGGTTTAATCGGTGCATCATCGTCTGCCCAAGCTGCGCGTAAGAAGATTGCCGCTGGTTTTGAGCAAATCATCGTTGCCTGTGGTGCAAGTGAGAGCAATTTTTTGAGCGTTGCGATCCGGTTTGGGTTGACGTGCCCGACAATCACGTAGTCAAGCTGTGATAGATCCAGTTGCTGCTGCAACGCAGTCAGAAAGATGTCTGTAAACGATTCGCCTGGTGGATCAAGCAAAGCAATTTTGTCTGCCTGGATGAGATAGGCATTGGCTGTAGTGCCCTTTTGCCGACCGTACTCAACCTCAAACTTGAGTCGATCCCACGTACGCGATCGCAGCACGGTTGTACCATCCCCGATCGACGCTACCTGCACATCACGCGGTCGAGTCTCCACAGATGGCACAGCGTCAGCCGTCTCATCTGCTTCAATCTCTACCGCCGCGATCGCCGCCTGCACATCCGGTTCCTCTGAGATATCTGGCGAGGGCGCAGAGGGTTTAAAGAAACTGGCGATCGCTTTGAAGAACGAGTTGGGAGAAGGCATAGCAGCGGTGAGAGGGTAAGGGAACGGCAGAGGGGCACGGGGAGCAGGAGGGAAGTTTTGAGTTTTGAGTTTTGAGTTTTGAGTTAATTCTGACTGCTAACTGTCAATGCTCATTGCCAAACGCTGACTGCTGACCGCTGACCGCTAACAATTAACTCTAGTAATGGTTGCCCACCTTCCGATGATGTACTGCCGTCAGCGCATCTTGCTTTGCCAGACGACCCGCATCGATCGTGCTGTAGACGATCCAATGGTCGCTGCATTCCATCCGGCTTGTGACTTCACACTCCAGGTATGCCAAAGCCTCTGACAGAATCGGCGCACCATTAGTCGCCGGATAGGTTTTGACCCCAGCAAATCGATCGGCTCCAGGGGCAAAGCGTTTCAAAAAGTGCCGCATCAACGGCTGATAGCTGCCTTCTTCGAGAATATTTAGCACAAAGCGATCGCCTACGTGCATAAAGGATTCGATCGCCCGATCTTTGGCAACCGCGATCGTGATACCCAACGGCTCGACGCTTGCCTGAGCTACCCACGAGGCAAGCATAGCGCTGGACGCTTTACCCTTTTGCGCGGTAATGATGTACAGCCCGCCGCTCAAGCGACCCAGCGCTTTGTCTAAATCGCCATCCAGCGCTTTCATTTGCTTAATAGTGCGATCGCGCATCAACCACTGCCCCAGGTCAGTACCCGCTTCATCGCAGAGTTGATAGGTCGCCTCAGTTGGTGCTTCCTTCACCAAAATGGGTGGAAAGGCTTCAGCTAAGCCCACGTCTTGCAGCTTGTTTCGCAGCAGATGTACCGAATCATCGTCACCGCCACCGCTTTCAAAGAGACCAAAGGATTGCTTCGCGTGGGTTGCCGCCAGAATGGTTCCCAGGGCTGCTTTCGCGGCAGAGGCAAAGTCACCGGACTGGGGCGGCATAGCAATGACGATACCCGACGCAAGGCTAACCAGTTCTCGGATTTCGTGAGGTTCTGCGGTACGGAGATCCATCTGTTCCACCGCCACGCCCGTTTTCATGACACCCTGGACGATCGAGTATGCCAGCCGCTCTGCCGCACCGTAATCAGAAACGTAAAAGAGTGCCACCGTGGTCACAGCTTTTGCTTGCTCCTGGCTCCAGGTGCGATAGCGCCCGACCAACTCTTCCAGGTTGTATTGCAAGAGCGGACCATGCCCTGTGGCTATCGTGGCAACTCCAGGCAAATCGCCCATCCGCTTGAGGGCAGAAAGCACCGATCGCGCATTGGGTCCCATCAAGCAGTCGTAATAGTAGCGATAGTCCGACTCAATCAGTTCCAGGTCTTCATCAAAAGTGGAATCGTCGCAATAGTGCATCCCAAAGGCATCGCAGGTATACAGCACTTGCGTTTTGTGGTCGTAGGTAAAGATGGTGTCGGGCCAGTGGAGGTTGGGCGCGGAGACAAACTCCAGCAGGTGCCCATTGCCCAGATCCAGGCGATCGCCGTTCTTCACTAGCTTCCGCTCAAAGGGCTGATGCACCAGATCTTCCAGAAATTGAATGGCGACCTTTGCACCAACGACCGTCACATGAGGAGCCAGCTTCAGGATATCTGCGACCAAACCGCTGTGATCTGGCTCAGTGTGGCTAATGACCAGATAATCAATCGCAGCGGGATCAATCAAGCCCTTCAGCGTATCGAGATACAACTGCCGAAACTTTTCGTGGGAGGTATCAACCAGGGCAACCTTTTCACCACGAATGAGGAATGAGTTGTAGGTGGTGCCATTGTTGAGCGCAAATTCAATGTCGAAGCGTTCTCGATCCCAATCTAGACAACGAATGATAGTGGTGTCAGACTCGCTAACTCCATCAGCGTGCGCCAATGCAACGGTTTCTAACGTTAAGCGCTGCCGATCGGTGAGTGCTACCATACCTGCCTCTCTGTCTAATGACAATTTGGTTTTTGTAACTTGCTGTTACAGCTCTATTATCCGTTGCACGATCGCCATCTGTAAAGTTTTGTTAGGTAAACTTACTCATGAGCTGTGCTTATGGGGAAAGGCAAAAGGCAGAAG
Source organism: Stenomitos sp. (assembly GCA_041744955.1). Classification (GTDB taxonomy): domain Bacteria; phylum Cyanobacteriota; class Cyanobacteriia; order Leptolyngbyales; family Leptolyngbyaceae; genus Stenomitos. Next base: position 1,865 of record JBGTJW010000548.1, on the reverse strand, counting down.
GCAAAAGGCAGAAGGCAAAAGGCAGAAGGGGAGCTATGGTACGCTTTGCTTCTGCTTTGTGGCTTAAGCTCAATGTCTTTGTTTAAGCAATGAGATGAATTGTTAATGCCTTAAGCGCTGCAAGTAATCCCAACCACGCTGGTTCCAGACTGGTTTGCCTGTTTTGGCAGCGATCCAGCGGGCAACTTTCGGTCCTGTCCAATGTCCGCCTTCAGGAGGGGCACTGCCAAGCGCTTGCTGTAGTTCTTGCTGCTGGGTCAGCGTCAGGAGCGATCGTGGTGAGGGTTTGCCTCGCTGACTGCGGTTTTGGATTCCAGCTTCGCCGTTTTGGTTGTAGCGGCGGACAATTTCTTTGGCGTAGTCGTAGTTTAAGCCCACGCTCTCTGCTGCCAGCTTCACTGTCCACTGTTGGTTCACAAGGTACAGCAAGTGCCAGCGACGCGCTTCAATCGGATCTTGCGCTTGCTGGTAACGGTCTTTCAACTCTTGAGCAGTGAGATGGGGTAGCAGTTCTACTCTGCGTGGCACGATCGAACTCTAAAACATACGGCATCTCTTCCATTGATCAGAATGCTTTTTGTACGTCCGGATAGTTACACGTCTGGATCAAGCAACGGCTAATGGCTGCGGCATCCGACCCGTACGAAAAATTGCCTTAAGCGTTCAGCGGTGCTAACTTCACCCGCGATCGTTCAGGTAGGGGCAGACCTTGTTAACATAGCTTCATAATCATTCACACGTTCAAACCGTCGTTCTTTTAGACGCTATGCTGCTACGCCCTGAACAGCGCACCAAACTTGACGATACAAACGATAACCTCTTTTATGCACAGCCACGCTTTGTTACCCATGTTGACGAAGGCTTTATTCAGCAACTGACCGATCTTTATCAGGAACGGTTGCAACCAAACACACGCATCCTGGACTTGATGAGTAGCTGGGTGTCGCATTTGCCTGAGGCGATCGCCTTTGCCCATGTGGAAGGGCATGGACTCAACGGCGAAGAACTGGCGCGCAACCCACGGCTTGACCATTACTTCGTGCAGAACCTAAACCAGGAGCCAAAGCTGCCGTTTGAGGATCAATCGTTTGATGCGGTGCTGAACACGGTGTCGGTGCAGTACATCCAGTATCCCGAAGCGATTTTTAGCGAAATCCATCGTGTGCTGAAACCGGGTGGCGTGGCGATCGTCAGCTTCTCTAACCGAATGTTCTACCAGAAAGCGATTCAGGCATGGCGCGATGGCTCTGAGGGCGATCGTGTGAAGCTCGTTACAGGCTACTTCGCTGCTGTACCAGGCTTCACAAAACCTGAGGTCGTAGCGCAGACATCTCAGGCACCGAGCATCATGCGCTTGCTGGGCATGGGCGGCGGCGATCCGTTTTATGCGGTTATTGCCCACCGAGAGGCATAGGAAGGCAGAAGGTAGAAGGTAGAAGGCAGAAGAGTTGCGGCTCATTCTTGATCGAGCGATCGCCGAATCGAGTATGGCGTAGTTTTGCCTTACTCATATTGCTGCTATGCAAATGTTTGGCACGCTCAACTCAAGTAATGGTGAGGGGCGATCGACCAAATGACAAGAGAGGGAGATACACCGGGAAAATTCGGGATATCCACTCCAATCAGGAAATATACAGAACCTTTCCGTATAGTCAGTAGCTAGGCACCAGTCTAGAGTTTCAGGTTCCTTCCGTTCTAGGTACTTGAAAGGTAAATGCCTTTATTAGTGAACGTCAGTTCGGGTTAAGCGGGAAGCAGCAAATTGTGGTCAATAGCGATGGAAGGTTTCTTTGGTTGCTGGCAATAAGCAATCAATCCACCCAGAATATTGACACAGCAATTGACTGGAGAGCGATGCCGCGAAG